>NZ_JBXWLA010000020.1:0-123450 GCF_058191755.1 Serratia sp. CoH_122_TC_1
GTTCCTAACCAAACGCCCCAGTTGCGCGGGTGGTAAAAGGCTTTCTGAAATTGCGGGATGAACTCAGGATTTGATTTTTTTTCGTTTTGCATGCACAAGCTCTTAACTTAGCGGTTCGGCTAATCATAATTGCAATGATTGATTTTGCAATTAACAACGGCGAAGCGCCAATATAAAACAACATCGGCCCTTAATCAGGCCGATGGAATCACTGGCGCGGTAACGCGCCCCGACAAATGCATTAATCTAGCTGCAGTTGAGGAACCACTTCTTTCACCTGCGCCAGATAATCGCTGCGATCTTTACCGGTCAGCCCTTCAGAGCGTGGCAGTTTCGCCGTCAACGGGTTCACCGCCTGTTGGTTAGTCCACATTTCAAAGTGCAGATGTGGGCCGGTAGAACGGCCGGTATTGCCGGATAATGCGATGCGGTCACCACGTTTCACCTTCTGCCCTGGCTTGACCAACAGCTTTTTCAGGTGCATATAGCGCGTGGTGTACTGACGACCGTGGCGGATCGCCACATAGTTACCCGCAGCTCCGCTACGTTTGGCGATCAACACCTCACCGTCACCGACAGCCAGCACCGGGGTACCTACCGGCATCGCAAAGTCGACACCTTTATGCGGTGCAATACGCCCTGTCACAGGGTTAACGCGGCGCGGGTTGAAGTTTGAGGAAATGCGGAACTGTTTCATGGTTGGGAAACGCATAAAGCCACGCGCCAAACCAGAACCCTGACGATCGTAGAATTTACCGTCCTCGGCACGAATGGCGTAATAGTCTTTACCGCCGCTACGCATGCGAACACCCAGTAACTGGCTCTGCGCACTCTTGCCGTCAAAATGTTCACGGGACATTAACACAGAGAACTGATCGCCCTTGCGCAACTTACGGAAGTCCAACTGCCATTGCAACGCTTTGATCACTGCATTGATCTCAGCACGACTCAGGCCGGCATTGCTGGCGCTGCTGACAAAACTGCCGTTTAAACGACCACTGATGACATTGTTGCGCCATTCGCCTTGCTGAGCTTCCTGGGTTTCTTTGAAGGTGTTGCCTGTACGATCGTAGGTGCGGGTCTCACGTCGAGACACTTCCCACGTCAAACGCTGCAAATCGCCGGCTTCGTTCACTGTCCAGGACAGTTGTTGGCCGATTTTCAGATTACGCAGATCGCGGTTTTGCGATGCCAACAGCGTGACGTCCGACATATCGATGCCATATTGGGTCAGAATGCTGCCCAGCGTATCACCCGTCGAAACCACATATTCATGCACTCCATCCTCGCCGGCGACCTTCTGGTCCAGCTCATCCTGTGGGATGTCATCATCGGGGGTGGGTTGGTCAACGTCGATAGGTTCACTGGCTTCAGGTAACAAGGAACGTAATTGGCTGGATTCTAATTCAATGCTCTTAACGATGGGGTTATGTTCTGGGTGATAAACAAAAGGCCGCCAAACAGCGACGGCCAATGTAACGACTGTCAACGACCCCAGCATGACGCGGTGGGGCCGTGGCAGGTTGTTATACGCCAGAGCGATAGTTCGGACTATCTGCTGCACTCGATTTTATCCTCATAATCTTTACTTCAGGCAGCTCACGTACTGGTTTGACAACTGAGTCAGGAAGTTCCCGTAGCTGTCTTTACCCAGTGCGATGCCGATGCCCAGCGGATCCAGCGTTCCTGAACGCACATTGGTCCCTTTGGCAACAGCATTAATTACGGCTGGCCTGAATTGTGGCTCAGCAAAAACGCATACTGCTTTCTGCTCAACCAACTGTGTTCGAATTTGGTGTAAGCGCTGTGCTCCAGGTTGGATTTCGGGGTTAACGGTAAAATGGCCCAATGGGCTCAAGCCGAAGTGTTTCTCAAAATAGCCATAAGCATCATGAAAAACAAAATATCCCCTACCTTGCACAGGCTTAAGCATGTTACCAACATTTTTGTCAGTTTGCGTCAGCAGATTCTCGAACTGGCGCAGGTTTGCGTCTAATTTGTCCTTATTTTGTGGCATAAGTTCCAATAACCTGTCGTGAATCGCGATCGCGGTCACTTTTGCCACTTCTGGGGACAGCCAAACATGCATGTTATATTCACCGTGATGATGCCCGTCGCCCTCATCATGGTCGGCATGATTATGCGCATCTGTTGCATGTTCATGATCGTGGTCATCATCTTCGCCTTTCATCAGCAAAGGTTTCACGCCACTCAGTTCGCTGATGGCGACCTGGTGTTTAGCCGCTACTGGCGCTAACGATTTTGTCAGGAAGGCTTCCATATCTGGACCTACCCATACCACCAGATCCGCGGCACGCAAACGCTGAATATCGGAAGGCCGCAGCGCGAAGTCATGCGGTGATGCACCGTCCGGCAACAGAACCTCCGTTGGCGTTACCCCATCAGCAATTGCCGAGGCGATAAAGCCCAATGGGCGAATGGACGTCACCACCGCCGCAGAGGCGTTGCTCAGCGGTCCCGCCATTATCAATGCACTGGCCAGTAGCGTGCGTTGTAACCATTTATTTTTCTGTGCCATTATCCGTAATCCCGTCGTTTTCGTTAGCGAAGCGTGATATTATAACATTCGGTTAGTTCTGCAAAATGTAATCATGAGATGTCCACACTGACAACGCTAAAAAATATCTCCGTATCCTTTGGCAACCGTAAGGTGCTGTCGAATATTTCGCTCAGCCTGCAGCCGGGTCGTATCCTGACGCTGCTCGGCCCAAACGGTGCGGGCAAATCCACGCTGGTACGCGTGGTGTTGGGGCTCATTGCACCAACGGAAGGCACACTGGCACGTGAGCCTGGCTTACGTATCGGGTATGTGCCGCAAAAGCTGCACCTCGACGCTACCCTCCCGCTTACCGTCAGCCGCTTTATGCGCCTAAAACCCGGCGTTAAAAAAACCGATATCCTGCCAGCGCTTAAGCGTGTACAAGCTGCGCACCTGATTGATCAGCCAATGCAAAAGCTCTCTGGCGGTGAGAACCAGCGCGTGCTGCTGGCTCGGGCCTTACTGAATAAACCGCAGTTGCTGGTGCTGGATGAACCCACGCAAGGGGTCGACGTCAATGGCCAACTAGCGTTGTACGATCTGATCAATCAACTGCGCAAAGAATTAGGCTGCGCGGTACTGATGGTTTCCCATGACCTGCATCTGGTGATGGCGAAAACCGACGAAGTGCTGTGCCTCAACCAACACATTTGTTGTTCCGGTGCGCCGGAAGTGGTGTCGATGCATCCTGAATTTATCGCCATGTTCGGCAACCGTGGCGCAGAACAACTGGCGGTCTATCGCCACCACCATAATCACCGCCATGACCTGCAAGGACGAATTGTGTTGAAGAAAACCGGGGGCCGTGAGGCATGATTGAACTGTTATTACCTGGCTGGCTCGCCGGGGTGCTTCTTGCCGGTGCCGCAGGGCCACTCGGCTCTTTTGTAGTTTGGCGTCGGATGTCTTATTTCGGGGATACTTTGGCACACGCCTCACTCTTGGGTGTGGCGTTCGGCCTGCTGCTTGACGTGAATCCGTTCTACGCGGTGATTGCTGTCACGCTGGTGTTGGCACTGGTGCTGGTGTGGCTGGAGCGTCGTCCGCAACTGTCCGTTGATACCCTGCTCGGTATTATGGCGCACAGCGCGCTCTCGCTGGGATTGGTGGTGGTTGCTCTGATGTCCAACGTCCGGGTCGATCTCATGGCCTATCTGTTTGGCGATCTGCTGTCGGTCACGCTCAACGATATTTGGATGATTGGTATTGGCGTTACTCTCGTGCTGCTGATCCTGTGGTGGCAATGGCGTAACCTGCTGTCGATGACCATCAGCCCGGAACTCGCGCACGTTGACGGCGTTAACCTGGTGCGAGCACGCACCATGTTAATGCTGGTCACAGCCCTCACCATCGGCCTGGCAATGAAATTCGTCGGCGCGCTGATTATCACTTCACTGTTGATTATCCCAGCGGCAACCGCACGGCGTTTCGCCCGCACACCGGAACAAATGGCCGGATACGCGGTACTGGTTGGTGTGCTTGCGGTGACGGGGGGATTAGCCTTCTCGGCATTTTACGACACGCCGGCCGGCCCGTCGGTAGTTCTGAGCGCAGCCGTGCTGTTTATTTTGAGCCTATCCAAAAAGCAGCATGCCTGATTACCCGTGCAGTTATGAAAAAGGGCCGCAATTAGCGGCCCTTTTTCATGCAGATGACCACGCAAGACTTACTCTTCGCGCACCATACCAAAGTGCTTATAAGCATGATTGGTAGCCATGCGCCCACGCGGTGTGCGCTGGATAAAACCTTGCTGGATCAGGAAAGGCTCGATAACGTCCTCGATCGTTTCTCGTTCCTCGCCAATCGCAGCCGCCAGGTTATCCAAACCAACAGGTCCACCGGTGAATTTGTCGATAATTGCCAGTAGCAGCTTGCGGTCCATGTAGTCGAAACCTTCTGCGTCAACATTCAACATGTCCAGCGCTTGCATCGCCACATCGCCGCTGATCACGCCATTGGCGCGGACTTCGGCGAAGTCGCGCACTCGGCGCAGCAAACGGTTAGCGATACGTGGAGTCCCCCGCGCGCGACGAGCCACTTCATGCGCCCCTTCGTCCGACAGATCCAGCCCCAGGCAGTTAGCGCTACGTGAAACAATGTGCTGCAAATCGGCAACCTGATAAAACTCCAGGCGTTGCACGATACCGAAACGGTCACGCAATGGCGATGTCAGCGAACCGGCACGGGTGGTTGCGCCCACCAACGTAAAAGGCGGCAAATCGAGCTTGATCGAACGTGCAGCGGGGCCTTCGCCGATCATAATGTCCAGTTGATAATCTTCCATCGCCGGATACAGCACTTCTTCTACTACTGGAGAAAGGCGGTGGATTTCATCAATAAACAGAACGTCGTGCGGTTCGAGATTGGTCAGCATCGCTGCCAAATCCCCTGCCTTCTCCAGCACCGGGCCGGAAGTGGTACGCAAATTAACGCCCATTTCATTAGCAACGATATTGGCCAGCGTGGTTTTACCCAACCCTGGAGGGCCGAAGATCAGCAAATGGTCCAGCGCATCGCCACGCTGCTTGGCCGCCTGAATAAAGATTTCCATCTGCTCGCGGACATGCGGCTGACCAACATATTCCGTCAGCAGCTTCGGCCGTATTGCGCGATCAAGAATTTCTTCTTCATTGATCGGCTCGGCAGAAATCAGGCGATCGGCTTCAATCATTCTCTACCTCTTATCGGCGCTTACAGCGCGGCGCGCAACGCGTCGCGGATCAGGGTTTCGCAATCGGCACCCGGCTTGGCGATTTTACTTACCATGCGGCTCGCTTCCTGCGGTTTATAGCCCAATGCCACCAGCGCAGAGGCGGCTTCAGCTTCAGCATCCACCTCGACGGTTTGTGCGGAAGTGGCAGGCAGCGTGATTTCGCTGCTGCTGTTAAACAGATCGCCATTAAGCCCTTTGAAGCGGTCTTTCATTTCTACGACCAGGCGCTCTGCGGTTTTTTTGCCCACGCCCGGTAATTTCACCAAGGACGTGATCTCTTCGCGTTCCACCGCACTGACGAACTGTTGCGCAGACATACCGGACAAAATAGCCAACGCCAACTTTGGCCCTACGCCGTTCACTTTGATCAACTCGCGGAACAGTGCACGCTCTTGCTTATCATTAAAGCCATACAGCAGTTGTGCATCTTCGCGCACCACAAATTGGGTAAACACGATAGCCTCTTGCCCCAGCTCCGGCAGCTCATAAAAACAGGTCATCGGCATATGCACTTCATAGCCCACACCGTTTACCTCCAGTAATACCAGTGGCGGCTGCTTTTCCAGAATATATCCTCTGAGACGACCTATCATTTACCCTCCTGCTGAATTCCTGAGCATGACCTTCTGCCATGCCGTGCTGGTAAAGCTTATAACATAAAAAAGGCTGGATGAATATCCAGCCTCAGTTATCGCTGATTAAGCACTACTTTAAACGCCCACGCGCCAGGTTCAACCGCCCTTCACTCATCCTCAGCACATTTTGACTGAGGTGGCAGTGGGTAATGGCAATTGCCAAGGCATCGGCGGCATCAGCCTGGGGGTTAGCCGACAGTTTAAGCAACGAACGCACCATATGCTGCACCTGTGCCTTTTCCGCCGCGCCCGTGCCGACCACCGTCTGCTTTACCTGTCGTGCCGCATACTCAAACACTTCCAGATCCTGGTTCACGGCAGCGACAATCGCCACGCCGCGCGCCTGCCCTAGCTTGAGCGCCGAATCCGGGTTTTTCGCCATAAACACCTGCTCAATGGCGAAAAAGTCCGGTTTAAACTGGGTAATGATTTCGCTGACGCCGGCGTAAATCAGCTTCAAACGCGTCGGCATGTCATCCACCACGGTGCGGATGCAGCCGCTGGCGACATAGCTTAACTGACGGCCTTGCTGACGAATAAGGCCGTAACCGGTGACGCGCGATCCGGGATCGATACCGAGTATGATCGTCATCCCTACACCCACCTTGCGTTAGGCATTAATGTTGCCAGGCGCTGCCACGCAGCAGCGCCATACTTCAAGCTGATTACAGCGTAGCTGCAACTTCGTCGGAGATCTCACCGTTGTGGTAAACCTCCTGCACGTCGTCACAGTCTTCCAGCATGTCGATCAGACGCAGCAACTTAGGTGCAGTTTCTTCATCCATATCGGCCTTGGTCGATGGGATCATGGAAACTTCCGCTGACTCAGCGGTAAAGCCGGCAGCAGTCAGTGCATCTTTCACTTCGCCGAGATTTTCCCACGCGGTGAACACGTCGATCACCCCATCGTCGTAGCTGACGATATCCTCAGCGCCGGCTTCCAGTGCTGCTTCCATTACCACGTCTTCATCCAGACCCGGTGCGTAAGTGATTACGCCTTTTTTGGTGAACAGGTAAGCCACTGAACCATCGGTACCAAGGTTTCCGCCGCATTTCGTGAAGGCATGACGCACTTCTGCCACGGTACGGTTACGGTTGTCACTCAGGCATTCGATCATGACGGCAGTGCCGCCCGGGCCGTAACCTTCATAAATGATGGTTTCCATGTTGGAATCATCATCACCACCCACACCGCGTGCGATAGCACGGTTCAGGGTGTCACGCGTCATGTTGTTAGACAGCGCCTTATCGATCGCCGCGCGCAGACGCGGGTTAGCACCCGGATCGCCACCGCCCAGTTTCGCAGCCGTCACCAGCTCGCGAATAATTTTGGTGAAAATTTTACCGCGCTTGGAATCTTGCGCTGCTTTACGGTGCTTTGTGTTGGCCCACTTACTATGACCTGCCATAAAAATCTCCGAAAAAATTACTGGACTGAATTAATCACAAACTCTTCAATCGCCTGCTGATTGCTCCAGGACTTGGTCAGTTTCACGGCTTCCGCCGCGTCAAGCCACTGGTAGGCGTGATGCTCGGTAATCACCGGATCTCGCTCTTCAGGCAAAGCCAGACAGAACCAATGCTCTTTATTGCGCGTGGTCCCCGGGGCATAGCGATGTCGCAAATGGACAAAGAGTTCAAACTCCACACAGCGCTGGCAATCGAACAACGGCAGATTCTCTGCTTCGATATCGATGCCGACTTCTTCCTTGACCTCACGCCGTGCGGCATGCGGCGGCGATTCTGCGGCCTCCAGACTGCCGGTAACCGACTGCCAGAATTCCGTATCATCGCGCCGCTGTAACATCAGCACCCGGCCACTGGAGATGGCATAAATCACTACCAGAATAGACTCGGGTCGCTTGTAGTTCATCACTCGCTCTCTTGTTCCGCAGAGGCTTTCTTTACCACACAGATAGCCAGCTCCTGCAACGACGCCGGATTGGCGAAGCTGGGTGCTTCGGTCATCAAACAGGCCGCAGCCGTGGTTTTCGGGAAGGCGATAACGTCACGGATGTTGTCCGTACCGGTCAACAGCATCACCAAACGATCCAAACCGAAGGCCAGCCCAGCGTGCGGTGGTGTACCGTACTTCAATGCGTCCAACAAGAAACCGAATTTCTCACGCTGTTCGTGTTCGGTAATACCCAGGATGCTAAAGACCGTTTGCTGCATTTCACTGCGGTGAATACGTACAGAACCGCCACCCACTTCATAACCGTTAATCACCATGTCGTAGGCGTTGGCAATGGCGTTGGTTGGCGTTACGGCCAGCTCTTCCGGGCTCATGTCGCGTGGTGCCGTGAACGGATGGTGCATCGCTGCCAGACCACCTTCACCGTCCTCTTCGAACATTGGGAAGTCAACCACCCACAGCGGTGCCCAACTGTCCAGTTTAGTCAGTTCCAGATCGCGGCCCAGTTTCAGACGCAGCGCGCCCATCGCATCAGTCACAATCTTGAAGCTGTCGGCACCGAAGAACAGAATATCGCCTGTCTGTGCGTTGGTACGCGCCAGGATGGCTTCCAGAACGTCCGCACTGAGGAATTTGGCGATAGGGCTTTGTACACCCTCCATGCCGGCGGCACGGTCATTAACCTTCAGCCAAGCCAGGCCTTTAGCACCATAAATATTAACGAATGCACCGTACTCGTCGATCAATTTACGGGTCAACTGCGCGCCGCCAGGAACACGAATGGCAGCGACGCGGCCTTTAGCATCGTTGGCCGGACCGGAGAAGACTTTGAACTCCACGTCTTTTACCAGATCGGCAACGTCCACCAGCTCCAGCGGGTTACGCAGGTCTGGCTTGTCAGATCCGTAACGGCGCATGGCCTCTTCGAAGGTCATGATCGGGAAATCGCCCAAATCAACGCCCTTCACGTCCAGCCACAGTTCACGTGCCAGTTTCTCCATCACTTCACGCACCTGTTCGGCAGTCATGAAAGAGGTTTCCACGTCGATCTGGGTAAATTCAGGCTGGCGATCAGCACGCAAGTCTTCGTCACGGAAGCACTTGACGATTTGATAGTAGCGATCGAAACCGGACATCATCAGCAACTGCTTGAACAGCTGTGGTGACTGCGGCAGCGCATAGAATTTGCCTTTATGCACGCGACTCGGTACCAGATAGTCACGCGCGCCTTCCGGCGTAGCTTTGGTCAGCATCGGTGTTTCGATGTCGAGGAAGCCGTGGCTGTCCATAAAGCGACGCACAAAGCTGGTGATTTTAGCGCGGGTTTTCAAGCGGTCAGCCATTTCAGGACGACGCAGATCCAGGTAGCGATACTTCAGGCGCGCTTCTTCGCTGTTAACCTGGTTGGAATCCAGCGGCAATGGTTCGGAGCGGTTGATGATCTCCAGGGCATGGGCGAAGACTTCGACTTCACCGGTGGCCATATCTTTATTGATCTGGCTGTCCGGACGCGCACGCACTGTGCCGACGATCTGGATGCAGAATTCATTACGCAGGTCATACGCCTTATCGAACGCGACCTTCTGGTCTGGATCGAAGAACACCTGCACGATGCCTTCGCGGTCGCGCATATCAATAAAGATCAGGCCGCCCAGATCGCGACGACGGTTGACCCAACCACACAGAGTGACTTCCTGGCCCACGTGGGACAGATTCAACTGCCCGCAATATTCAGTACGCATACGCTATCCTTTTGGCTTAAGCCGATGCCGCGCGGGCTTTTGGCACCTGCCACACGGCTGTTTTCTGATAATTTCTGATGAACTCTATTTCTTGCCCGGTTTGAAGTCTGTTGCATACCAACCGGTGCCCTTTAACTGGAACCCCGTGGAAGAAATCAGCTTGGTTAACGCGGGCTGCCCACACGCCGGACAATCTGTCAGCGGCGCATCGGAAAATTTTTGCAGTTTCTCTAACCGAAGGCTGCAAGCACCACATGCATATTCATAAATCGGCATAGGTCTTTGGCGTAAAGTGTGTTGAAAAAAGGCGATCATTATAAAGGAAATTCATGCGCCAGATAAGTGCGAACACAGCTTTGTTGCAGCACTAAATGATGTGTTTTTGCCCGAAATAACACATTGATTAACAAATTTCCCATTAACCGGTGACCCTTTTTTCACGTAGCCTGAATCAACACGTGTTTGGCGCGCGGTTTCGTTTGTGCGCATTTTATCCACCTCGTCACGAGATATGACCATGTTGAAACTTGATGCCCACACCACTGCCCTGGTGTTGATTGATTTGCAAAACGGCATTCTACCCTATGCCGGAGGCCCGCACAGCGCCGAGAGTGTTGTTGCCCATGGTGCACAGTTAGCCGCACATTTCCGTTCATTGGCGGCCCCGGTGATCCTGGTGCGCGTCGGCTGGTCAGACTCCTTCGCTGAAGCGCTGAAACAGCCGGTAGACAAGCCATCTCCCGCGCCAGCCGGCGGGCTGCCTGACAACTGGTGGGAATTTCCTGACGCTCTGGCAGTGAGTGACAGCGACATTCTGGTGACCAAACGCCAATGGGGCGCATTTTATGGCACCGATCTTGACCTGCAACTGCGTCGCCGCGGCATTAAATCCATTGTGCTAGGGGGAATTGCCACCAATATTGGCGTGGAATCTACCGCCCGCGCCGCCTGGGAACACGGCTACGAATTGGTGATCGCCGAAGACGTGTGCAGCACAGCAAACGCTGAAATGCACCAGTTTGCTTTCGACAATATCTTCCCGCGGCTGGCGCGTGTACGCAGCACCCGCGAAATTCTTGCCGCACTTGACGAGTAACGTTAACGTGTAGACTGACGGGAATAATTAAGGAAGAAGCAAGCCTGATGTATATCGGACTCCCACAGTGGCAACACCCGGCCTGGCACCGTATCGGGCTGCGCGATCTGGCGGATTACAGCCGCTATTTTAATTGCGTGGAAGGCAATACCACCTTCTACGCGTTGCCTAAACTGGACATTGTCCAGCGCTGGCGCGATATGACCAACGACGATTTTCGCTTTTGTTTCAAGTTTCCCGCCACCATCAGCCATCAGGCCGCGCTGCGCAACTGCGCCGCTGAACTGCAGGCCTTTTATCAGTGTCTGAGCCCCGTTCATCAACGCATTGGCCAGCTTTGGCTTCAATTGCCTGCGGCTTTTGGCCCGGCTGAATTGCCGGCGATGTGGCAATTCTTTGATGCATTGCCGAAAGAATTTACTTACGGCGTGGAGGTTAGACACCCCGCGTTCTTCGGCAAGGGGGAAGAAGAGCGGCTGTTAAATCAGGGGTTACATCAGCGCGGTATCAATCGGGTCATCCTTGACAGCCGGCCCGTACATCATGCCATTCCCAACAGCGCTGCCGTACGTGACGCACAACAGAAAAAGCCTAAGCTGCCGGTGCACGCCTTGGTCACGGCCAACAACCCGCTGGTGCGTTTTATCGGTGGCGACGTCTTGCAGGACAACCTGCGCTGGTTCGATGCCTGGCAGCAGAAACTGCCCCTTTGGCAACAAAAACACCAGCCATTTCTGTTTATCCATACGCCGGATAACGGCGACTCTCCCCAACAAGCGCAGAAAATCTGGCAGCAGCTGTATCAGGCAATTCCGAATTTACCCTCGCCACCGGACTGGCCGGAGCAGGATGCACTGTTTTAACCGATTAATCTGACTGATTACATCAGATTTTTCCTCGCGACAGTGATTGCAATGGCAGCTATGATGCTCGCTGCCAGTTTTGGTTAGGGAATGGAGTTAAAAATGGTAAGCGCGCTTTATGTAGTGCTCGGCGCATTGTTGTTGATCAAACTCTCTTATGACGTGGTTAGGCTAAGGATGCAATACCGGGTTGCTTACGGCGACGGGGGCTTTTATGAGCTACAGACCGCCATCCGCGTTCACGGTAATGCCGTAGAATACATTCCTATTGCAGCCGTACTGCTGGTGCTCATGGAAATGAACGGCGCTGAAATATGGATGATCCATATTTGCGGCCTGATGCTGATGGCCGGTCGCCTGGTGCATTACTACGGCTTACGTAATCGTGAAGTTCGCTGGCGTCGTTCAGGCATGGCGGCAACCTACATTTCGTTGGTGCTAATGGTATTAGCCAACATTTTCTATCTGCCATGGGATCTTATTTTCAGCCTGCATTGATCCCCTGTTGCTCCTCAGGCGGCTACGCCGCCTGCTTCCGCTGCGCTTTCTTGCCGTTATCTGTTAGAATATGCCCCTTCGAATTCTGAACTGATTTGCCGCTATGCCAAACCGCGATACTCTTTTTTCTGCCCCGATCGCCAAATTAGGCGACTGGACCTTCGACGAACGCGTTGCTGAAGTGTTCCCCGACATGATTCAGCGTTCCGTCCCCGGCTATTCCAATATCATTTCAATGATTGGCATGTTGGCTGAACGTTTCGTTCAACCCGGCAGCCAGGTGTATGATCTTGGATGCTCTCTGGGCGCAGCAACGCTGTCGATGCGACGGAATATCAAGGTGGCGGGTTGCAACATCATCGCCGTCGACAACTCTTCGGCCATGGTTGAACGTTGCCGCCGCCATATTGATGCCTTCCGTGCCGACACGCCGGTAGAGGTTATCGAAGCGGATATCCTCGATATCAAAATCGAAAACGCCTCGATGGTCGTGTTGAACTTTACCCTGCAATTCCTCGAGCCCGCAGACCGTCTGCGCCTGCTGGAAAAGGTCTACCTTGGGCTACGTCCGGGTGGTGCGTTGGTATTGTCAGAGAAGTTCAGCTTTGAAGATGCCGACGTCGGCGAATTGCTGTTCAACATGCATCACGATTTCAAACGCGCCAACGGCTACAGCGAACTGGAAATCAGCCAGAAGCGCAGCATGCTGGAAAACGTTATGCTGACAGACTCGGTAGATGCCCACAAAGCCCGTCTGAAACAGGCCGGTTTTGAACATGCGGAAGTTTGGTTCCAGTGCTTTAACTTTGGTTCACTGATCGCCTTGAAATCGGGGGCCACGGCATGATTGAGTTTGGTGATTTTTACCAGCGTATCGCGAAAAGCAACCTCAGCCACTGGCTGGATACTCTCCCTGCCCAGCTCAGCGCCTGGCAGCGTGAATCGCTCCATGGCAAGTTCAAGCAGTGGTTTAACTCCGTTGACCATCTGCCTGCACTGACACCAACCCGTCTCGATTTATTGAATGGTGTGCGTGCCGATATGGACTCACCGCTGTCACCGGGCCAGTTGGAAGGCATCGAGAAAATGCTGCGCACCATGATGCCGTGGCGTAAAGGCCCGTTCTCCTTGTACGGCATTGATATCGATACCGAATGGCACTCTGACTGGAAATGGGATCGCGTATTACCGCACATTTCACCACTGGCCGGTCGTACCATTCTCGATGTCGGCTGCGGCAGCGGTTATCACCTGTGGCGTATGCTGGGTGCCGGTGCCCAATTGGCGGTAGGTATTGATCCGATGCAACTGTTCCTGTGTCAGTTCGAAGCGGTGCGTAAGCTGTTGGGCGGCGATCAACGTGCTCATCTGTTGCCCCTCGGTATCGAACAACTGCCAGAGTTGGCTGCCTTTGATACCGTCTTTTCGATGGGGGTGCTCTATCACCGTCGTTCGCCACTGGATCACCTGTACCAGTTGAAAAACCAATTGGTCAACGAAGGCGAGCTGGTACTGGAAACGCTGGTGATAGAAGGCGATCGCAATCAAGTGCTGGTCCCGGGTGACCGTTATGCGCAAATGCGCAACGTGTACTTTATTCCGTCGGCTGAAGCCCTGAAGTGCTGGCTGGAGAAATGCGGTTTCGTCGATGTGAAGATCGCCGACATGTGCGTAACCAGTACCGATGAACAGCGTCGCACCGATTGGATGACCAGCGAGTCACTGGCCGAGTTCCTCGATCCAAACGATTCGAGCAAGACCATCGAAGGCTATCCCGCCCCACTGCGTGCCGTGTTAGTGGCGAAAAAGCCTTAACCCCTTCCTGCTTTAAGGGCTCAGCACATGTTGGGCCCTTAACACATGGTAAAAACCCCACTCCTAACACTTTCGTCTCAACGTGTTGTGTCATGTCTCACCGACACGGGAACGTTGCATTAAAAATGTTCCCTTCTCCTACAATGGCGATGACCCCAATAGAGGATAACGCCATGACGACATTACAATATATCGATAGTATCAATGCACTCCGAGCCTATGCACCTACTGAGAATGGTCAAGTCGTATTTCTGATTTCCCATCAGGCGGGTAGTCATCAAGGATCCGGTAAGTTCTACTATGACACAACGGATAGCACCAGCGTCGACAACAATGGCACAGTGATTGTCACCGCCTCAGGCGCGCGTTGGAAAAGGTTCGGCAATAGGATCACCTTCGACGATTTTGGTGCAGACCCAACGGGTTTAACCTCTTCAGATGATGCTGTAGAAGCCGCCATCAAAGCAGTCTCTTCACTGAAGAACAAGATCGTCTTTACCAGCAATAATGCACAATATCTGCTTAACAGAGCCACTGCGATTATTGTTCCTGCGGGAGTCACCCTAAAAGGGAATCGCACAGCCATGGCACAAGGGCCTTCCAGCAATACGACCAACGGCCCTGCCCGCGCGGGGCTTACGGACGACAGTGCATTTATTATCCGTAAGCCGGTGGGGGTGACATGCTTCAGCTGTGCTCGAGACGTGGTTTTTGATGGCTGGTCATTCTTGTATCCAGATCAGATCTATACCGCGGAAAGTAGTGCGCAATTCAGACAGTACGGGGCAACGATCACTTCAACAGGCACGTTGTCGGTATCACATTGTCGCTATGTAGGTGCTTATGACTTCGTTAATGCTAGCGGCGAAGCCAACTACTTCGATAGTATTTACGGCTGGGCTATCCGTTGTGATTACAAGATCTCCGGGAGCCGAGAAATAAACAGATTTACTAATGTTCATGTTAATCCTAACGTCGTTCGCCCGACAGAAAAAGCAGTCACAGCCTCACTAACAGTGGAAGGTTCATGCGCTTTTAACCTGGATCGCCATGACAATACCTTTTTGACCAACGTTTTCGCCTATGGCAAAAAAGTCTTCCTGAGATCCACGACGTTAGGAACCAGCTACTTAGGTGGCGTCAGTCTGACCAACTTTATGGCCGACCGTAACGGCACCTGTTTTGAGATCGACTCTGACTCTGCAGCAAATATTCAGATCGCCAACGGCTCTTACATTAATGATTATGGTGATCTCGACGGGGGGTTCCTGGTGTTAAAAAAATCGGTATCTCGCCAAAATATTACGCCGGTTCACATCACCAATGTGACATTTTCTACCGCCAATAATCCTAAAGGTACCCTTTCACCGCAGGCTATATATTTTGCGGCTGACAGTGGCTATCAGTTGGCTTTCAGTAACAGCGTTATGCCGCTATGGACGAATGGCGCACTTAATAACGCCAGCGGATATAACCTGCTCAGAGGGGAAATCACTATTGCCCAGCGTGTATATCAGCTGACCTCTGCACCGCAGAACTACCTTGATAATGCCAGCCTGGTTGATGTCGATACCACTAGTCAGCCAGTCAACTGGTCAATAGATGGTAATTTGACGGCAAACAGCAATCAAATCACATCAACCGGTGCTAACCCAAGATACAAGGGCATTCTGCAGCGCATTCATCGGAGTATCGGTAATAGAACCTTTTGGGCAGTCGCCTCATCCATTGGTGACCCAAATGCGAGTGTGCCACCTGGCACGCCTGAGCCAAGTATTTCAACAGGAATATGGGCACGGAGTTTTAACGATAACTATACCGATCTTATCGAAAGTGACACGGTACCTTGGGTACAGATAGGCAACCTGTTTTATGCACAGTTTTATATGAGTAACACCCGGACAATCCACGATATCCTGGTCAACCCGGGTTCAAACGGTAACACAGTGAGAATTCTTGCTTGTGGTATCAGTCCAGGACAAATTTTCGATTTTAGTTCCCTGTCTCTATTCTGAGTGACATTAAAAAGGCCCCGATATAATCGGGGCCTGCTATAAGTTTATGCGCGTACCATGGCTTCTTTCCGTCTAAACAACGATAGCTGGGTACTTATGCACTCTGCGCCAACGGATCAACCAGTGCCAACGCGTTTTTCATCGCCTCTACCATTTCGCCATCGACGCAATAGTGGCTAAATTCATCAACCTCGCTGTCTGAACACATGGTCACGCCAGCCTTGCGATAGCGCATGGTCGAAGGCACTTCATGGCCGGATGAGCTATGCACTTCCTGAATGCCAATATCAACGAACTTGTGCAAGTTACTGAGCCGAACTCCTGCCCCTGCCATAATCATTGGCCCCTGGCTAGCCTGCACCAGATCACGCAGCAAGGGTAAACCCAGCTCTGCATTTTGCTGCTGACCGGATGTCAGTATCCGCGCGACGCCCAACTGTGTGAGCTGATCAAGCGCGGCCATCGGGTTTTGGCACATGTCAAAAGCACGATGGAAAGTCACCGCCATATTGCCGCTCAAACGCATCACTTCGCGCATACGCGGCAGATCGATATGCCCTTCTTCATCCAGCATTCCAACTACCACGCCGGCAAAACCCATGTCGCGGATTTGCGCAATATCGTGCTTTATTATGTCAAAATCTACGGCGCTATAACAAAAATCGCCGCCCCGCGGGCGAACGATCGGATGCACAGGTACGCTGACCCGCTCCCGCGCCAGGCGTAATGAACCGTAGCTGGGTGTCAGCCCCCCCTCACTCTGACTGGCGCACAGTTCTATACGATCGGCACCTGCCCGCTCAGCCGTCAGCGCGCAATCGACGCTATAGCAACAAACTTCCAGTTTAATCATTGTCACCCCCAGATGACGGCTAACATGTGACAGTAATTGTTAATTCTTCCATTTCTCACGTAGGCTCATACAGAGCCCCTAAATAATTGGAGCTGCATCACGTAACAAAAATGCAACGTCAATATGACGGACATAGGTATAAACCAGCTCAGGGTAGTAACTATGGCATTCAATTTTGATCAATGGGTAGACCGTAGTCACAGTGACAGCGTTAAGTGGGATAAATATCGTGACCGCGACATTATTCCGCTCTGGGTTGCTGACACCGACTTCCTTTCACCCCCCGCTATCATCGATGCATTACAGCAGCGAGTGGCCCATGCCGTGTTCGGCTATGGGCATCCATCCCCTGCACTCATTGAGGTTTTTAGCCAGCGTATGCTAGAACGCTATAGCTGGCGTATCAATCCTGAATGGCTGATTTTCCTGCCTGGATTGGTTTGCGGTCTAAATTTATGCGTGCGGGCTTTTACGGCTGAAAACGAAGGCACGCTGGCACCATCACCGATTTACCCCCCGTTTCGCAAAGCGGCGAAATTCGCTGGACGCTCGCAGTTGCAGGTACCGCTGGCACTGAAGGAGAAGCGATGGGTGTTAGATTTCACCACCCTCACGGAACAGCTCAATGGCAGAGAAAAATTACTGCTGTTGTGTAACCCGCAAAATCCGGGCGGCACTGTCTATCGCAGGCAAGAGCTGTTACAGCAACATTCGTTCGCTCAAAACCACGATCTGATCGTCTGTTCCGATGAAATCCATTGTGATCTCCTGCTTGAACCAGGGTGTCAGCACATCCCCTTTGCCACGTTAAATGAGGATGCCGCCCAGCGCAGCATTACGCTGATGTCGCCGTCGAAAACCTTTAATATTGCCGGACTGGGTGCCTCGATGGCGATTGTGCCCAACCCTGCTTTGCGGCAAAAGCTGATCCGCACACGCAGTGGCATCGTACCTGAAGTGGATATACTGGCGCTGGTTGCCGCACAGGCAGCCTACCAGCATGGGCAAGAGTGGTTGGACGAACTGTTGGTTTATCTGCGTGCCAACCGTGATTTGGTGACCGAGCGTATTAATGCCATGCCCGGCCTGCAGCTACAACCGATTGAGGCAACCTACCTGGCGTGGATAGACTGCCGTCAACTGGCCGTCGATAATCCGCATGCCTTTTTTGAACGGGCGGGCGTTGGATTAAGCCCGGGCCTGGATTTTGGTAACCGGCATTTTGTCCGCTTGAATTTTGGTTGTCGGCGCGAGCTACTCATCCAAGCGTTGGATCGTATGCTGATGGCCACCCACTCACTAATGCCAGGCTAACGTTGTTCGCTGGCGACAACGTCCCTAATCGAGTAGGGGTGAAACTTGATCGTCACGCTGCCGTCGGTGATCGCCAACGTCGGGTTCGGCAAACGCTCCCCATCAGTCTGTGGCGAACTCTGTTTCAGTTTTATCCCTTGAGCCAATAACGCTTCATCAGGCAACTGAGCCAGCGCGCGCGCGTAAAGCGTGGCAGGATCGCCACCCAGTACCAGTTCCACATGCTCCCAGCCTTCATGCGGATAACGTTTATCACCGGGATAAGGCAACTCAATACAGTCAATCTGCCAAGGTCCCACGCTAAGGGGTTGTTGAAGATCAAACAGGTAAATAGGACGCCCCTTGATTATCGCCTCAGACAACAGTGAGCCACACTGTTGTAGCCCTTCGCGCCAGCGATCGGCCGTTGTGTTTTGATGGCAGCGTACCGATATGTGATCCGCACTGAACTGTGTTAAATCCAGGTGCAACTTCTCGGCAAAGCGGTTCAGTGCCTGTTCAAAGCGCGGCAGATCCAGCACCAAATCGTTAAGCTCGGCAATGGCCGTAAAAGTCGTCATAGAATCCTCGAAACAACGGAAAGCGATTTTCAGGTGGTGTAATTTACACGCCGAAGGCTCAGCTATCCATACGGAAACCTTCGGCAAGCGGACTTTTTTGGTGCAGAGTGCGGCCATCAACTAAACCAGGAATGCAGCTGGTTATAAAAAGCACAAAATAACAATTTATTTAGATTTTATTACAGCCGTGTTTCGTTTTTTCCAGTTTTTAATTCCGAAAACTCATTGTTGCATAAGTTTATAACGTTTCATCATGACGTAAGACTTAAGAATACTACTAACTTATTAAGTTATAAAATCGCAATAACAAGAGATACATATGATTAAGAAGACAGCACACACTGGCACAATAGAAATGAAAAAACAATAAGCCTTTAATTATAACTCATTGTTTTATAGTTAATTAAAATAAAAACAACATGAGAATCATCCTAAACAAGATTTGTGCAATTGCGTGAAAACATCAATTAAGCTACTTTAGTGAAAATTGAGTTTGAGATAATTAGTTATGATACTTTTAATAATGTCCCTGCTATTGATAGTTATTGCCGCATACGCAATATTCCGTCATTTCAAATCACGCCGCAATAACACGTTAGACGGTGGTCGTCGGAACAAAAGGCACTAGCTTTGCCTATTTTGTTATCTTCATTCCCTCTCTTTTTTTATCCGTTTACTCCTCTCATTTAGCGCTCCGCGACTTTCAGCTTATCCCTCGCCAACTGCTGACGTCCTCCCTCAAATCGGTTACAATTACAGGCTGTTTTGTGGTGGGCCGCCGTCTTGACGTGCAGCCAGAAAACCACCTTTGAATCCCGTAGGGGCATGGCACACGGCCCCTCGTTCGTCATTAAGGTAACCCGGTGAATATTCAGGTTCTTCTTTCAGATAAAGTCAGCCAGGCGCTGATTGCCGCAGGCGCGCCAGCCGATTGCGAAGCGCAGGTCCGTCAGTCAGCAAAAGCACAGTTTGGTGACTATCAGGCCAATGGTGTGATGTCCGTTGCCAAGAAACTTGGCATGCCACCCCGCCAATTGGCAGAAAAAGTGGTGCAGCTCCTTGAGCTCGGCGACATCGCCAGCAAAGTGGAAATCGCCGGTCCAGGCTTTATCAATATCTTCCTGAACAGCGCTTGGGTCGCACAGCAAACCGACCGCGTATTGAGTGCGCCAAAACTGGATATTGCCCCTGTCAAACAGCAAACCATCGTTATCGACTACTCAGCCCCTAACGTGGCGAAAGAAATGCACGTCGGCCATCTGCGTTCCACCATTATCGGTGACGCTGCTGCACGTACGCAGGAGTTTTTGGGCCATAAAGTGATCCGCGCCAACCACGTCGGCGACTGGGGCACCCAGTTCGGCATGTTGATTGCCTATCTGGAAAAAATGCAGAACGAAAACGCCAGCGATATGGATCTGTCTGACCTGGAACAGTTCTATCGTGAAGCGAAAAAGCACTATGACGAAGACGCAGAGTTCGCCGAGCGCGCGCGCGCCTACGTCGTTAAATTACAAGGTGGCGATCAATACTGCCTGAAAATGTGGCGTAAATTGGTCGACATCACCATGGCGCAAAATCAGCTGACCTATAACCGGCTGAACGTGACCCTGACCGAAGACGATGTCATGGGCGAAAGCCTGTATAACGCGATGCTGCCTGGCATCGTCGCCGATCTCAAGGCTAAGGGGCTGGCAGTAGAAAGCGAAGGCGCAACCGTGGTATTCCTCGATGAATACAAAAATAAAGACGGCGAGCCTATGGGCGTCATCATCCAGAAGAAAGATGGCGGCTACCTGTACACCACTACCGATATTGCCTGTGCTAAATACCGCTATGAGACGCTGGGCGCCGATCGGGTGCTGTATTACATCGACTCGCGTCAGCACCAGCATTTGATGCAGGCCTGGACCATCGTGCGTAAAGCCGGTTATATCCCGGACTCTCTCTCGCTCGAACACCACATGTTCGGCATGATGTTGGGTAAAGACGGCAAGCCGTTCAAAACCCGTTCAGGGGGCACGGTAAAACTGTCTGATCTGCTGGATGAGGCCGTCGATCGTGCCGCTAAGCTGATCGCCGAGAAAAACCCGGACATGCCCGCAGAAGAAATGCAAAACCTGGCCAATGCCGTTGGCATCGGTGCGGTGAAGTATGCCGACCTGTCAAAAAGCCGTACCACCGATTATATCTTCGACTGGGACAACATGCTGGCGTTCGAAGGTAATACCGCGCCTTATATGCAGTATGCCTATACCCGTGTCTCTTCCGTATTTAAACGTGCCGGCGTCGACGAAAGCAATCTGACCCTGCCGTTGGTAATGACGGAAGAACGCGAGATTGCATTGGCGACACGCCTTCTGCAGTTTGAAGAAGTCATCACCACCGTAGCACGTGACGGCACACCACACGTGATGTGTAGCTACCTGTACGACTTGGCGGGCCTGTTCTCCAGCTTCTATGAGCACTGTCAGATCCTGAACGCAGACAGCGAAGAAGCTCGTCAAAGCCGCCTGAAACTGGCCTTACTGACCGCGAAGACGCTGAAAGCCGGGTTGGATACACTGGGTATCGAAACCGTCGAGCGTATGTAAGCCATCCGCGCTGAATACGCAAAAGGGTCGCCGAGGCGACCCTTTTTTACGCGTTGAAAACGGGGAATCTCTGCTTATGCCACTCGGCGGGCAAAGTCGCGTGGACGGAAACCCAATCCCCCCAATACACCAAAGTAGGCCACGACACCGGCGACAACCACCAGCGACAGACGCAATAAACGCTCAAGCATATTGCCTTGATCCCAGGCAGGCATCAGCCACATCACACAAACCAATACCGCTGACATCACAATCACCGCAATCACCAACTTGGTCAAGAACATTGCCCAGCCCGGCTGCGGGTGGAAAATCTTCTGCTTACGCAATTGCCAGTAGAGCAGTGAGGCATTAAGGCAGGCGCCCAAACCGATCGACAGTGAAAGGCCTGCATGTTTCAACGGGCCAATAAACATCAGGTTCATCACCTGGGTCAAAATCAACGTGATAATGGCGATTTTAACCGGCGTTTTGATGTCCTGACGCGAATAAAAACCGGGGGCCAATACCTTCACCACAATTAACCCCATCAAGCCCACCGAATAGGCGACCAATGCGCGCTGCGTCATCGCGGCATCGAAGGCGCTGAACTTGCCGTACTGGAACAGCGATACCGTCAACGGTTTGGCCAAAATACCCAGTGCAATGGCACTCGGCAACGCCAACAGGAAGCACAGACGCAGCCCCCAGTCCATTAATCGGGAATACTCGTCGTGATTACCGCTAGAGAAACTTTTTGCCAACGACGGCAGCAAAATCGTGCCCAGTGCCACGCCCAACACGCCAGAAGGAAACTCCATCAGACGGTCCGCATAATACATCCAGGATACCGAACCAGAGACCAGAAATGAGGCGAAAATGGTGTTGATTATCAGCGAGATTTGGCTCACGGAGACGCCAAAAATTGCGGGTCCCATCTGACGCATTACCCGCCATACACCGGCATCGCCGAGCTTGAGACGCGGCAGCACCAACATGCCAATCTTCTTCAGATGTGGGAGCTGGTAACCCAGTTGCAGCACCCCGCCGACCACCACCGCCCAGGCCAGTGCCATGACCGGAGGATTGAAGTAAGGCGCGGCAAATAGCGCAAAGCCTATCATGCTCACGTTCAGCAGCGTCGGCGCAAAAGCGGGGATCGAAAAGCGGTTCCAGGTATTGAGTATCGAACCGACCAATGAAGCCAGCGAGATCAGCAGAATATACGGAAAGGTGACGCGCAACAGCGATGACGTCAGAGCGAACTTGTCCGGTGAGTCGACAAAGCCCGGCGCGGTAATGTAAATCACCCAAGGGGCCGCCAACATACCAAGCACCGTCACCAGCGCCAACACCAACGTTAACAGACCTGAAACGTAGGCAATGAAAGTACGTGTAGCCTCTTCCCCCTGCTGACTTTTATATTCGGCCAGGATAGGTACAAAAGCTTGGGAAAACGCCCCCTCGGCAAAAATACGCCGCAATAGGTTGGGAAGCTTGAATGCCACGAAGAAGGCATCTGTTGCCATACCGGCACCAAACACCCGCGCCACGATCGCGTCACGGGCAAAGCCCAGCACCCGTGAGAACATCGTCATAGAGCTGACGGCTGCCAGTGATTTTAGTAGGTTCATGTGGTTTTTCTGATACGCCCTGTAAATGTTGACGCCTGCATCAGCAGGCGTCAGTAAAACTATCGGCTCAGTTTACCCATCCGCAGCAGAATAGCTACCGCCATATGTTACATAGAGTTATCTTACAAACCGGCATCACGCAGCAGCGTTTCAATCACCCGTTGGGCGACAATGGCCTGCTCTCCAGCCGTTTCTGGTGCAGTGTGATTACTCACAGAAGCGATAAAATGGCGAACCGCACCGTCAAAACCCCGTTGCGCCAGCGTGATTTGCCACCCCGGGGCCGGTTGTTCCAAAACGCCTTGGGCGTCTTCACGCCACCACTGACGCATATCGTTCAACTGATATACCGCGCCATCCGACACTGCCTGCACACTTTCGCGTTGGCTGCCAGCACGGCGATGCATACTGGTAGTTATCTGTGTTTCACCACATTCAAAATGATGCTCGGCATATAACAGCTCACCGCGCTCTGTGCCACGCAGGCAACCGCCGAGCAACTGCACAGCGCCGCCGCCCAACCATAATGCGGTATCCACCACATGCAGATAGTCATCCAGCAAGGTAAACCGCATATTATTGGGCCCAACGCTGTCCGCACGGTGTTTTTCCATGCGGATCGACGCAGGTTGACACATGTCTTGTTTCAGTTGTTGATACAAGGGTGCAAAACGGCGGTTAAACCCTACCATCAGCGCTTTACCCTGTTTTTCTGCCAGGGCAATCAGTTGCTCCCCCTGCTCCACGGTTTCGGCCAACGGTTTATCGACATAAACGTGAACGCCATGACGCAACAATTCACCGATCACCTGAAAATGGCTGGCGGTACTGCTGTGAACAAACACCGCATCGCATTGCTGTGCCAGACTGTCTAACCCCGAGAAACAGGCCATACGGTAGCTGTCACATATTGGCTGTGCTTTTTGTTGATTGGGAGAGAAACCGCCCACCAAAACCCAGTCCACCGCCTGGCTGAGGAGCGGTAAATAGGCTTTTTGAGCAATCCCTCCCAACCCCACAACACCAACGCGCAATTTACTCATCTGCACCCCGAGCCAATAACGCCTGCAATTGTTGTTTGAGCTGCGCCACTTCGTGTTCCAGCGCAGTTACGCGTTCGTGCAATTCTGTCTCTTCAGACGGTAACACCTCAGCAGGTGCCTCATCGATTTGGCCACAGAACAAATGCATGAACCGGCTTTCACGTTTGCCCGGCTCCCGCGCCAGACGCACCACAAAGGGGCCATCTTCACGGGCGCTCAAATTGGCCAGCACCTGTTCCACTTCAGTGACGTCATTAAATTCATGCATGCGATTGGTACGGGTGCGGAGCTCACCGGGCGTTTGGGCGCCACGCAGCAATAACGTCGTGATTATCGCCAATTCTGCCGCAGACAGCTTTAACTGACCGAACTCTGAATTGCAGAAACGGTGTTCATATTTAACGACCCGATTACCGAACCCACTTAATGTCCGTAAGAAATGCTTCTTCAGGAGCAGATCAAGGAGTTGCTGCACGTCATTTTCCGCCAGATCCATCACAGGTTCACGGTTGGTTTTCTGGTTACAGGCCAACGTAATGCCATTAAGGGAAAGGGGATACTGATCTGGCGTCGTGACCTGCTTTTCCAACAGGCAGCCGATCACTCTGGCTTCTTTAGCGCTTAATTCATATTTCATTGTTTGGCCTCAGCGTGGCGGTAGCCATTCTTTATTGGTTAATGCGGTCAATACGTGATCCCGCCACTGCCCGTCGATCAGCAGATAATCCTTGGCATAACCTTCACGTTCAAACCCTAACCGGGTCAACAATGCACCGCTGCGCTGATTATGCGGCATATAGTTAGCCATGATGCGGTGCATACGTTGCTGACGCAGCATATAACGGATAGCGGACTGCAACGCCTCGTACATCAGTCCTTGTCCCTGCCATTTCTCAGCTAATGAATAGCCGAGGAAACAAGCATGAAACGAACCGCGCAGCACGTTGCTGAAGTTCGCCACGCCTTGCACTTCATGTTCGTCGGGATCAAGCAGGATAAAATAGTAGGCGCTGCCCTGCTTTTGCATTTCGGTGATCATTCCCAGCCGCGCCTGCCATCCGGATGGATAACAGTGGCTTTCATCACGCACGGGCTCCCAGGGTTTGAGAAATGCACGATTTTCGGCATAGTATTCCGCTAACCGGTAAGCGTCGCGTTCATGAACTAAACGGACGACCATCCGATCGGTGGTGAGGCGTACTTTTGGTGATGCAGAGCGGTAGCCAAACATCATTTCCCCCGCAGTCAGAACGGTTCGATAAGAAGTATTTATTGGGCGCATGTCCGGATAATAATCCTGCGGCAGACTTATCCTGAATCATTATGTCTTAACGACCAGCGCAGAACCGCATATACCCTCATTTAATATAACCGCAGCCAGCCCAGGAGGTAAAACCCAGACAGCTCAGTAAATAAGCGATTGGCCATTTTACGGCTATTTTTGTGCGGTTTTGCCGCGCAGGTAACGTATTGACGATAAAAAAATATTATCTACCCCGCCCCTATCGGCAATCCTGGATTGGGTACAAACTAGAGCGGTCGCACTCCTCTCCCTCTTAATTGCTCGTGGTGAAGCATGTCTCTGGTATCGCAAGCTCGGAGCTTGGGTAAATATTTTCTATTACTCGATAACCTGTTGGTGGTTTTAGGCTTCTTTGTGGTCTTTCCACTTATTTCGATCCGCTTTGTCGATCAGCTTGGCTGGGCGGCCGTCGTGGTCGGCGCTGCGCTAGGTTTACGGCAGTTAATCCAACAAGGTTTGGGGATCTTCGGTGGTGCGATCGCCGACCGATTTGGCGCCAAACCGATGATTGTCACCGGTATGCTGATGCGCGCCGCAGGCTTCGCGACGATGGCAATGGCCGATCAGCCCTGGTTGCTCTGGTTTTCTTGCGCCCTTTCCGCCCTCGGCGGCACGCTGTTTGACCCACCACGCACTGCGTTGGTCATTAAGCTCACCCGTCCACATGAGCGCGGCCGCTTTTACTCCCTCTTGATGATGCAAGACAGCGCTGGCGCGGTGATTGGTGCCTTGATCGGCAGTTGGCTGCTGCAATACGATTTCCATTTTGTCTGCTGGGTCGGCGCAGCCATTTTTGTACTGGCAGCGGGCTGGAACGCCTGGTTATTGCCTGCGTACCGCATTTCCACCGTACGCACGCCGATGAAGGAAGGCATGATGCGCGTGTTGCGCGATCGCCGTTTCCTTACCTACGTATTGACACTTACCGGGTATTACATGCTGTCGGTACAGGTCATGCTGATGCTGCCCATCGTCGTTAATGAAATCGCCGGTTCACCGACCGCGGTAAAGTGGATGTATGCCATTGAAGCTGCGCTGTCGCTGTCACTGCTTTATCCATTGGCACGCTGGAGCGAGAAACGTTTCCGCCTGGAACAACGGCTGATGGCTGGCCTTCTGCTGATGACGCTCAGCCTGCTGCCAGTGGGGTTGGCAACCAGTCTGCAGGGCGTCTTTACGTTGATTTGCTGTTTCTATCTCGGCTCAATCATCGCCGAACCGGCACGTGAAACCCTGAGTGCCTCGCTGGCAGATCCGCGGGCACGCGGGAGCTATATGGGGTTCAGTCGCCTCGGGTTGGCGCTGGGTGGCGCGTTGGGTTACACCGGCGGTGGTTGGATGTATGACACCGGTCACGCGATGAACATGCCAGAACTGCCGTGGATCCTGCTTGGCATTGTCGGTTTTATTACCCTGTTTGCGCTTTATTGGCAGTTCAGCCCACGGGGTGCCACCACTGCGATTGTGCGCGGAGGCTGAGTTTTTTCTCTAAGTTGCCAGAAAATCAGCCGAATTTCTCACAGCTGCTATCCTGATAGTAAAAACACAAACGGGAGACGTTGGCGATGAGTGATGAAAACAAATTACCGCAGTTGCTGGAACACATGGTGCTGAATCTGCGTATGCTTTACGCGCGCTCAACATTGGTAGAAAAGGCGCTGGCCCACATTATTGCCGAGAATGCCGGCCTGAAAAATGACATTGTCAAACAACTGCAGATCGTCAATGCCACCACCGAGCGTGATAAAATCGATTTGGAAGAGGCGCGAATGCATCTGATAGAAGTGATTAATTCCGTCCCGACAAAAAAATAATCCCCGCATTGATCCGCGCTAAATGCGCGGATCAAACAACAATAACGCACCTTCCAGCAAGAACTCTTCGCGACAGCCTCAGTATGCTGTGATAACTATTGCTATTAAAACCTGACAACCGGAGCAAGCATGAAACTGTTTATCTACGATCATTGCCCATTCTGCGTTAAAGCCCGCATGATTTTCGGCCTGAAAAACCTGCCCGTTCGCCTGGTCACCTTACTCAGCGATGATGAAGCGACGCCTGTCAGTATGATTGGCAAGAAAATGGCCCCTATCTTGCAAAAAGATGACGGCAGCTATCTGCCTGAAAGCATGGATATCGTGCACTACGTCGATAATCTTGATGGCAAACCGCTGTTGACGGGGAAAACCAACCCAGCGATCGCCGACTGGTTGCAGCGCGTCGGCAGCTATAGCCTTTACTTATTGCTGCCCCGTTTTGCCAATGCTGACTTCGAAGAATTCGCCACTGACGGTGCACGCCAATACTTCACCGATAAAAAGCAGGCAGCAATCGGCAATTTTGCGAAGCACCTCGGTGACAGTGCCGATTTGATTGCCCAATTGGAAACGGACCTCCAGGCACTTTCCAGGCTGATTGTCTCCCCTGAAGCAGTAAAGGGTACGCTGTCTGAAGACGATATTCACCTGTTCCCACTGCTGCGTTCGTTGTCGATCGTCGCCGGGCTGACACTTCCGGAAAACGTGGAAGCCTATCGCAACCGTATGGCACAGCGTAGCGATATACCGCTGTTGTTCGATATGGAACAGTAATCCCATGCAATAAGGATATAGCGCGCAAATGTTAAAAATGGTGCTCGTCACTGCCCGCGATCGGGCAAGGCTGAAAGAGATTTCTGCGGTACTCATCCGCTACGGATTACAAGATGTCATTCGCCTGCTCGGCCTGAGCACCCTGCTGGGCAGCAATGACGTGGGCAATCAGCCACAAGACAGCCAAACATTGCCGCAGCGTTTGCGCGCCGCACTGGAAGCGCTCGGACCCACCTTTGTCAAATTTGGCCAAATTCTGGCAACTCGCTCAGACTTGCTGGATTCAAGTTGGACTGACGAACTTGATCGTCTGCACAGTCAAGCCGCCACCTTACCCTGGGGCGAACTGGCGCCACAAATTACAGCGGACTTGGGTGGGGATCCTCACAACCTGTTTGCTGAGTTTGACGACGTGCCTCTGGCGGCTGCATCAATGGCGCAAATTTACCGTGCCCGGCTGCACAGTGGTGAAGCCGTGGTGATCAAAGTGCTGCGCCCCGGCCTGGCGAAAACCATTCATGCCGATTTGCGCCTTCTGGCCTATTTGGCGGAAACCGTAGAGCAGCAAAGTCCGGCATTGGCTCGTTATCGACCACGTCAGATGGTACGAGCGCTGGCAACCGCACTTAATCATGAACTGGATCTGACTCACGAAGGCAATAACTGTGAGCGGGTCGCCCAACAGTTTGCACAGCAACCCGATGTCGTCATCCCGAAAATTTATTGGCCGCTGTCGTCAAAGCGCCTGCTAGTGCAGCAATTTTTGCCCGGTATAGCACCGGAAAATCCGCAACAACTGGCAGCGGCAGGCTTCGATGGCCCGCTGCTCGCACGACGCGGCGCTCAGGCCTTTATGAAAATGGTGCTGGAGCACCGTCTCTATCACGCCGATCCGCATCCGGGCAACGTTATGGCCCTGGCGGATAACCGTGTCGGCTTTATCGACTTTGGCATGGTCGGCCAGCTTTCCGAACGGCGACGCAATCAGCTATTGCTGTTGCTGCAAGCCATTGCTGAAAGGGAATCCGGAGGGATCGTCAATACCTTGATCGCCTGGTCAGACAGCGATCCTTTGGATCTTCTGGATCTGGAGTTGGCGGCCCAAAACTTTCTCGATAAGCAAGCCTCTGCCACCTTAACGTTGGGCAAGGCGCTGGCTGATTTGCTGGTAATGGCACGCGAACATCAGCTGGCGCTACCGCCGGATCTGGTGCTGTTGTTCAAGGCCTTAATCACCGCAGATGGTGTACTGCACCGCTTAGATCCCAACTTCGATATCATCGCGACCCTAAAACCCATGCTGCAACAGGTCATGTTGCAACGTTACGCCCCAGAAGCGGTGCGGCGACGCATGCTGGCACTGGGCGGTGAGGCACTCGACGCAGGTGAAGAACTCCCGCAGACGCTACGCCTGTTAATGCGTCGGCTGAAGCGCGGTCAGCTCAGCGCCGACATCAACCTCAAGAACATTGATCAGCTGAGCAAAGCATTGGAACGGGCCGCCGTCACGCTGGCCATAGCCATCGTCACCGCCGCCTTCGCTCTCGGCCTGGCACCTTTCCTGATGCAATCATCGGTGCACCTATGGGGCATCCCGCTGTTTCCTGCACTGGGTGCACTGGCCTGTCTTGGTGGCGTGTTGTTGTTGGTGCTGCGTCTGCGGCGCTAAACAATTTCAGCGTTATCCGATAGGTCATGTCAGATTTCCCGCGCACTATCAATATTATCCCAGGTTCCGGAATGAGCGCTGTATACTGCGCCCATAGCAATCAGGGCGCTTTAGTCGCCCCTTACATGTGAGTACTTATGAAGAAGATTTTAATGGGTGTTGCTGCCCTGGCGTTCGTCGGCGCATTGGTCGGTTGCAATCAGCTGACCCAGTACACGCTCAGCGAGCAAGAAGTGAACGACTACCTGCAAAAACATAACGATTACCAAAAGCAGATCGGTGTGCCGGGGTTGCTGGACGCCAATATCGTACTGACTCAATTGCAGAGCCAAATTGGCCGCAGTGAACCCGGCAAGGTTACCCTTTCTGGCGATGCGAAAGTGAATATTACCTCGATTCTCGGCCCGCAGACGGCAGATTTGAAGCTAACGCTGAAAGCACAACCGGTCTATGATCGTGAGCAAGGCGCGGTATTCCTGAAGGACATGGAATTGACTGACTATAGCGTGCAGCCGGAGAAAATGCAGACAGTGATGAAAGCGCTGACGCCGTATCTGAATCAGTCGCTAAAATCCTATTTTGATCAAAAACCGGCCTACGTTCTGAACCCGGACAACAGTAAAACAGAGGCAATGGCCAAGAAACTGGCCAAAGGATTGGAAGTAAAACCGGGTGAATTGGTCATCCCATTTACTGACTAACACTAGCCTGGAACAAACAGCCCGCTGAATAAGGCGGGCTTAATATTTTCAGGCAGGCAAACGTAAACGACACCGCCAGAAATCGGGTATTACTGTGGTTCACTGTAGGTGATTTTGCCCGCATTGCAGTCGAGGGTGACGTTGTAGGTTTTATCCTGCTTAGTGCCGCGTACTGTCAACGGCACCTGCCAGACGGCATCTTTGCCGGAAATAGCGTCTGGGCTTACCCATGCGATCGGGGTAGCGGTACCCAGCAGCTTTTTATCCGATTCCCAGCGTGTAATGCGGTTTTGTAGATAATCGCGTTTCACCTGTGCAGCAACGTCTGCCGGTTGCAGACCCGCGCATTGCGCCACTTTGGCGCTACGTTGCTCTTGCGCCAGCACCGTCGTGGTTAAACCTGCCATGGCCAACAGTGCTACGGCTAAACTCAGACCTGTTGTTCTCATATTCCCTCCAGTTGTGATTTACGCTATCCGCAGGCATTTGCCCTTGGCTCACAACTGGTCTGGCGAAAGATCAGCGCTTCGCGAAGGTGATGACAAACAGCTCATCCAGCCCCGGATAGATTTCCTTGATCACCTGCTTCAGCTCGCTGAGCGACATGTTTTCCTGCCGAGCATGCAGCTCGGTTAACGCATCCAGCCGTACCGGCGTGACTGACAGGACTTCAATCATGCAAAAGAATACGTTGTCTTCATTACGGCTAACACGTAAGACCTCACCGGGTTGAAAGTGAGATTCACTGGCATCCCGAATGGTGATGGTCTTGAGACCGGCCAAGATGTCTTGTTCAAAGCGACTGAAGAAAGTTATTTCACGGCTCATTCTAGATCCTTTTTCATCACATTGCCGCAACATAAGTCATTATGCTGCCTGCTTTTCTGACGCAGATCCCTCTTTTGTGGTAGCGACAGGTTTTTCCGCTTTAACTTTGGCCGGTTTCTTCGGTGTTTCCACCGGCGCGGCGCCGCGCAGGATTTGCCCCAGCACGTCTTTATTCTCCGCCAGGAAGAAACTCAGCCCTTCACGTTGCTCGTCATCCAGGCTCAATGGCGCCTGTTGCAACCATTCACCAAGGCTGTCGGCCAGATCCAGCATTTTGTCGTAAGCATCGGCTTCTTTCTTGGTTGCGAAAGTCATCTTTTCCTCACCGTTTCTCACCACCACATAGTGAACTTCAACTGCCATATGCGCATTCCTCAAAGGTTAGAATACTGTAATTTTATACAGTATAAGGTGATTTTACGCAGGGATGCAAGTGCACCCCTGACGTGATTTATTTCAACAACCGCACCTTGCAGTTCTTACCCTTGATTTTACCCTGTGTGAGCTGTTGCAGTGCCTTACGGGCGCTCGCCTTGCGGATCGCCACATAAGCATGCACGGGGAACATGTCTATCTTGCCCACTTCTGCTGCCGTTAACCCGGCGTCGCCGGTCAAGGCACCAAGAATGTCACCAGGACGGATTTTGGCCTTACGCCCACCGTCGATACACAAGGTGACCATCTCGGCTTCAAGTGTCGTATGGCTCGCGCCACTCAGTTCAGACACCGGTGCCCAGTTAACTCGTATCTGCAAATACTCTTCAATCGCATGCGCTCGCGCCATTTCCTGCGGTGTGCACAGGCTAATTGCCAGGCCGCTCAGGCCAGCGCGGCCGGTACGACCTATACGGTGTACATGCACTTCGGGATCAAATGCCAGTTCATAATTGACAACCAGTTCCAGCTCTTTAATGTCCAGACCGCGTGCAGCAACGTCGGTCGCCACCAGTACACGGCAGCTACGGTTGGCAAAGCGCACCAGAACCTGATCGCGATCGCGCTGTTCCAGATCGCCATGCAGCGCCAATACGTTTATGCCTCGCGCTTCCAGCGCTTCATATACGCTCTGGCAATCACGTTTAGTGTTACAGAACACCACGCAGGAAGACGGTTGATAATGACGAATGGCCGACACCAACACCGCTGGGCGCTGATCGCGGGTGGTTTCATAGAAACGTTGTTCGATGGTGGTTTGTTCTTCACCGTCGTCCACTTCCACATTTAACGGATTGCGCTGTACGCGGGCACTGATGCGTTCAATACCGCTCGGATAGGTTGCCGAGAACAGTAGCGTCTGACGTTGCGGCGGCGTATAGCTGATCACATCGTCGATGTCATCGGCAAAACCCATGTCCAGCATGCGGTCGGCTTCGTCCAAGACCAGCACTTTCAGTTCGTCCAACACCAGCGTTTTCTTACGCAGGTGTTCCTGAATACGCCCCGGTGTCCCCACGACAATATGCGGTGCATGCACCAGGGAGTCGAGCTGTGGCCCCATAGGCTGGCCACCACACAGGGTCAAAATTTTGATGTTTTGAGTGAAGCGGGCAAGACGGCGCAGCTCTTTGCTCACCTGGTCCGCCAGTTCACGTGTCGGGCACAGGATTAGCGCCTGCGCAGCCACTTGGGCAACGTTAATTTTATCCAGCAGGCCGATGCCGAATGCCGCCGTTTTACCGCTGCCGGTTTTTGCTTTGGCACGTACGTCCTGCCCTTTCAGGATGGCGGGCAATGCAGCAGCCTGCACCGGTGTCATTTCGGCATACCCCAATTCGTTGAGGTTGGCCAACTGTTCGGCTGGCAGCGGCAGGGAAGAAAAAGAAACTGTGCTCACGGCGATAACTCTTATATGGCAAATGGAATGGCGGCGCGCCCATGGGCAGCACCGAATTAACCGCAGATGATAACAGAGATAGGGGGGATTACGGATTTCACACATAAAAAAAGCCGCCACTTGCGGGTTTTGGCGGCGGTGGCAGCAATAGGTTGGCCTTCGGCTGCATACGCAAACGTTTTCGTATATACTGCACGCCCATTATCAGACCGCTTTACACTCCACAGATCCAGGTACGAGACTATGTTAACTATTGGAACCGCCCTGCGCCCCTCCGCCACCCGCGTTATGCTGCTCGGCTCCGGCGAGCTGGGTAAAGAAGTTGCCATCGAATGCCAGCGTTTGGGACTGGAAGTGATCGCTGTTGATCGCTACGCCGATGCTCCCGCCATGCACGTGGCACACCGCAGCCACGTTATTAACATGCTGGACGGCAACGCGCTGAAAGCCGTGATTGAACAGGAACGTCCTGACTATATCGTGCCAGAGATCGAAGCCATTGCCACCAGCATGCTGGTTGAGCTGGAACAGCAAGGACACCATGTGGTGCCCTGCGCCGAGGCAACGCGACTGACCATGAACCGCGAAGGCATCCGCCGCTTGGCCGCAGAAACGCTCGGTCTGCCCACCTCGCCTTATCGGTTTGCTGATGACAAAGTGACATTCCAGCAGGCTGTCGATGACATCGGCTATCCCTGCATCATCAAGCCGGTCATGAGTTCATCCGGCAAAGGCCAAAGCCTGATCCGCCGTCCGGAACAGCTAAACGCAGCCTGGGAGTATGCCCAACAGGGTGGCCGTGCCGGGGGCGGTAAAGTGATTGTCGAAGGTCTGGTGGAGTTCGACTTTGAAATCACCCTGCTCACCATCAGTGCAATTGATGGCGTGCATTTCTGTGCGCCAATCGGCCATCGCCAGGAAGATGGGGATTACCGCGAATCATGGCAACCTCAACAGATGAGCGATCTGGCGTTGAGCCGTGCGCAGGCGATTGCGGAAAACGTGGTGAAAGCATTGGGGGGTTTTGGTCTGTTCGGTGTAGAACTGTTTGTGTGTGGGGACGAGGTTATTTTCAGCGAAGTGTCCCCACGGCCGCATGATACCGGCATGGTGACCTTGATTTCGCAAGATCTGTCCGAGTTCGCCCTGCACGTTCGCGCTTTCCTGGGTCTGCCCATTGGTGCGATCCGCCAGTTCGGGCCTTCGGCATCCGCAGTCATTCTGCCACAGTTGACCAGCCGTGACCTGCGTTTCAGCGGTCTGGACCACGCGCTGGTCGGTCACAACCAACTGCGTTTATTCGGTAAACCGGACATTGACGGTCAACGTCGGATGGGTGTCGCGCTGGCTACGGCAGAAAACATAGCGCTGGCGGTAGAATCAGCCAAACAGGCTGCGGCGGCGGTCGTGGTTGAAGGGTAATTCTTTGGGGCCGGCTTGCCGGCCCCTGAAATATCAATAGTTTTCGTCTTCTTCCGAGTCATCATCAGCCAGATCGTCCGGCCGTTCCTGATGCTCTTCATCGTCTTCGTCATCAAACAGCACGCTGACCTGGTCACCCTGGTGTTTTTCGCGGATTTCCTGTGCAACGCGCGCAATGGCTTCACCACTGCTCATGCCTTGTTCCATCAACGAATGGATACGATCAGCAGCTTCCTGCTGCTCTAGATGGCTCAGGGACGGCATACCTGCAAGCATGTGTTTCTCTCCGACAAAATGGAGAGCGAGTATACCCCCTAAACCGACGGATCCCAACGCTTGTTATTCAGCCGCCGGTTGCGAAACATGCTCACCGTGCCGCCACTGTTTCAGACGATGGAGCCAGAGTATGACGTGCCAGCCTTGTTTTAGACCACGCGCATTGGCGAACATGGCGCGATCAATACCGCGTTGGTAGAATTCATCGGTGATTTGGCACTGTGCAGCCAGTTCAGGTTCACGGCGGATACTGTGGCAAATACCCAATGCTTCGCGCGTGATTTGCCAATGGAAAGCCGGCCTGATGTCGATTTTTCTCGCGTAACGCTGGTTAAGTACCCTCAGCATCTCCACGATTTTCATATAATGGCGCTGATATTCCACGTTGGCTTTACCAATACGGCGGCGATTGCTAATCGATTGGTCATGAACACGCTGGCGATACAGCGCTTTGCTGATATATTTCACCCGCTTGGCATTAAACATCACTTCGGTGGTCCAGGGAATGTCTTGGTGATGTAAACCCGGCTCGAAATACAACTGATGCTGTTTAATAAAATCAAGGCGATAAACGGCTAACCACACCACATGAATAAATTTTCTTGATTTCAGCGCGCGCTCCAACCATTGAACACCGCTTATAACCTGTGTATCGCCCAGTCGTTTGAGTGGAATAATCGGTTGAAGCTCACCCTCATGGGAAAAATAACGTTCACCATTGCACTGCATAACATCCAGCTGATTTTTTTCGGCCAGTTCAATCAAGGTTGAATACATCTCAGGCGCCAGTAAATCATCCGCGTCAGGAAACGCGACATATTTCCCTTTGGCAACGGCCAACCCGGCATTGCGTGCGCAGGACACACCCGCGTTACGCTGATCAATGACAGTAATGTGTGGGTGCTGTCGGGCATAACGATGGGCGATATCGCCAGAGCCATCGCTGGAACCGTCATTGACGATGATCACTTCCAATCGCTGTTCATTTTGGGCCAGCAATGAAGCCAGAAAAGGCTCAAACAGCTCGCCCACGTTGTGCAACGGGACAATAACACTCAGCATTAGGGGCATAGGCAGCTCTTCGTAAAAAGTAACGAATGAATATTCTTAAAATATCAGGGTGCATTTAAATAAAATGAAGCACTTGCCAGTCGATTTACTCGAAGGCATACATGCGTCTTGTTACCATTTATATTTTTATACGTACGCTCTCACAGGCAGTAATTCATTACCCAAATTACAGAACACCTTGGCATTGTTAATAAAATAATCGCCTGTACCATCAGCCAATGATAACAACCAAAAACAATAACCGAGTGAAACTAATAATTTAATTTTCCGTTTGTCATTTAGATACAAAAATATATCGAGCATTGACTGATGTAATTATTTTTAACATAGTAAACTTTAGCTAAAGTCGCAAAAAATGCTTCATTTGCAAAATTGTTTACTCACCGTTTATGTAAAGTGTGCTTCAGCTACTGAGACCAAGACATGCACCCGCCGGTTGAATATGGCAGAATAGCCAACAGAAACAGCCGTCTGTTAGTCAGGTTTATTGAGGCCCATGAGCATAACTGCACCGAATCTTAAGTCTTTACCTTATACCCACACTGCACTGTTAGAGCTGTTTGCACCGCTTGCACAGCAGCCTTGGGCGATGCTGTTGCATTCCGGTTTTGCCGAACACCCACACAACCGTTTCGATATCCTGGTCTCCGCCCCCTGCGCTACCTTAACCACACGGGGTTCCCTCACCGAGATCCACTGCGGTGAAGCGCATTGGCAATCTTCGGAAGACCCTTTCAGTCTGTTGCAACAGCAACTGGATCAACTGAACCTGCACCCGGCGATGGATACCTGCCTGCCCTTTCAGGGCGGCGCACTGGGGTTGTTCGGTTATGATTTGGGCCGCCGCGTGGAAAAACTGCCGCAATTGTCTCAGGCAGATATCACACTGCCGGATATGGCGATCGGCATTTATAACTGGGCTTTGATTGCCGATCATCACCGACAAACGCTGACACTGCTGAGTTATGACGATGTAGAGCAGCGCTGGCAATGGCTCAAGGGCCAACAACCTGAAACCCGATGCGCATTCACGTTGACCCGTTGCTGGCAAGCCAATATGACGCGGCAACAGTACGGTGAAAAATTTCAGCGCATTCAGCGTTATCTGCGCAGTGGTGACTGTTATCAAATCAATCTGGCACAGCGATTCTCTGCTGAGTATCAGGGCGATGAATGGCAAGCATTTCAGCAATTAAGCGCCAGTAATCGTGCGCCCTTTTCTGCCTTCTTGCGCTTGCCACACAACACCGTCATGAGCGTTTCACCCGAGCGTTTTCTATGGCTGGAAGATCACCATATCCAGACGCGCCCCATTAAAGGCACCCTGCCACGCCTGGCCGATCCTGAGCAGGATGCTCAGCAAGCGCAACGGTTGGCGAATTCCGCCAAAGACCGCGCGGAAAACCTGATGATTGTCGATCTGCTGCGTAATGATATTGGCCGTGTCGCCGAGCCTGGCAGCGTGAAGGTTCCCGAGTTATTTGTGGTAGAGCCCTTCCCAGCGGTGCATCATCTGGTTAGCACTATCACGGCGACCCTGCCGGAACACACCCCTGCGACGGAATTGCTGCGCGCGTGTTTCCCCGGCGGTTCCATTACCGGTGCCCCCAAAGTGCGTGCGATGGAGATCATTGAAGAGTTGGAGCCACAACGGCGCAACGCGTATTGCGGCAGTATTGGGTACATCAGCGTCTGCGGTACCATGGACACCAATATCACCATTCGCACACTCATCACCGAAAACAACCGTATTTACTGTTCCGCCGGTGGCGGTATCGTTGCCGACAGCCAGGAACAGGCGGAGTATCAGGAAACCTTTGATAAAGTTGGCCGCATCTTGCCACAACTGGGGGAGTTTACCGCGTCGTGAACCAGCCGACTTATCCAACCTCATTGGCAGCCTTTATCAGCCGTTTTCAGTTGCAGCTGCCACAGGCGTCGCAAATCTCACATAACGTTCGCCCGGCGGCAGTGTTGATACCTATCATCTGCCGCCCTAAGCCGACGTTGTTGCTCACCCGCCGCGCCGACTCGCTGCGCAAACATCCTGGACAGGTCGCCTTCCCTGGCGGCAAAACCGACGCCGACGACGGCTCATCGGTGATCACCGCCCTGCGGGAAGCTTATGAAGAAGTGGCGATCCCACCGGAGGCGGTGACCATCCTGGGGCAACTGGCACCGCTCGACAGCAGTACCGGCTTCCAGGTCACCCCTGTTGTGGGGCTTATTTCTCCAGATGTACGATTCGTCGCCAACGCAGACGAAGTTGCCGATGTTTTTGAAATGCCATTACACGAAGCATTGACGCTATCGCGCTATTACCCACTCGATATTCAGCGTGCCGGTCATTCCCACCGCATTTATCTTTCTTGGTATCAGAGCCAATTTGTCTGGGGATTAACCGCCGCCATCATCCGGCGCCTGGCGCAGCAGGTCAGTATTTAGCGTCAATTCCGTGACCGCGATCACAAGCCAAACGGTTACCTGCGTAGTTGGCGCGGGTAAAGCGATCGGCATCACTTCATTTGTTTGCTTTTTCAACTACCGTTCTGGCTATCAGAGTTTTAAAAAAACTGTAAACCCTCTCTTCAACCTTACGAAATACCTGTAAAATACTGCCGTCCGGGATAAACCACTATTTTAGCAAGGTTTAAACTGGCCGCGCTCAGCACGGGAAGCTGGCGCGATTGCCATTAACGGAGTTTAGGCAACGGAAGGTTCCAGGGCCGGCCGAATGTCTGAGGCAATCACTAACAGAAGTAACACCACGGATTATTTTATTTCATGCGAAAAAGACAACCGAACCCGTACGGTCCTTTTACAATATCGCTGTTCCCTGCGCGGTTTTTAACCGCTGCAGCCATAACAATATGCCTCTAAGGAGTTTTAGCGTGATTAGCGTTTTCGACATGTTTAAGATCGGCATCGGCCCGTCCAGCTCTCATACGGTTGGACCGATGAAAGCCGGCAAACAGTTTGTCGACGATCTGGTAAATAAAGGCCTGATGCCTTCTATCACGCGTGTTGCTGTAGATGTTTACGGCTCACTCTCATTGACCGGTAAAGGTCACCATACCGATATCGCTATCATCCTCGGCCTGGCAGGTAATATGCCGGATACCGTTGATATCGATAGCATCCCGGGTTTTATTCGCGATGTAGAACAACGTCAACGCCTGATGCTGGCCAATGGCCAGCATGAAGTCGATTTCCCGCGTGATGGCGGCATGGTTTTCCGCAGCGACAACCTGTCACTGCATGAAAACGGCATGCAAATCCACGCCTTCTCCGGGGATAAACAAGTTTACAGCAAGACTTACTATTCTATCGGCGGTGGTTTTATCGTCGATGAAGAAAACTTCGGCAAGGCCGACGAGCATGAACTGAGTGTCCCATATCCGTTCAGTTTTGCTCGCGAAATGCTCGATCACTGCCGTGAAACCGGGTTGTCCCTGTCAGGCATGGTGATGCAAAACGAACTGGCATTGCACAGCAAACAGGACATCGAAACCTATTTCGGCAACATCTGGCAGACCATGCGCGCCTGTATTGATCGTGGTCTGAATACCGAAGGCGTGTTGCCGGGGCCGCTGCGTGTTCCACGCCGTGCATCCGCCTTGCGCCGTCTGCTGGTTTCCTCAGATAAACTGTCCAGTGACCCAATGAACGTGATTGACTGGGTCAATATGTTTGCACTGGCAGTGAACGAAGAGAACGCGGCAGGCGGCCGTGTTGTCACGGCGCCGACCAACGGGGCTTGCGGCATCGTACCGGCCGTGCTGGCGTACTATGACCACTTTATTGAGTCCGTTAGCCCAGACATTTACATCCGCTACTTTATGGCTGCGGGTGCCGTCGGTGCGCTGTACAAGATGAACGCCTCTATCTCCGGTGCCGAAGTCGGCTGTCAGGGTGAAGTGGGCGTGGCCTGTTCAATGGCTGCGGCCGGTCTGGCTGAACTCTTGGGCGGTAGCCCGGAGCAGGTGTGCATCGCGGCAGAAATCGGTATGGAGCACAACCTGGGGCTGACCTGTGACCCAGTTGCCGGCCAGGTTCAGGTGCCGTGCATCGAACGTAACGCCATTGCTTCCGTGAAGGCGATCAACTCAGCACGCATGGCCTTGCGCCGTACCAGTGAACCTCGCGTATCGCTGGATAAGGTGATCGAGACCATGTACGAAACCGGCAAAGATATGAACGCTAAATACCGCGAAACCTCTCGCGGTGGTCTGGCGATCAAAGTGCAGTGCGACTAACGTCCTCACCCCGCCTTCACGGCGGGGTTTTTCTTGGTATGAACGCTGAATAATCAAACCACTAACACACACCAAGTGACAATGTCACGATAAAATATGTCGACACTGTCACGCCGATCCTGCGGTTAACCCGCAATTTAGCCCTCTGTTTCGCCAAATTTAAATAATTTACTGGGTTACCATCACTCTTGTATAACGACAGGCTAGAATTAGCCAAGTATCATTTAGGGCAGTTTGGCCTGGCGGTGATTTTTGGGCTGGCTTACCGAACAAGGATTTAGTGATGTTGATGACCCAACTTACCGTGACCAAATACCGTTATTACCGTTGGCTACTGGCCGGGGCGGTTGGGTTGGCTATTCTGCTACTCTCACTCTATACCCGTTATTACCAAGAACTTGGTACCATCGAACAAAACCGACAGTTTCTCGCTACCCGCACCGTTGCCAAAATTAATGATTTACTGACGCCCGCCCGACAACAAGCCGAACGATCCATGCCGATGTTGGACCAATCTTGTGAAACCGCAATGTCAGCATTGCGTTTCCGCGCCGCACAAAACCAGGCCTTACGTGCCATGTTATTGGTCAAAGATGGTGTTATTTACTGTTCCAGTCTGTTCGGCGCACGTAAGTATGATTTCAGCGCTATTTTACCCACCGTAGCAAACGATGGCGCGACACTGGTGCTGCGCCCCTCGTTAACCGTCGCCAAAGGGGTACCTACGCTGATCATGTGGACACCCGTTGCGCCAGGTGATAACCGCAACGGTGTGTTACACGTTTTCAATATAGAATTGCTGGCAAACTTTCTGCTGGAGCCTCAGGAACCCTTTGCACAGCGCGTGGTGTTAAACGTCGGCAATTACAGCCTGGAATACGGTCGTCGAGAGATCTTGCGCAGCGATACGCTGACGGCAGACCTACGGTATACGGCAAAATCTGCGCAGTATCCCTTCTCTATCTCATTATTTGGCCCACAGGCTAACGTGCTGGCGCTGACGGCACTGCCGCGTCATATCCCATTGTCGCTGTTGATCAGTCTGCTGGCAGCCTATGTGGTGTATCTGCTCACGGCTAACCGCATGAGTTTGTCATACCATATTGGCCATGCCATTACCCATCGCGAGTTCCGTGTTTACTGTCAACCTATCATCAATGCCGAAACCGGCAGATGTGTTGGTGTTGAAACCTTGTTACGTTGGAAAAACAAACGTCAGGGCTGGATTTCACCTGATGTATTTATCCCGCTGGCAGAACAGCATGGCTTAATCATCTCCCTAACACGCTACCTGATAACCACTGTGGTAGAGAACCTGCATTTGTTCCCGCCACGCCCTTCGTTTTATATCAGCATCAATGTCGCCGCCGAGCATTTCAACGGGGTTACTATCATCGACGACATCCGCCGTCTGTGGCTGCCAGCCCATCCGATGCCGTCACTGATGCTGGAATTGACCGAGCGTACCGCATTGTCGGAAATTCAGTATGAGCAGATTAAAACGCTGAAAGAAATGGGTGTCATGCTGGCCATTGACGATTTTGGAACCGGGCATAGCTCTCTGAGTTATCTGAAAAAACTCAGCCCTGACGTATTGAAGATCGATCGCGGTTTTACTGCGGCAATCGGCACCGATGCGATTAACGCGACGGTCACCGATACCATTATTACCCTGGCACAGCGTTTGAAGCTGAAACTGGTGGCTGAAGGAGTGGAAACGGCCGAACAAGCGGATTATCTACGCTCACGTGATGTGAACGCCTTGCAAGGTTTCTATTTTGCCAAACCCATGCCGATCAATGTATTTCCGTTGTGGCTACAGCAATATGAATCGCGGTTACGGGCAATGAACAAGCGGGAAGAACGTCAAAGAGAAGAGGAAATCAAGCCGGAGGCATAATGCCCCCGGCCCGTGATATTACTGGTGCTCCTCGTCGTGAGGTTCCACTTTTGTGATACGCACCAGCTCGATACGGTACTCAGACACCTCGACGATTTCAAAACGCAGTCGATTAAGTTCTACCACATCACCCACGACCGGCATTTGGCCGTAGTGTGCCAGCAGGAACCCCGCCAAGGTGGCGTAATCCGCCGTTGGGCTAACCAAGTCTTCACAGTTTAGCGCCTGCTCCAGCGAGTGCATGTCAGCACCGCCTTTCACCAGCCAACTGTTGGGTTCCACCACGATATCCGGCGTTTCATCCTCATCAGGGAATTCACCTGCGATCGCCTCCAGCACATCCAGTGGCGTAACCAGTCCCTGCACTACGCCAAATTCGTTGGTGACGACGACCAAACGCCCTTTGGCACGTCGCAAGACTGCCAGCAGGTTAATCACGTCCATGGTCTCCGGCACGACGATCGGCGGTGTGCGCGCAGCGAATTCTGCGATATCTTCGCCCCGCTCTACTGCCACCAGCAGATCCTTGGCACGAACCACACCGATAATCTCATCCAGGGAGTCACGGCACACCGGGAACAGGCTGTGTGGCGTGTCCAGCAATTGTTCACGGACTTCTTCCCGTGAACGATCGCAATCCACCCATGAAATTTCGGTGCGCGGCGTCATGACGCTACGCAGGGAACGGGAGGCCAGCGTCAAAACACCGCTGATCATATAGCGTTCTTCTTCTGCGAAGGTTTCGTTTACCGGCATCGGCACCGCTTCATCTGTCTGCTGTGCTCGCTGTTGCCCCATCAAACGCATAATCGCTTCGGCGGTACGCTCACGCATAGGACGATGCGCCTGATGCTTGATAAAGTTACGGCGCGCGATTTGGTTAAACAGCTCAATCAGGATCGAGAAGCCAATCGCAGCGTACAGATACCCTTTCGGAATATGCATGCCAAAGCCTTCGGCGATCAGGCTCAAGCCAATCATCAACAGGAAGCTCAGACACAGCACCACGATAGTCGGATGCGCATTCACGAAGTTAGTCAGCGGTTTGGAAGCCACCAACATCACCACCATCGCGATAACCACGGCCGTCATCATTACCGCCAGGTCGTTCACCATCCCCACCGCGGTAATGACCGCGTCGAGCGAGAACACCGCATCAAGGATCACAATCTGCACCACAACAGCCCAGAACTTGGCGTAGCCCCGGTTAGCGCCATCTTGATGTGTTTGTCCTTCCAGCCGTTCGTGCAGCTCCATGGTGGCCTTGAACAACAGGAAGACACCACCAAACAGCAGGATCAAATCACGGCCAGAGAAGCTAAAGTCCGCCACGCTAAACAGCGGCGTGGTGAGCGTTACCATCCAGGAAATGACCGACAACAGGCCCAGACGCATAAACAGCGCCAGCGACAGACCGAGTATACGGGCTTTATCACGCTGCTTCGGCGGTAGCTTGTCGGCCAAAATGGCGATAAACACCAGGTTGTCGATACCCAGTACAATTTCCAACACCACCAGTGTCAGTAACCCAGCCCAAATTGAGGGGTCCATTAAAAATTCCATATCAGACTCCGAAAAAAAGACAGGATGGCCGAGCGATGCTCAGGCGTGACGATGCCGACGCAGGATTTGCGCAAACAACAGCAAGATAACGGGATTGCAGTACCGGGAGATGGCCGAACGGCCGTGTGATTTGTGCTACGCCAGCAGGTGGCGGGTGGAACCTTGAAAAACAGTAACTTCGGTGACAGTCCATAGGGTGGGCTGAGGCCCTTCACTCCTAAATATGAAAGAAGAAATACTCTAGCAGGAATTTTTTTGCCGGCAAAGAAGCTTTTTTACGTTCTGCATCGTCTTGTAACAGCTCTGTTGTTTAATTCCGCAAACACCGTGTTAAGACTTATCCGAGCGTTCAATAACAGAGCAATGTCACAAAATTTATTTTTTCACTCACTAAAATAAATGACGCTAACGTGGTTCAACGCGCACAGGCTTTTGAAACTGCGCGAGAAATGTTAAGAGCGGGTTTCCAAATATCTACCATAATGTATCTGAACCGCGGAAGTGACTGCCAGGAAGCAAATGAACTAAAGAACGACACAATCCGTGCATGAAGTTCAATGAGGAGGTAGCGAGTGGCAATAGCTATTATCATCGGCACACACGGGACCGCAGCGGAACAATTGCTGAAGACGACGGAAATGCTATTAGGCGAACAGGACAACGTCGCTTTTATAGATTTCGTCCCCGGTGAAAATGCCGAAACGTTAATCGAGAAATATAACGGAAAAATCAGCGGACTCGACACCAGCGGTGGCGTCCTGTTCCTGGTGGATACCTGGGGCGGCAGCCCTTTCAATGCGGCGAGCCGTATCGCCGTCGATAAAGAAAACTATGAGGTCGTCACCGGGGTGAACATTCCCATGCTGGTGGAAACATTCATGGCAAGAGACGACAACCCTGGCTTTGACGAATTGGTCGCGCTGGCGTTGGAAACTGGCCGTGAGGGTGTGAAAGCCCTGAAGAAACCAGCAGAAGAGAGTGTTAAGCCCGCGGCACAACAGAGTTCTCCCGTCGCAAAACCCTCAGCACCACAGGCACCTCTGGGCCCCAATGACCACATGAAGATCGGCCTGGCCCGCATCGATGACCGTTTGATCCACGGTCAGGTCGCGACCCGTTGGACCAAGGAAACTGACGTCACTCGCATTATCGTTGTCAGTGACGAAGTCGCCGCCGACCACGTTCGCAAAACCTTACTGACTCAGGTGGCCCCGCCCGGCGTCACCGCTCACGTGGTTGACGTAGCGAAAGCCATCCGCGTCTGGAATAACCCGAAGTACGCGGGTGAACGCGTGATGTTGCTATTTACCAACCCAACTGACGTGTGGCGTTTGGTGGAAGGCGGTGTGGACATCAAATCGGTGAATATCGGTGGTATGGCATTCCGCCAGGGTAAAACCCAGGTAAATAACGCCGTTTCTGTCGACGAAAAAGATATCGAGGCGTTTAAGAAATTAAACGAGCGCGGTATTGAATTGGAAGTGCGTAAAGTCTCGTCCGACAGCCGGTTAAAAATGATGGACCTGATTAACAAGCTCAATTAATGGCGACATTTCCCAAGATAATTGGAGTGGCATCGCAAAGGCACGTCTGCGAATCACCCGAAGCATAACGAACGATGCGACGAGGGTAAGCGGATTCAGCCAACAAAGATGCGGCTTCAAGTAGGAAGGGTATAGCCAATAATTATTTTACTCAGAGATCTTTGGTCATAGGAGAAGTGCAATGGAGATTACCACTCTTCAGATTGTACTGATATTTATCGTTGCCTGTATCGCCGGGATGGGTTCCGTCCTCGACGAGTTTCAGTTCCACCGTCCGCTGGTCGCTTGTACCCTGATCGGTTTTATTCTCGGTGATATGAAGACCGGCATCATCATCGGCGGTACGCTGGAGATGATCGCCCTGGGCTGGATGAACATCGGTGCGGCAGTTGCGCCAGATGCTGCGTTAGCGTCAATCATTTCTACCATTCTGGTTATTGCCGGCGGGCAAAGCGTCGGTGCCGGTATCGCCCTGGCCATCCCCTTGGCGGCGGCCGGACAAGTTCTGACCATCATCGTACGTACGCTGACGGTCGCCTTCCAGCACGCCGCGGACAGCGCGGCGGAACGCGGCAGTTTGCGCGCCATTACCTGGTTGCATATCTCTGCCCTGCTCCTGCAGGCGATGCGTATCGCTATTCCGGCGGTTATCGTCGCTATTTCAGTGGGTACTTCAGGCGTTCACGCACTGCTTAACTCGATCCCGGAAGTTGTCACCAGCGGCCTGAACATTGCCGGTGGGATGATCGTCGTCGTCGGTTACGCGATGGTGATCAACATGATGCGTGCCGGTTATTTGATGCCATTCTTCTACCTCGGCTTCGTGACCGCTGCCTTCACCAACTTTAACCTGGTCGCGCTGGGCGTCATCGGCGTGGTGATGGCCGTGCTTTATATCCAGCTCAGCCCGAAATACAACAAGTCTCAGGTTGTACAAGCCGGCCCGGCGAATAATGACCTCGATAACGAACTGGACTAGGAATAGGTGAGAGACATGGTTGATACAACAGCTCAAAAGAAACTCACGCCAGCCGATATTCGCGGTGTGTTTATGCGCTCGAATCTGTTCCAGGGTTCATGGAACTTCGAACGTATGCAAGCGCTGGGTTTTTGCTTCTCAATGGTACCGGTGATCCGTCGCCTGTATCCGGAAAATAACGACGACCGCAAACAGGCGATCAAACGCCACCTGGAGTTCTTTAACACCCACCCTTACGTGGCAGCGCCGGTGCTTGGCGTAACCATGGCAATGGAAGAACAACGCGCTAACGGTGCGCCTATCGACGATGCGGCCATTAACGGTATCAAAGTCGGTTTGATGGGGCCACTGGCCGGTGTGGGTGACCCGATCTTCTGGGGGACCGTACGCCCGGTATTTGCCGCGCTCGGTGCCGGTATTGCCATGAGTGGCAGCCTGCTTGGCCCGATATTGTTCTTTGTCCTGTTCAACCTGGTGCGCCTGTTGACCCGCTATTACGGCGTGGCTTACGGTTATCGCAAAGGGGTGGATATCGTCAATGATATGGGTGGCGGCTTCCTGCAAAAACTGACGGAAGGAGCGTCCATTCTCGGCCTCTTTGTCATGGGGGCGTTAGTCAACAAGTGGACGCACGTGAATATCCCGCTGGTCGTCTCGAAAATCACAGACCAGACCGGGCATACCACGGTCACCACCGTGCAAACCATCCTCGATCAGCTGATGCCGGGGTTGGTACCTCTGCTGCTGACCTTCGGGTGTATGTGGCTACTGCGCAAAAAAGTGAATGCGTTGTGGATCATCATCGGCTTCTTTGCCATCGGTATCTTCGGTTACTGGGTTGGTCTGCTGGGTCTGTAAAGGTGTTAACAGCCGGGGGGAAACCCCCGGCTTTTTTTATTTGTGGAGTTGAAAGATGTCGCTGACCGATGGCGTATTACTGATTTTCACCGCACTGATGCTGGTGTATGCGATTTACGATGAATTCGGCATGAACTTGCTGAAAGGCAAAACGTTACTGAAAGTGCAGTTGAAGCGTCGTAATCGGGTTGATTGTCTGATCTTTGTTGGCCTCATCGCCATACTTATTTACCGTAATGTCACCACCCAAGGTGCGGCATTAACCACCTATCTGCTTATTTCTTTAGCACTGATCGCTATTTATATTTCTTATATCCGCTGGCCTAAATTGTTGTTTAAAGCGCAGGGCTTTTTTTATGCAAATGCCTTTATTGAATATAACCGTATTAAAGCCATGAATTTATCTGAAGATGGCATTCTGGTCATAGATTTGGAGCAGCGCCGATTACTGATTCAGGTGACTCAATTAGATGACCTGGAGAAGATTTATCACTTTTTTGTTGAAAATCAGTGAATAAAAAATAACCTCATCCCGACAAGCAGCCCACCCCGCGCTGAATGTGGGTAATTAATCACCAGCGCACAAGGCTACCTGATTATTATTTACGCAACATTGTTGCACTAGCCTACATTATATTCCTTCTTGCACACTCCATTAATGAAAACAATTATCAATTCCAAACCAATATCCGTTGGGAATAAAGGTTGTTGCCGGCGGAAATAATATGGTATGGTTGCGCCGTCATTGGGGAGTAGCCGGTTTCTGGACAATAAAACGCCAGAAACGCCCGTATCAACATACTCGTTTTTTCATTAAAACGTGGTGCGGGCAGCCAGGTAAGGTTGGCGAGACCATAGACACGTAACTCCGTCGTATGGTTGGGGGTGGGTTACGTGTATATGGAGCCGCCCGGCCGAGGCTATTTAACATGAACTTGTCAGCTACACTCATTCTCGCTTTTGGTATGTCTATGGATGCGTTTGCCGCATCGATCGGCAAAGGTGCCAGCCTACATCAACCCCGTTTCCGTGAAGCACTGCGCACCGGACTGATCTTCGGTGTGGTCGAAGCTATTACGCCAATCATTGGTTGGGGTATCGGCCTGTTTGCCAGCCAATACATTATGGAATGGGATCACTGGGTCGCTTTCTCGCTGCTGTTTATTCTCGGCACGCGCATGATTGTAGAAGGCGTCAGAAACCGCCCAGATGAAGTGGAAAAAGTGAAGCGCCACGGGTTCTGGTTACTGGTCGCTACCGCGATAGCCACCAGTCTTGACGCCATGGCTATCGGTGTCGGCCTGGCCTTCTTGCAAGTGAACATTGTGCATACCGCCATGGCCATTGGCATGGCCACCATGATTATGGCGACAATAGGCATGATGATTGGTCGCTTCATCGGTCCACTCCTCGGCAAACGTGCGGAGATCCTCGGCGGTGTGGTCTTGATCGGTATCGGCGTCAATATCCTGCTGGAGCATTTGGGCTACCTTGCCTGATACCGCTAAACGCGAAAAAACCTGCCAACGGCAGGTTTTTTTGTTTCTGTCCCCGATCAATCCATCTTGCCATCCGGCGCCTGCGGGAGGCTGGCAACGGTAAACGCAAGGACGCATTCAGCAAACCGACAACCTACACGCCGACTTAATCAGCACGTCGGCGATAGAGCGCAATGACGAAATCCGTTTCGCACGCAAAGCGCTCACAGGCGCTCAGGCGTTGCTGGACCTCCGGGGAGGCCCGCCAGGCAAACGGCGTCATTTGCAACAGGTTGGCTGCCTGTTCTCCCGGAAGCGTCATCAGATACGACAGCGATTCAACCCGTTCACAGTCAAAACCCGCGAATTGCTCATCCTGTTCGTCATGCAGTTGCACCTGCTGGTAGACCTGTTCTTTCAACTGATACAAATGGCGTGGGCCAGGCGATACCGTCACCACTGCCCCGCCGGGTTTGACTACCCGCGCCAGTTCTTCCGCCTTGCAGGGTGCATAAATACGCAGTATGGCGTCTAAAGAACCGTCGGCAAACGGCAGGCGGTGGCTTGATGCGACACAGAATGACACCGCCGGGTAACGCTTGGCCGCATAGCGAATTGCAACCTTCGCGACGTCCAACCCATAAACCCTGACCCCACGCTGTTGCGCCAACCGCGCGGCGACCTCCGCCGTGTAATACCCTTCACCGCAACCGATATCCAGCAGAGCCTGTGCGTCAGAAGACAACGCGTGATCCAGCAACTCTGCCACGCGTTGCTGCAAAGGTTGATAGAAACCCGCATCAAGGAATGCACGCCGTGCCTGCATCATCTCTGCACTGTCACCCGGCTGTTTCGAACGCTTATGCTGCACCGGCATCAGATTAACGTAGCCCTCTTTGGCACAGTCAAACTGGTGGTTAGCGTCACAACGCCATTGCTGATGAGAAAAATGAAGCGGCTGATGACACAACGGGCACTGATAAGACATGGTTTGGGTTCCAGAGAGATACGGCGCGGCTAGTCTAAAGAAGGCGTCTATGCGATGCAAGGCACATCCCGTATGGGCCTAGCCAAGGAGGAAAAAAACTGGCTACACTGACGTTAAGTTTTCTGACGCAGGCAAAAACGTTATATGACTGATTACTCTCCACTGCTCAACACCATTCCGTCCATTCAACACGGTTTCGGGAACAAGAGCGCACTGCTTCCTGGGCATTTACAGCCCTACTGCACCACCTTGCCGGAAAAAAAGCAGGTTCACGGCACGCGCATCGTTGACGTCACACAGGCAGCGCAACCTTGTGGTGAAGCTGATGGGTTCTATACCACCCAACCTGGCATTTTGCTTAGCGTGTTAACAGCGGACTGTCTGCCCGTTATTTTCAGTCGTCATGATGGTTCAGCGATTGCAGCCGTGCACGCTGGCTGGCGTGGGCTGCTGGACGGTATTCTGGAGCAACTGGCTGCACGTATCCGCCGTGATGACTCAACGGCCAACTGGGTGGCTTCCATCGGCCCTGCTGCCGGTCCATGCTGCTACGAGGTAAACGAAGAGCTGGTTGCGCGCTTCAAGCAACAGTTACCACTGCCCATGGCGTTAATCAGCCCCCACTATCGCCATTTGGACTTGGCGGCCATTGCCGAATCCAAACTCCGCGAGTTAGGGTTTGCCGGCGTTGACCTTGCCGGGAGCTGTACCATCTGCACGCCAAACACGGATCCTCTGCAGCCGCAGCGCTTCAAATACACCAGCTACCGGCGGAACAGCCACCGACGTGAGCAAGATCCGAGCCATCCGGGTATTACCGGACGTAATCAATACGCAGGTATTATTATTACCGGCGGATAATAGAAACGAAAAAACCCGCACCAAGGCGGGTTTTTTGTACAGCTGACGCTGATTAGATTGCAGTAACGTTTACTGCAGATGGGCCTTTCTGGCCATCTTGGATTTCGAACTCAACGTTCTGGCCTTCAGCCAGGGTTTTGAAGCCGTTACCCTGGATTGCAGAGAAGTGTACGAACACGTCTTTGCTGCCGTCAGCTGGAGTGATGAAACCGAAACCTTTAGACTCGTTGAACCACTTAACTTGACCTTTGATCTTTGCCATCTTGAGTATTTCCTTTGGATTGTTTAAACCGCCCGTAGGCGTTACATAGACAAACTAGAGTCGTTACTGCTTGAGGCACTAAGATAAGGATCGGCAGAGAAGCGGTATTCAACGCTAACGTTTTTACTCAGAACTTCTTTACTGAAAATGCCACACATATACAGAACTGTACCTCGTTTTACCCAGATGCGTTATCACATACTCTGTATTCGATGGCAAGCCATTTTTAATCACTGATGGAGCTGTCGCACATATTTGAAACGGTCGAGAGCAACATAAGCTTAAATAGACTAAAAGATGTTGAAGCCATAGCTATTTTCTGCTTAACACTTACGCCGCGCTACACTCCGCATCCTGACTGAATTTTAACAATTCTTTCATCCAATTGACCCACGCATGTTGCAACATATAAACCCTGCTTAACGCTTAGAACGTTAAAAATTTTGAATCTTTATGGAATTTCTTATACAACATTTGAATATCGATGAACGGGCGCATTAGTTATCGGATGATCCGACCATTAGGCCGCCATCTGGATGGCCCAACGCGAATACCACCGCCCGTCCACTACTCCGCCTACCCGCAGCAGTGAAATAATACAGAGGCTCATTATTGCCACAAGGGAGCATGAACATAATTTGTGCAGCGACGTTATCGCCCAAAAAATCAAATAACGTGCCACTTTAGGGTGCATAAGCATGCAAAATCAGAATTTACGCACTATGACCGTGCAGCAGCGATAAATAGCGGACTCATAACGGAGATTAAATAACGGCAATAACATTGAGGTTTGTGGGAATGTACCGCGGAATTAAATCTTAAAAACAGAATGGGTATTTGCTCGGCCAATAACAATGTCCATTTGGTGTATTAATTTTACCTTTTCGCACGCATTGTCTCTATTGATAACGATACCGCGCCCCCGGTACTGGATTAACGCCCGTAACAGCCCCCTACGGCTACAACCCGCAACCAGGCTGGCCTGCGGGCAATCACATTGAGCATACCGGCCATGCAGACCAAAGGGTTAACGCTTAAGAGTTAGATTCAAACGCGATGCGCTCACCAATTTTGATTGGCCGGAACTGATGCTGCTCGATTCCCGCCGCACTCAACGCCAGATTTAATTGCTGAGGCGGTTCATCCAAAGACTCGTCAGCTAACTCAAAAACCCCCCAGTGGATCGGAATGACCCGTGGCGCATTTAATTGTTGATACAGCGTCACCGACTGCTGCGGATCCATATGCTGTTCCTGCATGAACCAGCGTGGTGCATAAGCGCCAATCGGCAAAGCCGCAACGTCAAACGGCCCTAAACGGGTGCCAATATCCGCCAAGCGCTCCGAATACCCGCTGTCGCCCGAGAAATAAAAACGCAGCGACGGATGATGTATCACCCAACCACACCACAGGGAACGGTTACGGTCCCAGAGCGTGCGCATACTCCAGTGGCGCGCAGGCGTGGCGTAGAACGTCAGATCGCCCAATTGCAGGCTATCCCACCAATCGAGCTCTTCAACACGCTGCAGACGATAACGCCTGAACCAATTTTTCAGCCCCAACGGGACCACAAAGGTCGCGTGTGGAAAACGCCGTGCCAACTGCCGAACCGTACGTCGGTCAAGGTGGTCATAATGATTGTGTGAGATTAAGACCACATCCACGGTGGGTAACTGCTTCACCGTCAACGGCGGTGGCGTTTTACGCTTCGGGCCATAGAAACTCAGCGGCGATGCGCGCTCCGACAATACCGGGTCGATCAGGACATAGCGGCCATCAAGACGCAGCAGCATTGAAGCATGCCCCAGCCACCAGATGCTATTATCGCTGCCGCTGAGGTCGGCACGCTGCCACCAGCGCTCGGTAAACTGCTGATACCCCATTTGCGGCGGTTTGGGTAACCCCTGCTGCTTACGTTCATCCTGCCAGCGCTTTAAATCCCCCTCCCGACGCAGTGAAGGCTCCGGGTTACGAAAGCCCTGCGGGGTATGGTGCGACTTGGCGGCATCATAGTAACGATTGGTTATCTTCATCCAGTTGCTCTCCTGACCACTGCGGACACCCCTGCACGGGCAGGTTCGCCAGCATAACAAGATTCGCGAACATCACGTGTTGTGAACCGTGCTCACCGTGGGGACCTTTTCGCGTATTGTGTTGTCACAGTCCTTACGAGAATGCCAGGGCCGCCTAGAGCCTGTTAAGCATCTCTTAAGATCCTTGTGATTTACTTATAGGACATTCAGAAAAGGAGAAGTTATGAGCCGTTCTACATCACGCAAATCACGTGTTCGTATGGGCCGTATCCGCAGCGCGATGCTGGCGCAGATGCAGTATTGGAAAATGTATGCCGCAATGAAGCTACGTCGGGTACGTGTGCCGGCACCGCTGATGGTGTTATTGGGTGCGCTGGTCAGTTTCTTCATGCTGGGCGTGCTGATGCTTAGCGTGGTCGCTATCGATATCATCACCACCCTGTTCCTGCTGTGCAGGAAACTCTTGGGATTGGGCCGCACGGATCCAGGCAATGCCTTTATGCCACGCAGCTAAAGCGTGAACCGGAGGCGCATCAGGCGCCTCCGTTAACGACTACCGACGTACTTTCGCTTTTTTACGGCGCGTCAGCATAAACCCTATCCACAACAGCAAGATCCACACCGGCATCAACAGGACCGATATACGGATCCCTTCGCTGAAATACATGATCACCAGAATCAGGCTGAGGAACACCAGGCACAGATAGTTGCCAAACGGGTACCACAACGCCTTGAACACCGGGATGACGCCTTGGCGATTTTTCGCCGCACGGAACCGCAGGTGTGCCAGGCAAATCATCACCCAGTTAATCACCAGGGTGGACACCACCAACGCCATCAGCAACTCAAACGCCTTACCGGGCATCACATAGTTGATCAGCACACCCACCGACGTCACCAGGGCCGACAGCGCAATTGACAGCATCGGCACACCGCGCTTGTTTACGCGTGTGAGGGCCTTGGGGGCATTCCCCTGCGTCGCCAAGCCAAACAGCATGCGGCTGTTGGCATAGACCCCGCTGTTGTATACCGACAGCGCGGCCGTCAGTACCACCACGTTAAGGAGCGTCGCCACCAGGGTGCTGTCCAGCGCATGGAAAATCATGACGAACGGGCTACCGCCTTCCACGACTTTGTCCCACGGATAGAGCGAAAGCAGTACCGTCAACGAACCAATATAAAAAATCAGGATGCGATACACCACCTGGTTAGTGGCCTTTGGAATGCTGCGACGAGGGTCTGCCGCTTCGGCGGCAGTGATACCGACCATCTCCAGCCCACCGAATGAGAACATGATCACGGCCATCGCCATCACCAGCCCTTCGACGCCATGCGGCATAAACCCGCCCTGTTCCCACAGGTTATTGATGCTGGCTTGCGGACCGCCATTGCCACTGGCTAACAGCCAGGCGCCAAAAACGATCATGCCGACGATTGCCACCACTTTGATGATGGCAAACCAAAATTCGGTTTCACCATACAACCGGACATTCACCAGATTGATCGCATTAATCAGTACAAAAAACACGGCGGCGGAAACCCAGGTCGGGATGTCTGGCCACCAATATTGAATATAAATGCCGACGGCCGTCAGTTCGGCCATACCGACCAAAATGAACATCGCCCAGTAGTTCCAACCCGACAGAAAGCCGGCGAAATCGCCCCAGTATTTATAAGCAAAATGGCTAAATGACCCGGCTACCGGCTCCTCAACCACCATTTCACCCAATTGGCGCATAATCAAAAAAGCGATAAAACCGCCGATCGCATAGCCCAATAGCACCGAAGGGCCCGCCATTTTAATGGTTTGCGCGATGCCAAGAAACAGCCCGGTGCCAATGGCGCCCCCTAGGGCGATAAGTTGTATGTGTCTATTTTTCAAGCCGCGTTTTAGCGGGGTATCCTGCTGCTGACCGCCCATCTTATCCTCATTTGGCGTGGGATCCTGTCGCTTCTGCGCAAGATTTCGCCAATTAATAAATGTATCTGCGGGCGGCTTTTTAACACTTAACCCCGTGAGCATCAAGGAGTAGCGCCCCGGCAAGGGTGGCCAGGGCGCTATTTTATACGGGGAATAACGGCAAAATTGGGGCGTTTTTAACCCGACAAACCGCACAGTTTAGTGAGATTCCGGGCGCCGATCATCAGCGTTGCGACGTAGGATTGGCGGCGAGTTACCACCTCTACGGCCACACGATCGTTTTGATATTTTATCAGGTAGGTTGAAGGCCAGCCCTGTCGGCGCTGACCGAAGCTTTCGGCATGACGATCGATTGCCGCATGGGCAATCACCAGATGAGACAAGTTTTTATCACCTTTAATAATGCGCTTCATAAACAGGCTCCGCCAGAGACAGTTCTGTTGTCATAAAAAGGGAAAAATCATCAGTAATTCTGGTGTTTCAACGTACCATTTCGCTGTTTTGCTGACTCAGCAGGAAGCAGATCATCGCGGCGCGCAGTGGGCTGTTGCTGTCTGCCTGCCACTCGCCACGCTGGGTAATCATACGGGCCTGCCACTGCGGGTTATCACTTTGGCTATCGGCATTCAGACTGATTTTGTTGGCGCAGATAATCGGCCAGGCATCGGAGGGATTCTTGCAATAATCTTTACCTTTAACGCCGCCATAGGGATACCATTTATCCGGATTTTCTCCGGTGATCAACGCAATGCTGCGGTTCACCTCGGCGTCGCTTTCTTCATACCATTTAATCATCGGCTTTATCCATCTTTCGTAGAGTTGGCGCTACATTACGATGCCAATACGACAGATTTATGACAACAGGATGGCTTTTCACATTATCCATACTAATGTTTTTCAGGCTTTAACTTTTCACCGCGGCTGATTACACTTTTCCTGGTTTATCTTGCTCTGGAATGACCCTCATGCTGAACGGCCTTAACCACCTGACACTCGCGGTTTGCGACGTCAATCGTAGCTTCGATTTCTATAGCAACCTGTTGTGCTTTGTGCCGCAGGCTCGCTGGCAAAACGGAGCCTATTTGTCTCTTGGGGAGCTATGGATGTGTTTGTCATTGGACCCCGCACGGGCAGTAAACGCAGCAAGCGACTATACCCATTATGCATTTAGCGTTGCTGCGGCAGATTTCGCCGCGGTTGCATTGCGGCTGCGTCAGGCAGGCGTTAAAGAGTGGAAAACCAACCGCAGCGAGGGAGAATCGCTGTACTTTCTCGACCCCGATGGGCATCAATTAGAAATACACAGTGGTGATTTGGCGAGCCGCCTTGCGGCATGCCGCGCGCAGCCCTATCAGGGGATGGAGTTTTTCTGAGCACGGCGGGTGGCGTAAGGTTCGCCCCACCACCCGGCCCACTCATTGATTAACGCTCAGGGATAAAACCTTTGAAATCCAGCGCAGGACTGAGATCATCATCGTCAGTTACGCTATCGCCACGCGCGCTCTGCACCAGGCTTTTCAATAATGCCGTTTGCTGACGCTGCTGCTCGGCAATGTCCTGCAGCAGACGAATTTGTTCATTGGCACGCACACTGGCGCGATTCACCAGGAACCAGACCCATAATCCCACCACCAGCGCCAACCCGGCGATGGCCAGTGATACCAGGCCATTAAGACCAAAACCTAAATCGTACATGGAAACCCTACCTACTGCTAAAAACAGGCGGACATCTTAGCACTCTGGATATGGGCGCGAACATCGTGATTGAAAATTGTTACGCACCGCTGCGCAGTTCACCATGGAACAAAGCGGGTGACGGAGCAAATCCCCAACGCAAAAGTGCCTCCTTCATCGCAATAGCTATCCAGCGCCAGCAGATAAAAAAATACGCAGGCCGCGAGGAAGGCGATTATCACGAAGATTTTTTTCCGCAACAAATTTAGCAGCCTCATTGTTATCTTGATAATCTATTGAACATGCTATCACAGACAACTTAAACGAAGTTTAACCTGTCGTTTAGAAACCCGCTTGAAGGCGATTTTTCAGATTGTTACCGTTGCCCCCGATGTCTGCGCATGGCTATATCATCGCAGCGACAAAACATTACAAGGAGTCCCAATGGGCAAACTGATGAAGTGGGTGGTAACGCTGGCGGTGCTGTACGGCGTATTTTTATTTTCGGGGTATGGCGTGCTGGTCGGCAGCAATAAAAACGTGGGTGGCTTAGGATTACAATGCAAGTACATGACAGCGCGCAATCTGGTGGTAGCGCAATATATGCACGGTGATAACGGGCTGATTGGCGTGTCGGACTGCCCACTGTTTAAGAAAATCGAAACGGTGGTGGATTAATCACCACCGTCCAGAACCGCCGCTGCGCGGCGGTTCCCGCACTTAGTTACGGGTAAACTTCATTTCAATCAGTGCAATCGCTTTCTCGATCGCCCGCCGGGTCACGGGATCAGCACCGGCAGGGTGCGTGGAAAAATCGATGCTTTTCAGTTGGCTTGCCATCTTGTCACGCACCTCGGTTGGTGCAATAACGTCGATAACATCCAAAATCTGCTTGATCACCAGTTGACAGGCAACCAGGTCGGAGGCCAATTCCTGATCGTTGCTCAGCATGTCAGACATAATTACTTTCCTTCTTAATTCAGACGCCGCACAGAATAGCATGCCGCTTGGCGCTTTGCCGCCTCCTGTCCGTTTGCCACTGAATTTTCAACGTTCTTGCGCATTGCACGTCAAAACACGCGACTAAATTGACCTATACTCAAGGTTTGAACGCTGCGTCTATCGACGTAACCCTCAGCCACAACCCAACAGGAGAAAGTTATGGCAAACCACAATGTGAAATCCTGGGCTACCGTGCGTGAAACCTCGGTTGAGATTGCCGAAGCTATTTTTGAACTGGCAAAAAATGATGAAGTTCTGGCACAAAAAATCTGGGAAGAAGGCAGTGATGAAGCGCTGCAAATCGCATTTGCCAAAACCAGTGCCGACCAACTGTACTGGGGAGAAGAAACCGTAGAGCGGAAAAACGTCTGATTGGATTGCACTTACCAATAAAAAGCCCGGGTCACTTACGCGCCCAGGCTTTTTCGAAAGTCTATCAATCCCCATTTGGGGTTAGGCTGTTCCCTGATATCACGGCTCTTCACCTCCCACACCTTCCGCATTATTCATTCTCATCACCGGCGTCACCATGAAAGCGGCAACACCCACAATTACAACCAGAGTAATAATCACTGTCATTAACATGCGATCACCCCATCAACGCTGAATTGTCACGGCTGACTCTGCTTAGGCTATTATTTATTGCGACCTGAACCACTTTATCAGCGGTAGCGGGCAACTTCAGATTAGCCGTTTTCCCTTCTCACTGACAAGCCACTTAACGATGGTTTTTCCGAATAATTTCACCTTGGTGCGGGCGGCTTTTTGTCCGTGGCGGCAAGTTGTGTATACTTCAGCGCTATGTAGATCTCACACAGACGCACTGATGATACAAGAACATCACCTCTCATTAGTCTGCGCCCTCAGTAAATGGGTCGAAACTCACCTTGGACGAGTGATCCATCTCGAAGAGCTGGCCGAATACTCCGGTTACTCTCTGTGGCACATGCAGAAGCTGTTTAAAGAAGCGACAGGGACCTCGCTGGGTAAGTACATCCGTGAGCGTAGGCTTGCCGGTGCGGTTTACCAATTGCGCAGCAGTGACGCCTCTATTTTTGACATCGCGCTCGATTTTGGTTTTGGCTCACAATCACATTTCACGTATATGTTCAGAAAACGGTTCAATATCACGCCTTATGATTTTAGGCAGGATCTGAGCGTGGATCTGCACATCGCTCCGCCGCTGCACGTTATTCATCAGAAAACCGCCTGACTCGCTTTCCCGCCGCCCCTCACGGCGGGTTAATGCACCCATATCACGATCAACAAAGCAACCAATGCAGGCAGCGCTTGTACCCTGAGAATCTTACGGCTTGCCGTTAACCCACCGAAGACCCCTGCCACCAACACGCAGCCCAGGAAGAACACCTGCACAGCGGGATCGGCACGCCAGACGCCCCATACCAGGCCTGCCGCCAAAAATCCGTTGTACAGCCCCTGATTGGCGGCCAATATCCGCGTTGCCGCCGCAAACTCTGCGGTGGTCGCGAACACGCGCCTGCCCGTCGGCTTCTGCCAAAGAAACATTTCCAGGATCAGGATATACAGATGAATCGCGGCAATTAACAACACGACTACGTTAGAAAGAATTATCATTGCACTTCACAAGGTTAATCAGCTATTGGTTTAATAAGTATTAACCGTTTTTAGAATATTGAGAATATCCAGTCATAAAAAAACCCGCCGCAGCGGGTTTATTGCATAATCATTCAGAGTTAGTTCAGAGCAACAACCAGCATGGCTGCTATTGAGATCCAAAACACCGCCGTTGCAATAACAACATGGGACAATCTTGCACGATAGAGTACTTGGCTCATAATAACCTCACAGACTTCTGACTAGCGGTAGATAACATCACTTCTTGGAAGTTATCTTAATCCACTGCTCCGACCATTTATTTGCGCCAGATCACTATTTCCCAGATAAACTATATCGGTACGAAAACATGGAGTTGTGATCACATTAATTTAACGTTAATAGAGCCAAATGAATAAAACACTCCCGCTGTTATAGCTCGAAGATATCAAACATCGCTCCAGGGCAGGTGTGGCGCGGCCATCCGAGGGCCTGAATAGCCAACAACATCGGGGAAACGTATATTCCCCTGCTCCCAGTCACGCTGTGCACGCGTAATCTCTGCCTTGCTGTGCCCAACAAAATTCCACCAAATGAGAATCTCCTCGTTTAATGGCAACCCACCGATGAATAATGCACGACTGCCCTTCGTGCCATGTAACTCGATACGGTTAAGATTCTTACCTAAATAGGCAAATTCATCAGGTGAAAATTTTTCATCATTAACCTCAAATGCACCAATAAGGGGCAAAAAGCCTATTTCAAAATCTTCTCGCAAAGGTAGCTGCAAATATCCGTCTTCCTGCCATTCCAAATCAATGGCGATTAACGGTGAAAACGTTAAAACGGGAGAACGGTATTGTTGAAATTCTCCCACCAGCAACGTCTGCTTAACCCCATCGCTCAACCAAGACGGCAAGTCTGAATAATGATCAAAGCGCGGCGACATGTCAGCATATTCGGCGGGCAACGCAATCCACAGTTGTGCGGCATGTAAACATCGGTCCTCCCCTGTAGATTGCTCCGTATGTGCAATACCGCGGCCTGCGGTCATCAGGTTTACCTGACCAGGGCGTATGACCTGCTCACTGCCCAGGCTGTCACGGTGCAACACTTCGCCTTCAATCATCCAGGTAAAGGTTTGCAGCCCAATATGGGGATGTGGCCCGACGTCCATACCCTGTGACGAACCGCTAAATACCGACGGGCCGGCGTGGTCAAGAAAACACCATGCGCCAACGGTGCGACGTTCACGTGTGGGTAATGCACGATTAATCGCAATACCGCCGACTTCAGCATTGCGCACGGCAATGCGTTGGATCTGGCGCACACCGTCGACGACGGGACAATCACGGGAAGATGAAGAGTAAGTTGGGCGGGAATTGCTCATCGTAAAACACCTCCAGAACGGCACACAGATTGAGTAAGTTGCTGGACGCCAGCTTAGCATGAGCAAGCGACCAGAACGCAACCTGGGAGGCAGAACGCTAAGGCGCCCTTATATAGCAACCTTTTATATCGACTTCATCGCGCGCATGCTTTAGATCAGAAAAATAAGTGACACCGAAAAGTATTGATACGACCAGCAGCACGGAAACCAAAAGGCCAATAATGGCCAGCAGCTTGGTTTCATCGTGGAGATTGTGCTCCATTTTATCCCCTGTAATGAACGACGTCATGTCAGCCACAACGTGACTGACAGCGTAAAAATGATCAGGGAGCAAGACGCTATTGCCAGCACAATGATAGCAAATTGCGCATCTCCCAAAGTTTCACGGTATTTTTTATCTTGTGAGGTAGTACGCTGTTGTTTCACAGAATCTATCTTAACTCATCACGCGTTAACGTTATTGTGAGGGGTGGCTGATAAATAAAAAGCCCGCCATGGCGGGTTTGTCAGATTCCGCGCTCGATACCGCTCAGACCTCAGTTGGGCTGAGACGCTATCAATTTTCCTCATCAGGGTCAACACTCCCCCCAGATGACAAGGATGAACGGCGTGGGACATTCATAAGTTTTATGGAAAACAAAGAATAATTAGACCAACTTATACCGATTGAGATTAAAAAGCCCGACCAACGATCGGGCTATAGCAAACGCGTCTGAATTATTGCGGAATACGCAGTACTTGACCCGGATAGATCTTATCTGGGCTAGACAACATTGGCTTATTCGCTTCGAAGATTTTGTTGTAGAGGTTCGCGTTACCATACACTTCTTTCGAAACAGCGCTCAGGGTATCGCCCTTCTTCACCGTGTAGAAACGGCTCTCTGCGGCAGATTGCTCTACGGTCACCTTATCTTCTACACCACTGATGCCGGCCACGTTGCCGAGTGCCACCAGAATTTTCTCTTTCAGCTCTTGGCTGGCTGCATCGCCCGTCACCACAGCTTTACCGTCCACCACCTGTACATCGACCTTATCGGTGCCAGGCAAACCCGTTTTATTGAGATGGTCCTTCAGTTTGGCGCTTTGGTCTTCGGCAGTTGCATTGCCGGTCACTGTGTCCCACAGTTTTTCGCCCGCTTCTTTGACGAAGTTAAACAAACCCATATTCACTCCTTTCGATGGTTACAATGTTGCGTTGACTTAAGGCTTGTTAAGCTTAGCACTGCAAGAGGGATATTCAATTGGCCCTGAGGTATTAAGCGGTTAGAGTAATCCGAAAGTGCCACCTTTCGCTGCCAATCCGCCTCGTCGGGCCGAGCCAGGCATGAAACAATCGCAAATCTTACCTACAATAAGGGAATGGAAAGCTTGACGAAGGACATGAGACGCAATGTACGCTCTGGTGATGTTTGTCTGTTATCTGGATGGTGGCTGCGCTGATATCGTGGTGGACGTCCTGCGCGATGAGCGCCAGTGCCTGATCAGTATGAAAGAACAAAATCTGCGTCACGCCGGCTGTTTCCCGTTTGAGGACTTCATCGACGGCTTCTGGCTCCCCGCCAACGAATATGCGCCAATGTAAAATACCCGTCGACTTTTCTGCTAGTTTCTTCTGAGGAATTTCTGAATTCACTGGAAAGCCGGCATACCAACGATGCTTTATGCCACGATTTTGATAAATTGCTTCACCCGAACGATATGGAGACGGCACCATGCCCGTATCTACCCTTTCAAACGAACATTATGAAGCCCTATTGCGCGACGTCAGCCTGGCTGTTGGTGGCGCCGTTATTCAACTGATCAATCTCAATAAAAAAGTATCCGGCAATAATATTTTGGCGCATTTGGTGAATGAAATTGAGCATGAAACCAATCAGCAGCGCTTTGCTACCTTGCGCTCCGCCATCGAAGTCATGGGCCAGGCCCCGAAAGGACGATAAAGCCCCAATAAATAAGGCAGAGCTTGCGCTCTGCCTGGTTACCAATTTTTCCCGACACAGGAAGAAGAAGGTAATAGCGTTGAAACTTAGAAACGATAGGTCAGGTTAACTGCGACAATATCGTCGGTGCTCAGTTTCAGCTTGTTATCGTCGTTCAGCTGGTTGATTTTGTAGTCAACGTAGGTGTACATATTTTTGTTGAAGTAGTAAGTCGCACCCACTTCCACGTATTTCACCAGATCGACGTCACCAATCCCTTCGATATCCTTGCCCTTAGACTGCACGTAGGCCAGGGAAGGACGCAGACCGTTTTCAAATTGGTACTGGGCCACAACTTCAAAGTTCTGTGTTTTGTTGGCAAAACCAGAAATACCGTTGCCGCTGATTGGCGTCATGTTGCGCGTATCGGCATACATCGCTGCCAGATAAACCTGGTTGGCATCATATTTAATTGCCGTGGTCCAGGCCGTTGCGCTGTCGCCTTTACCGTAATCCAATTTTTTCTGATCGCTAGTACGGTTAGAGTCAGAGAATGCTGCCGCTACGCCGATGCCCGAGCCGCCGATGTCCTGATAATCCAGGGACATACCGTAACCATCACCGTTTTGCTTAGTCACTGAACGGCTGTCACTGTCGTTTTTACCCTGGTACTGCAACGCCAGGTTCAGGCCTTCTACCAAACCGAAGAAATCACGGTTACGGTAGGTTGCCAGGCCGTTAGAACGCGCGGTCATGTAGTTGTCGGTGTAGCTGTAGGAGTCGCCGCCGAATTCCGGCAGCATGTCGGTGTAAGCTTCTGCGTCGTATACGACACCGTAGTTACGGCCGTAATCGAATGAACCGTAGTCGGCAAATTTCAAGCCCGCAAAGCCCAGACGGGTTTTGGTGCCTTTGCTGCCTTGCGCTTCATCGTGGTTGGCTGCGACTTGGTATTCCCATTGACCGTAACCGGTCAGTTGGTCATTGATTTGCGTTTCGCCTTTAAAACCCAGACGAACGTAAGTCATATCACCATCTTCACCTTTATCTTTGCTGAAAACATGTTTGGCAGCAACGCGACCGTACAGATCGAGTTTATTGCCATCTTTATTATAAATTTCAGCCGCGTTGGCAAATGAGGTGATTGCCCCAAGGGCAATAGCTAAGGCTAATACACTGCGTTTCATCATTTATTTTCCTAGATATTATAATTTTTAAAATCCTGCCCATCACGCCCAATTTATGGTTTGGGCTGTGATCTTTATCATTTAGTGTTTTATGAGCGCCCCTAATTAAGGAGCCATGTGACATTAGCATCATGAATGCAAACTTAAAATAAAAAAGTTCATAAAACACCGTGGATAAAGCATGTTTATTTGTAACCAAATATTACATTAAAGCAAAAAACAAATCATTGATTAATAATGATATTTGCTACATATCTTATAACCATATTGGTGCAATGCACCATTTAGGTGCAAATTGGTTTCTTTTTGTATGCTTTCCATTCGATCGGCAAATATCATGAAAGTTAGCATGGTTATTAATAACGTTACTTATTTCACATTTTTATCTGAGTAAAGTCACCACGTGAATTTAAGGCGTTCAATCACGTTTTAATCGAATCTTTTACCGCTTAGGATAATTAATTAGATCCAACGCATCAAAAATGACAGCAGGGAATGATTAAAGAAAAAAATGGCAATGATGAACCAGGGGATATAAAGAGGGATAAATAAGAGGAATTTGCAGCATGATATAGTGTTGTTATTTAAGGTTGCAGCTAACATCGCTACAACCTTAAATTTCATAAGTATAAAAAGGTATTCGGTACTAACGCTTCAATACAGCGTGCTACGCGGTGCTTCAATCAACACCATGCCGGCACGCAACCCCAATGCGACCTTCGGGTTAGGGAACAAGATCCACTCGCGCGCATGCTGAACCCGATACTCTTCACCGGGTTGCTCACACAACAGGGTCCCCTGCTTCAGTTCGGTAAAGTTGGCGGTGTCGTCACTGAGATGCAGCCTAAACTCCTCACTGCGCTTGATAAGCGATCGCTCCACACGGAATACCCGCAGTGCGTCGCCAGGCCGTTGCGGTAAAGGCTCATTGCTCACCGCAGCCTGCAAAGCGCGGTTGATAGCGGCAAATTGCTGCAAGTCGTTACTGCCAAACGGCCGTGCCTTACCCAGTTCCAGCGTACAACTGGCTGCCCCCACGTGCTCACTGGTGAAATGGCTGAAGGTGCCACCGGGCGCACTGTGGATCACTAACGCATCCAGGTCGGCAGCATCCAACAATGCCAACATGTCCGCACTGTAAGGCCTTGTCTGGAAAGGTAGAATGCCGAATCGTGGCAACCGCGAGTCGCGGATCGCCGTATGCAGGTCATAATGGAATCGTGCCGCTTTCTCAGCATCGAAAAATGTCGCGATAACCTGCTCGAGTTGTTGTGCCCGCGCGGTTTCGCCACTGTGGTCAAAATCGCGATAACGGCCACCGAACATCCGGTTCATGTCACTGTGCAAGTAGCGCTGGCCAGCCCGCATCGCCGCAGGATTACCCAGCACGACCAGCAGGCGAACGGCTAACGGGCGGGCTCCGGAAAGCACATCCTTGACCAACTGATTCAGCAATTCAATCGGCGCCGTTTCATTGCCGTGGATACCCGCGGAAACGACCACCGCGTGCTGATAATCCTGCCGCGGCGTGATTTCCAGCAGGCCTTCTCCCAGCCAACGCCAGTGCAAATTTTCGTTCTCACCCTGCTGCTCGGCGGGAACCTGCCCCGCCAGCGTCAGGGCCAACAGATCAAACATGGTGGCTTCGCCTATTGTTGGAATGGATAAACCGAGCCCAACCCGAGAATCGACGTCAGGGCATCCAGTGCATCACGCCCTTCACGCAGCAGTTGCGGATCGGCCAAATCATTTTGCGTCAGGCGATCGCGGTAGTAGCGATCAACCCACTCATTCAAGGTAACGAACAGCGTATCGTTCATCATTGCACGCGGATTTACCGCCCGTAACTCTTGCTCATTCAGCGCCACACGCAGCCGTAAGCAGGCGGGTCCACCACCGTTACGCATGCTTTCACGCAGATCAAACACCTTGATTTCATCGATCGGCCCACCGGCGGCAACCATCTCCGTCAAATAGCCCCAAACACCACGATGTTGACGCGATTCTTCCGGCACCACGATCATCATTTTGCCATTGGGCTTAGTCAGGATTTGGCTGTTAAACAGATAAGTCGCGACCGCATCGGCCACAGACACGCGTGCTGTCGGTACTTCAATTGCCACCAACTCGCTGTCCAACGTCGCCATCTTACGCCGCACGTCATCCAGCGCTTGCTGCTGTTGATAAAATGCCTGTTGATGGTGGAACAACACATTCTGGTTACTGACGGCAATGACATCGTTATGGAACACACCCTGATCGATCACGGCCGGGTTCTGTTGTACGAATACCGTATGCTGCTCATCCAACTGATGGAGACGCGCAATTGCCTCGCCTGCTTCACGCGTTTGGCGTGCCGGATAACGCGTCGGAGCCGTTTCACCGCCAAACTCCTGGCGGCCGTAGACAAACATTTGCACACTACGTTTACCGTAGTCGCCGCCCAATCGGTTATGGTTGGCTGCACCTTCGTCACCAAACAGCGCCACCTGCGGCAAAGCCTCGTGGTGCGCAAAATGGCGTGGATCGTTAAAAATCGCCCGTAGCACGCCAGAGGTCGTCTCAGCCTCAATCGCGCGGTGGAATTTATTGTTCAAGTTGGCGGCAGTGAAATGCACCTTGCCATCGGCACTGTCAGCCGACGGTGATACCGTGGCCGCATTGGCGGTCCACATGCAAGATGCCGAACTTAATGCGGACAACAGACGTGGAGACTGTCGCATAGCCTGTGCCAACACCGCCTCATCGCTACCGCTGAAGCCTAACTTGCGCAGCATTGGCACGTGAGGTCTTTCCTGTGGCGGCAAAACGCCCTGCTGAAAGCCAAGATCTGCCAGTGCTTTCATCTTCAACAGCCCCTGCTTGGCCGCCAGCTTTGGGTTCGACACGCTGTTTTGATGCTGTGTCGATGCCTCATTACCAAATGATAATCCGGCATAGTGATGCGTCAGGCCCACCAGACCATCGAAATTGACTTCATATCCTGACATGCTGTTCTCCTGGGGCCGAGCAGGCTCGGCCCTGCGCAACAAAACGCTGAGTGCTTAGTTAAATGAGAGTCCTGGCGACAGGCTCGCCGGCAACGTCAGGCTTTCGCTTTCCAGCGACGCCATTGGCCAGGCACAATAATCCGCTGCGTAGTAGGCACTTGGACGGTGGTTGCCGGAGGCCCCAACACCGCCGAACGGTGCTGCACTTGACGCACCGGTCAATGGCTTGTTCCAGTTGACGATACCCGCGCGAGCTTCCAGCAACAGGTGATCAAAACGCTCACGCTGCGGCGACACCAGACCGACCGACAGGCCGTAGCGCGTCTGGTTGGCGATACGCACCGCTTCATCAAAGTCGTTATAGCGAATGAGGGTGGTCAGTGGGCCGAAGTATTCTTCATCCGGCACGTCCCGCACGCCAGTCACATCGATAATGCCTGGGCTCAGCAACGCACTGCCGCTTTCCAGCCGCTGCATGGTCAATAAAGCTTTTCCGCCCAACGCCAGCAAGTGATGCTGCGCCGCCAGCATTTTTTCTGCTGCTGCCGACGAGATTACCCCGCCCATAAACGGCTGGGGTTCAGCATCCCAACGGCCTACGCGCAGCGCGCTCGCCACCTGTACCAAACGCTCGATAAAGGCATCGCCCTCACTGCCACGTTTCACCAAAATACGGCGCGAACAGGTGCAGCGCTGGCCCGCGGAAATAAATGCCGATTGAATGGCCAGATTAACCACCGCATCGCGGTCTTCAATCTGATCAACAATCAACGCATTGTTACCCCCCATTTCCAAGGCCAGAATTTTTTCAGGCTGCCCCGCCAGTTGACGATGCAGGTGATAACCGGTGCCGGCGCTGCCGGTAAACAGCAGGCCATCAATATCCGCACGGGCGGCCAGTGCCTCGCCGGTTTCACGCCCGCCTTGCACCAGGTTGATCACCCCATTGGGCAAACCGGCCTGCTGCCACAGCTTCAAGGTTTCTTCGGCGGTCTGCGGCGTCAATTCACTCGGTTTAAACACCACGGTGTTGCCCGCCAGCAGCGCCGGGACAATGTGACCATTGGGTAAATGGCCTGGGAAGTTATAAGGCCCAAACACCGCCAGCACCCCGTGCGGGCGGTGGCGCAATACGGAAACACCGTCCGCCATCGCCGTCTGGCTAACGCCGGTACGGGTCTGATATGCCTGCAGTGAAATCCCTACTTTACCGATCATTGCCTGTACTTCGGTCAGCGTTTCCCAGCGCGGTTTGCTGGTTTCACGACTGATCACCGCCGCCAAATGCGGTTTGTGTTCTTCCAGCAACGCAGCAAAACGTTTCACAATCTGCTCGCGTTGCTCAAAAGGCGTGCGAGCCCAGGTTGGGAACGCCGCACGAGCGGCTTCACAGGCCGCAGCGACATCGCTGCCATCGGCGGCGTTGGCCTGCCACAGCGGCTGATTATCGACCGGATCAGTTTTACTGAACTCAGCGCCATGGCCTTGTTGCCATGAGCCATTAATAAAGAGTGCAGGATGTGACATTACGCTTTCTCCTGTGCAATAAGGGGGATAACCCGCACCGGGCTGCCTTGTTCAACACCCAGCGCTGCAGCGGTGGCGGCATTGAGATGCAGACGGTCGTCATACAGATCGGCATTGACCAACAGTGCGCGGTAATTCTGATAATGATCGTTGGCCACCAGATAGAGCGGCGCATCAGCCCGCATCGGGGTCTCATCGAGCACTACTTTCACCAGGCGGCTTTGTTTGACCGCACGAATATGGTCGATTTCCGCTTCCAACGTTGGGCCACCGTCGAAGATATCGACATAACCTTGATAACGCAGGCCTTCCGACTCCAGTACCCGGCGTGCCGGTACTGTCTGCGGGTGCACTTCACCAATCACTTTTTGCGCGTCTTCAGCCAGGAAGTCGACATACAGCGGGTGCTTCGGCATCAGCTCGGCAATAAATGCCTTTTGCCCGGTGCCGCTAAGGTAGTCCGCCTTGGCGAACTCGATAGAAAAGAAGTGGTTCCCGACGCTCTCCCAGAAAGGTGAGCGGCCATTCTCATCGGAAAAACCACGCATTTCGGCAATCAGCCGTTCGGAGAAACGCTCACGGAAGGCGGCGATAAACAGGAAACGCACCTTCGACAGCAGTTTGCCGTTTTCGCCGTGGCGGTAGTCCGGGTCAAGGAATAACGTACATAATTCGGAATGACCGGTGTGATCGTTGCTGAGGAACAGCGTCGGCACCGATTTATACACATTCAACTGTTTGGACGCATGCACCTGGGTCCCGACGCGGAAGCTGTACCACGGCTCTGAGAGCCCAACGGCCACTTCAATGGCGCAAACCCCTACGGCCTGCTGACGCTCGCTGTCCTCCAGGACAAACAGATAACACTGGTCACCACGCGGAAGTTCGCCTTGCCAGGTTTTTAACGCCCGCTCAATGCGTGCCGACAAGGTATCTTCGTCTTGTGGCAGGGAAGTGAGACCGATGCCGGACTTACCGGCCAGCGTCAATAAATCAGCCAAATCGCGACGCTCTATAGGGCGAATAATCATCATAATGCGAACCTCGTCTTGATCAGGCTGCGCCGGTAAGGGCGCAGCCTGTGTATTAGCTGCAAATCCGCGCCACGGCTCGCGCGAATCGCGCCAGCCCCTCTTTCACATCCTGTTCCGGGATGATCAGTGAAGGGGTAAAGCGCACCACATCCGGGCCGGCAATCAGGGCAATCACACCTTCTTCGTTGGCCAATTGCGTGATCTGTTTCGCCTTGCCGGCATAATCTTTCGTCAACTGGCAACCAATCAACAGGCCACCACCGCGGATTTCAGAGAAAATCGGATATTGCTGATTAATTTTGTTCAACCCGTCGAGGAACCACTGGTGGCGCTGTTTCACCCCATCCAATACTTCTGGCGTATTGATGATAGAGAACACCGCACCGGCCACGGCCGTCGCCAGCGGGTTACCGCCGTAGGTGGTGCCATGGGTGCCGACACCCAGCGTTTTGGCCAGATCATCCGTCGTCAGCATGGCACCAATAGGGAAGCCACAGCCCAGAGCTTTCGCGGTGGTTAACACGTCCGGTACCACGCCGTATTGCATGTAGGCATACAGATCGCCAGTACGGCCCATGCCGGTTTGCACTTCATCGAAAATCAGCACCGCATCATGGCGATCGCACAGCTCACGCAGGCCCTGCAGGAAAGCAGGATCAGCAGGTAATACACCGCCCTCGCCCTGGATCGGCTCAACAATCACCGCACAGGTATTGTCATTGATCGCTTCAGCCGCAGCGGCCAAATCGTTAAACGGTGTATGGGTGATCCCACCCGGTAACGGGGCGAAATCTTTTGAATACTTCGGTTGCCCACCCGCTGAGACAGTAAACAGCGTGCGGCCGTGGAAGGCGTTGTTAAACGCGACAATCTGGTTTTTGCTGCCGTTGCCTTTATCCAGAGCGCGTTTACGCGCCAACTTGAGTGCCGCTTCGTTGGCTTCCGCACCGGAGTTACAGAAAAACACCTTATCGGCAAAGGTGGCGTCAATCAGCTGCTTTGCCAAACGCAGTACCGGTTCGTTGGTATAGCCGTTGCCCAGATGCCACAGTTTGCCCGCCTGCTCCACCAGCGCTGCCGTCACCACGGGGTGAGCATGGCCCAACGCGTTTACCGCGATACCACCGGCAAAATCGATGTAAGACTTACCCTGTTGATCCCAGACCTGCGATCCTTCTCCCCGAACCAAAATAAAATCAGCGGGGGCGTAAACCGGGACCATCCAGTCATCGAAAGACTGGCGGGTAACTGCGATTGGCTGTTCCATAATGACCTCATAACTTCAGCAAAGACTGAATTTTGACTGTAAGGGCCGTTCCTGCCCGGATGTTCCACAACAAAACAAGAAAAACAGCGCCGTTGCATCTCCTTTTCGACCGGTGATAACTCTGCCTCTCACCGTCTATTCAGAAACAAATCTGTTACATCAAACGCGTTTTTCGCTATTTATGCCGGGAATCAGGTCCTGGAACGGGGAATAAATGTTAACGAGCAGTTAAAATACATGCCGTTTGATAAAGAGTGTAGAGCAGCTATCGTGCCAAACTGGGATTTCCGGCAATTTTTTGGTTTTTTTACGCTAAAACAACGGCTTACAATGCATACTTATTCAATAAATATGCATTGGTAATGAATAATTGGAAAAATAAGGCGAAAAATCATCGTTGGCTGCGAAATCCTATTCAATTACAAAAAACTTCAATATTTCTGATCGCGCTCGCAAAAATAATTTGGCCTGACATGCGCCCCATCACACTTTTGCCCCACTTCAGTGCAGGCACTGCACCCTATGAGAGCAAACCCACGCCAGCCAAGGCTCTGCGCAGCACATCGCGGCGCATCATTGTGCATGCGCACACGCAACCCCCGCGCCAGATCTCATATTTGTTAACTTACTGAACAAATTGTTGACAGTCTGAGGACGCGATAATAGGTTAATTTCAATGGAACACGTGTTCCATGATAAAAAAAACGCACCCACCCTAAATAATTCGAGCCGCAGGAAAGCGGCAAAACATGCGTCCCCAGGCGCTGGCCTAAGCCAGCCACGGGGGTGAGCTCCATGGATGGGCCGAGTCACGCAGCGACACCGCGGCGGCTTGAAGTAGGACGGGTACACATCGACTGCACAGCATCGGGGTTATCATGGCTCATTTCTGCTTGCGTACTAACCATAGGATCACCGGGGTCGCACTGGCCGTGCTGCTGGGCCTGCCCCTTTCTGCCAGCGCCACTACCCGCATTACCTTCGCCAACTATTTGCCGAATGATTACATCAATAAGGTGATTAAAGATTTTGAAGCGGCGCACCCGGACATTCAGGTGCAGTCGATTAAATGCGGCTTCTCTGACTGCCACCAAAAGCTGACGACCGCGTTGGCCGTCGGCCAAGGTGCCGCCGATATCTTCAGCGTCAGCACCATTAAGCTGGGCAGCTTCGCCAACTCCGGTGGTCTGAACAACCTGAGCGCCCCTCCGTTCAGCATCGACAGCCAGGGCTGGCAGTTTGATCCTTCAATGATCAGTCTGGCAAAAGGCAACGACGGCAACATCTATGGTGTGCCTTACGATACCGGCCCGGTAATCATGATCTACCGGAACGACATGGTGCAAAAGGCGGGAACGAAGATTGAGGACATCACCAAAAGTTGGGACAGTTTTATCGCCTTTGGTGAGAAATTGAAAAAAGAGCAAGGCGCTTACCTGTTGCCTGCCGCCACCAGCCTGATCAACCCACTCGTGGTGGGCATGAACAGTGAACCGGGCAAACCCGTGTACACCAAAGACGGTAAACCCAACCTCGACTCCCCTCAAATCAAACAGTTGATGACGGTCATCAAAACGCTGTATGACAAAGGATTAGCCGCCTCGCTCGACGGCTCAACCAATTCGCAGGAATACATCAAGCTGTACCGTCAGGGGAAACTGTTTGCAGATATCGACGGCCCCTGGGACGAAGGCCGTATTGAGCAAGAATTGGATCCGGACGGTGCCAAAGCCGGGTTGTGGCGCGTGACCGACGTACCGGGCAACATCAAGGTCAATGCTGGCGGCACCACGCTGGTGATCCCGAAACAAAGCAAAAACGCCGAAGCGGCCTGGCAGTTCATTCAATACTTTATGCAACGTGACGTGGTGATCGACGCGGCCAAAACCGCCGGTACCTTACCTGCCCGTCTCGACGTGTATAACGCGCCCTACTTTGACACGCCGAGTCGCATTCTCGGCGGTCAACATTCGATGCGCTACTACGCCAGTCTGGTGCCGGACCTGAAGCCGGTTGCCTCAGCGCCGGAAGATAATATCGCCAACGAAATTCTCAATGAAGCGGCGAAGAAAATTCTGGTGCAGCATCAGGATATCGACAGCACCCTGCGCGATGCCAACAAGCTGCTCGAGCGGCGGATGCGCGCGTTGTAATCATCTATATCCGTCATATTTCAAGCTGCAGGTGTGTTGGCTTCAAGCACTCCCCCCAGTCACTTACTTATGTAAGCTCCTGGGGACCCATGCTCTTGCCGCCTTCCTGCAACTCGAATTATTTAGGATATAACTCCAGCGTTTTTTTGACGCCGATTTTATATTTTCCACCGGTTCGGGGAGTCTATGCGTAAGCGATTTTTCAAAGGGCTGCTGCACGATCACCGCACCGCCTACCTGCTGTTGCTGCCGTTTATGCTGCTGTTCGCGGTGTTTAACGCGTTCCCGATCTTCTTTTCGGCGTTTCTGTCATTTCAGTCATGGAACCCGGTAAAGGGCCTCGGTTCGATGAAGTTTGTCGGGCTGGATAACTTTTACTACGCCTTCACCGACGATGCCTTCTGGGTGTCGCTGGTCAACACCATCAAAATCACGCTGGTGTCGGGCCTGTGCCAGCATCTGTTTGCGATTACGCTGGCTTACTCCTTGCTGCATATCATCGTGCGCGGCAGACGTTTTCTGAAGGCAGCCATCTTCCTGCCCTACATTACCTCTTCCGTGGCCGTTAGCCTGATTGTGTTCAACCTGTTTTCCCCCGTCGGCATGGTTAACGAGCTGCTCAGCGGGTTAGCGACCAAACTGCACCTCGGCACGTTAGCCGCCGCATTGCCCATCAACTTCTTTGACAGCGACTGGATCCGTTTCACCATCGCCAATCAGGTGACCTGGAAATTTACCGGCATCAATACGGTGATTTACATGACCGGCCTGGCGTCTATCTCACCGGACCTGTACGAGGCCATTGAGCTGGACGGTGCGAGCCGTTGGCAGAAATTCCGCTATATCGCGCTGCCGCTGTTGGCACCTTTTATCTTCTTCGCCACGCTGATGACGCTGATTGGCAACATGCAGTTATTCAACGAACCGATGATCTTGACCCAGGGTACGGGCGGCGTTGACAACAGCGGCCTCACGGTGTCGATGTACGTCTACAAAACCGGCTGGTCCTACCTGGATATGGGAACGGCTTCGGCGATTTCCTGGATCTTGTTCCTGTTGATAGCCGTAGTCAGTGCCTTGGTGTTTTGGGGCTTCGGCAACCGGGGAGGTGTGAAAAATGATCGCTGAAGGCCGCCGTTTCGACACCGGAAAACTGGTGATTTATCTGTTGGTATCCCTGTTCGCCTCGTTGTCGCTGTTTCCGTTCTATTGGTCTGCCTTGCTGGCGACGCAGGACACCCGCAGCATCATGGGTATGTCTCTCCGCTTTGGCACGCATCTGGTGGAAAACTTCCGCGGGTTGGAACAACAGGTTCCGTTTACCCGTTCGCTGCTTAACACCCTGTATGTCACCGCCATGGCCACCTTGACCAGCGTGTTGGTTTCCGCTGCTGCGGGCTACGCTTTCAGCGTTTACCAGTTCAAGGGTAAGAAGGTGCTGTTCACTACGCTGATGCTGACCATGATGGTCCCCAGCGTGGTCAATCTGGTGCCTTACTTCTTCGTCATCAAAAGCGTGGGCCTGCTCGACCAGTTCGCCGCCGTTTGGCTGCCTGCCGGGGTAAACATCTTCGGTATCTTTCTGGTTCGCCAATACGTGAGCGCCTCATTACCCAGCGAAATCCTCGACAGTGCACGCATGGACGGCCTGAATGAATTACAGATTTTCTTGCGTATCGGCCTGCCTTTGATGCGCCCAGCATTGCTGACCGTGGCGATCGTTGTGGTGGTCGACACCTGGAACAACTTCATGCTGCCGTTGGTGGCGTTACAGTCACCGGATAAACAAATTCTTCAATTGGTACTGCGCAGCCTGAGCGGAGCCACCGCCACGCCGTGGAACCTGGTAATGACCGGCAGCTTCCTGGCCATCGTGCCACTGCTGATTGCCTTTATCTTCTCGTCCAAACAAATGATGGAGAGCCTCACGCGTGGGGCGGTCAAAGGGTAACTTATGCAATCAATCGATATTTACAGCCTAAAGGGCGCGGCTGCGCACCAGCACGTCATCCTGTTTGCTGCCACAGAGGAGCAACTGCCCGCCACACTGCAAGATGCCGGGCTGCAACGGGCAAGCGTCGGTGTATTTTATCCACTGGGTGAAGGGCGATTTGGCCTCAACGTCGGCCCCCGTCTGACCCCTGCCGCGCTGCAAGATGCCGGGGCCGTTATCGCCGCCGGGCAAAAAGACTTTGGGCTGCAGCAGCTGCGACTGACGTTGGTCCCGGAACTGACAGCAGACGATGAGACCTGGCGCTGGCTGCTGTTTGGTTTGCGTCTCGGCGCTTACCGCTATCAGCATCATGCCAGCGTAACGCTGGCCGATCCGACGCTGCGGCTGAGCAGCCAAGATGCCGCAACGCAAGCCTTGTGCGATTGGGCAAACCTGCATGCCGAGGGCGTGATCGTCGGCCGCGAGCTGATGAACAAACCCGCCAATATTCTCTACCCTGAAAGCTTCGTGGAGGCCGTCGCGCAATTGCCGTTCAGCCATCTGCATCAGGAGGTGTTAGGGGATGAACAAATGGCCGCGCTAGGCTTTGGCGGTCTGCTGGGCGTTGGCCAGGGCAGTGCCCGGGCATCGCAGTTGCTGATACTCGATCACCATCCAGCCAATGCTCGTCACACCCTGGCGCTGGTCGGCAAAGGCGTGACCTTCGACAGCGGTGGCATCAGTATCAAAGGCGCGGCGCGCATGAGCACCATGAAGTTTGATATGGGCGGTGCAGCCGCGGTCGTGGGCGCAATGCGTATCATCGACGCGCTGCAATTGCCGATCCGTGTCATTGGCCTGTGCGGGCTGGTGGAAAACATGCCCTCTTCACGCGCCCAGCGCCCTGGCGACGTTGTAACCATGCACAACGGCAAATCGGTGGAAATCATTTCGACTGACGCCGAAGGACGCATGGTGTTGGCGGACGTCATCAGTTATGCCCAGCAACGCTTCCAACCGGACTTTCTGTTGGATATTGCGACCCTGACCGGTGGTGCAGGCGTAGCACTAGGCAAGGAATATGCCGCCATGATGGGCAACGACGATGCGTTCCTAGCTCAGGTTACCCAAGCAGGCAACGCTAGCGCAGAACCGGTATGGCCCATGCCACACGGCGGCTGGTATCGCGGTGTGCTGAAATCTGAATTTGCCGATTATCGCCACGGTGGCGAGGATCCGCACGGCAGCCCGTGCGTGGCCGCAACCTTTATCAGCGAATTCGTACAGCCGGGTCAACGCTGGGCGCACCTGGACATCGCCGCCATGTCGACGGATATGCCGCACCGCAAGCTGTACGCCAACGGTGCATCCTCATTCGGCGTGCTATTGCTGGCACGACTCAGTTCCCTGCTTGCCCAAACGGAGCACTGATGGCTTACGTAGAACTGGTTGATATCAACAAACGCTATGACAACGGCTATCAGGCCGCCAGCAACGTCAATCTGCAGGTGGAGAAAGGCGAGTTTGTGGTGCTGCTCGGTCCGTCAGGCTGCGGTAAATCTACCACGCTGCGGATGATTGCCGGGTTGGAAACCCTGTCTTCCGGTGAATTGCTGATCGACGGCGAACGCATGAATGACGTGCTGCCCAAATACCGCGACATCGCCATGGTATTCCAGAGCTATGCGCTGTACCCGCACATGACGGTGTACGAAAACATGGCGTTGTCGTTGAAAATTAAAGGAATGGCTAAAGCAGAGATCGCTAGCCAAATTGCGGCCGTTGCCGACATGCTGCATCTGACCGAGTTTCTAAAGGTCAAACCGGGCCAGCTTTCCGGCGGTCAACGCCAGCGTGTGGCGCTGGGGCGTGCCATCGTCCGGCGCCCCAAGGTATTCCTGTTTGATGAGCCGTTGTCCAATCTCGACGCCAAACTGCGTAATCGCATGCGCCAAGAGCTGTCGGCACTGCACAAGGCCATCGGTGCCACCATAATTTATGTCACTCATGACCAGGTTGAAGCCATGACCATGGCCGATAAAGTGGTGATCATGAATCAGGGTAAAGTACAGCAGATTGGCACACCGCTGGACCTCTATCACCGGCCAGTTAACCGCTTTGTCGCCGAGTTTATTGGCTCACCGCAGATGAACTTGTTCGATGTGCAGGTACAGGTTCAGGGGACGCAGATTGTGCTACAAGGCGATTCTGGCTTGCTGCTGCCCGTGAACACCGCCGAATTTCCGGCGCTGGCGACAAAAGCGGGCGAGTGGCTGACGCTGGGTTGCCGACCGGAAGCGTGCAGCATCAGCGCACCGCAGGTGGAACCGCACCTGCGCGGTACGCTGGTGTACAGTGAAAATCTGGGTGCAGAAAGCAATCTGTTTGTTCAGGGTGACAATGGCGCACAATACATCGTGAAGCAACACACTCAGCAGCACTACCCACAGGGTTTGCCGCTGGCGGTGACGCTGGATACCACTGCCCTGCACTTTTTTGACCCAAACAGCGGCGAGCGTCTGGCGCCACACGGGGAAACAGTGTTGCCGGCCGGCATTCTGTGAGACCATACCGCCGCTGCCCCTCTTACCGCAGCGCCCCGTTTTCCGTTGAGTACTTGCGCCATGCCGATTAAAAAAGTCACGTCTCACGATGTCGCCCGCGTAGCCGGCGTTTCACGCACCGTGGTTTCCCGCGCCTTTTCCAATCAAGGCCGGGTATCGCAAAAAAACCGTGAGTTGGTGATGCGTGTGGCCAGCCAGTTGGGCTATGCACCCGATGCGATTGCCCAAAGCCTGCATACCGGTAAAACCGGATTTGTCGCGGTCGTGGTTAACCACTTTCATGATCTGTCTGATTTGGAGTTTTTCGATCGTTTGGTGGAGCAGTTGCAAAACAGCAACCGGCAGGCGGTGATGATCCGATTGGAAGGCATTGAAGATCCGGCCAACTACCTCAAACAAACCATTTCTTATCATGTTGATTCCGCCGTGGTGTTCGCCGACAACATTAGCGCTCGCACAGCGAAAGATCTGTTCCGCATCGCCACACCGATCATGCTCAATGGGTTAGCCGGTGACGCCCTGTGCGATGCGCTCAACGCCGATGAAGCACCCAGCCTGCAACAACTGGCAGCGCTAATGGCGCAAAAAGGCCAACGACATGTTGCGCTCCTTGGTGGGCGCAGCAGCGCCAAAGGCGAACAAGTGCGCCAGCAGACCTTTTTAGCCCATGCGGCCACACAGCAACTGCAGATCGTGGCGCAACTCAGCGGCGACTACAGCTATCAAAGTGGTTTCAAACTGGCACCACAGCTGCTGGCAGCGCAACCGGCCCCACAGGCCATCTTCTGCACGGCCGATTCGATGGCGATGGGTGTGATGGATTATATTCGTTTGCATACGCCGCTGCGCATCCCACAGGACGTCGCGGTCTACGGCTTTGACGATATCCCGATGGCCGCCTGGCCAAGCTACCAACTGACCTCGGTGCGCCGGGATATCAGCGCGATGATCGCCGCCATTGTCAGGCTGGTGGAGTTACGCAGCAGCAGCCCGCAGGCCGCACCGCAGCAAGTGACCATTCCCACCGAACTGGTGGTGCGTGCCTCTTGCTGAACGAGCCGCTTTCGGCGGTTCAGGCTGTCGTCATCCCCGTGAAAAGGCTAAACCCGCAGGGATCGAACAGAGTCGCCCCGCGTTACCCCATGGATTCTGCTCTTGGGCGCAGCATGCAGCGCCCCACCTCTAAACCCCCAGAGCACTGTGTCAACGGGTGGTTATGATCTCGGCATCGCGCAATTCTGGTGCCGCCATACCGGTTTGCCACAGCCAGTATTGGATGGGGCCTGGGCAGTTCAGGCTCACCACCTTGTGATTGCCGTGTTTATCGACAGCATGAATCGTCACCCCTTCGGTATAACCGTCCTTCAGGTAGTTCAAATCTTCGATCGCTTCATACACCGCCTGATCCAGCGTCATCCCCATCTTCATGTACAACACGACGGCACGGCTGGTGCCGCAACGAATGGTCATTTCCCCGGTATGCGTGCAAGCACAAGCGCCGTAACGGCTGTCGGCATACGAACCGCTGCCGATAATTGGGCTATCCCCCAATCGCCCCGGATATTTCCACGCCCAACCCGAGGTAGACGTGGCTGCGCTCAGTGTTCCCCCGCCATCAAGCGCTAAAAACACCGTGGTGTCACGTACACGTTCGGGATCGGTGGCATTGTTAGACAGCCCGGCCAGCGGAATATTCGGCCAGTCACGTCGCTGTTCTGCGCTCATCGCCTGTTCCAGCTTGTCCCACCATACGCGTTTGGAATCGGCGATCAGGTTATCACCCGCCAGCGCGCCAATTTCGGCAGCAAACCGGGCGGCTCCGGCACCCACCAGAATTTCGTGGTTAAGATCTTCCATCACCCGGTACGCAACCTCCACCGGATGCAGGTAGCCTTGTAACGCCCCCACGGCACCGGTGCGCAAACTGTCACCATCCATTACCGAGGCATCCAGTTCCATCTCACCCAATACGTTCGGCCAGCCACCATAACCAACAGTACGCACACTCGGGTCCAGTTCCACCAACTTGATGCCATCAACAATGGCGCGCAGGCCGTTGTGTCCCTGCTGCAGCCGTTCGGCAGACAGAGCGATACCCGGATGCCCTTCAGAATTTGCAATCACAATCATAAGGTTATGTTTCCTGCACGGCGTTGAGCGCCAAAAGAGATGCACCGGGGCCTCCGGTGATTGTCGCCAATGGAACACGTGTTCCATTAATAACTAAAAAGTATCGTTGCCCCGTTGAAAAGTCAAACTCAGGCGGCGAAAAGCGTGGTGCAACACGTCTTTTCACTGCGTGCTGTACGGACAGCAAACACCTGTCGTTCGACTACACTGTGATCTCGACCGCAAAACGCTTGAGGAGCCAAAATGCCTAAAAAAACTGTAGATCCAAGCCAACCGGCAGCACAGCAGGATATCCGTGCCTTTCTGGACGCGTTGAATGCAGGTGGTGGCAAGCCGATGGAAGAGATGAAACCGAAAGAGGCGCGTAAGGTATTGGAGGGCGCACAACGCAGCGTCGACGTGCCACTTCACGAGGTCGAGATCAACGAGAAGACGATCCATGTCGAGGGGCAGGACATCCTGTTGCACATCGTGCGTCCAGCCAAGGTTAAAGAAGCGCTGCCGGTATTTATGTTCTTCCACGGCGGTGGCTGGGTGCTGGGTGACTTCCCTACCCATGAACGGCTGGTACGCGATTTAGTCTACAGCGCAGGTGCCGCAGCGGTGTTCGTCAACTATACCCCCTCGCCGGAAGCCCATTACCCGACGGCCATTAATCAGGCCTACGCCGCCACTGAATGGGTGGCCGAATACGGCGAAAAAATCAACGTCGATGGCTCCCGCCTGGCCGTGGTCGGCAACAGCGTCGGTGGCAATATGGCGGCGGTGGTCAGCCTGATGGCCAAAGAAAAAGGCACCCCGGCGCTGCGCTGTCAGATCTTGCTGTGGCCCGTGACGCACGCCAACTTTGACACCGAGTCTTATCATCAATTTGCCGAAGGCCACTTCCTGACGCGCAACATGATGAAATGGTTCTGGGACAACTACACCACCGATAAAGCACAGCGTAAGGAAATTTATGCTTCACCGCTCAACGCCACGCTGGCACAGCTAAAAGGCCTGCCGCCGGCGCTGGTCCAGACCGCTGAACTGGACGTACTGCGTGATGAAGGTGAAGCCTATGCCCGGCTACTGAACGCTGCCGGGGTAGAGGTCACCTCCACCCGTTACAATGGGTTGATCCACGATTACGGCCTGCTGAACCCCATCGCCCATGTGCCGGCAGTGCATTCCGCCATCCATCAGGCCGGGCGAGCGTTGAAGCATTATCTGGCCTAGGTTATTCGGCATAATGGCAAGCCACCCTATGTCCCACCGCCACCGTACGTAACGCCGGGGCCAATTCCCGGCATTGTGCGGTCGCCCGCGGGCAACGGGTATGAAAACGGCAGCCGTGCGGCGGTTGCGCAGGGTCAGGCAACTCCCCCTGGGCCATCGCCTGCGGCAGCCGTGAAGGATCCAGACGAGGTACCGCCGCCAGCAACGCCCGGGTATAAGGATGCCGTGGCTGCCGGAATAGGCTATCGCGATCGGCGCTCTCCACAATCTGACCGAGATACATCACCGCCACGTCCTGACACAAATGCTCCACGACGCCAAGATCGTGAGAGATAAACAGGAAGGTCACCCCTTGCTGCTCCTGAAGATCGGAAAACAGGTTGATGATCTGTGCCTGGATCGAAACGTCGAGTGCCGAAATCGGCTCGTCCGCGACGATAAATTCCGGCTGCAGGATCAACGCGCGGGCAATACCGATACGTTGGCGCTGACCACCGGAAAATTCATGCGGAAAACGCCCATACTGTTGCGCCGATAAACCGCAGATCTTCATAGTGTCAATCACCCGGTCACGCAATTCACTTTTATGCGCCAGCCCATGCTCCAACAGGGCTTCACCGATGGCATCGCCAATACGCATCCTCGGGTTTAGCGAACTGTAAGGGTCTTGAAACACCAACTGCATCTTCGGGCGCAGGGCACGCAATCGGCAGGGACTGAGCTTATCCAGCGCCTGCCCGTTGAATAACACTTCACCGGCCGTTTTGTCGTGTAGCCCCAACAACGTACGGCCTACGGTGGTTTTCCCACTGCCCGACTCACCGACCAGGCCGAAAACAGTGCCTTTGCGAATACCAAAGCTGACATCATCCACCGCCCGCAGTTGTCCGGTTGTCTGGCCAAACACCCCTTCACGCAGCGGAAAATGCTTCTTCAAGCCTTTCACTTCCACCAAGAGATCAGACGGCATGAAAACGCCCTCCCGCATTGATAAAACAGGCAGACTGGCGCTGCAAAGTCCCGTACAAAGGCGGAATGCCGTCACGGCAACGTGCACTGGCCTGAGCGCAACGATCGGCAAAGGCACAGTGATCGGGCAGATTGGCGAGATCGGGCACCTGACCGGGGATCGAGTACAGTCTGCGCCGCCGCTGGCCGGCGACCGGCCGTGAAGCCATCAATCCCTGGGTATAGGGATGTTGTGGGTTGGCTAACACCTCCCGCGTGTCCCCCTGCTCGACAATGCGTCCGGCATACATCACGACCAGCCGATCGGCCATCTGGGCAATCACGCCAAGGTCGTGGGTGATCAACATCATGGCCATGTTATTTTTACGGCTCTGCTCACGCAGCAGCGCCAAGATCTGCGCCTGCACGGTGACGTCCAACGCCGTGGTGGGCTCATCGGCAATCAGCAACGCCGGCCGACAGCTGATGGCCATGGCGATCATAACGCGCTGCAACATACCGCCAGAAAGCTGGTGCGGATAACAGGTCATCAACTGTTCTGCGCGCGCCAACCCGACCTCGGTAATCAGCGCCGTCGCCTCACGCCAGGCGGTCTTTGGTGCTGTCCCTCGATGGCGGATTAACGGCTCCACCAATTGTTCGCCGATCGTCAATACCGGGTTCAGCGCGCTCATCGGTTCCTGAAATATCATGGCCAGCCGGTTGCCGCGCAAATCACGCATTTGTTGCGGACGCAGTTTGAGCAAGTCCTGCCCATCAAAATGAATTTCACCGCCGTCGATCTGTGCCAGCGGCTGCGGTAACAGCCCCATCAGCGCCATCGCGGTGACGCTTTTGCCGCAACCTGACTCGCCGACGATGCCCAGCGTCTGTCCGGCATGGAGTTCAAAGCTGACTTGCTGTACCGCACGCACCCGCCCTTGTTCGCCATTGAAAGCCACCGACAGTTGATTGAATGCCACCAGTGGCCGACTCATCGTTTCACCCCGTTCATTTTCGGATCGAGTGCGTCCCGCAGGCCGTCACCCAGAATATTAATCGCCACTACGGTGATAAAAATGGCCAACCCCGGCGGCATCCACAGCCAGGGACGACGCTGAAAATCGATCAGGCTGTTGGCCGCATCCATCATGTTGCCCCACGACGGCGTCGGCGGCACCACGCCCAGCCCCAGGTAACTGAGCGCTGACTCGCTGAGAATGGCGTTGGCGACACCCATGGTCGCCACTACAACCAAAATCGGAATGGTATTCGGCAACAGGTGACCGAACAAACGTCGGCGCGTGGACAGGCCCAAGACTTCTGTCGCCAACATAAAATCACGTTCTCGCAATGACAGGATCTGCCCGCGCACCAACCGCGCCAGAGACGGCCACCCCAGCAGGCTGAGCATGATCATCACCATATAAATGCGGTAGTCCGGCGAAACATCCAGTTCGGACAACATCGCCCCCATGATAATCAGCAATGGCAGGCTGGGAATGGTCATCAACAGATCGGCAAAGCGCATGATCAGTTTATCCACCAGTCCCCCCAGATAGCCGGACAGCGCGCCCAGCAGGTAGCCGAGCGTGACTGACAGCAGCATGGAGACCAAACCTATGGTCAGCGAGATGCGGCCTGCCAACAACAGGCGGGTATAGATATCGCGACCGAGAAAATCTGTCCCTAGCCAATGTTCGGCATTAGGCGCGTGGTTAATGTTTAGCGCATCGCCGGCATCGTCCTGCCACGGCGAAAACATCGGCCCAAAAACGCAGAGCAGGGTCAAAACCAGCAGCAGCAACAGCGAGGCCATCGCCAATCGGTGGCGACGCAGCCGTTGCCAGGCCTGTGCAACCGGTGGCGGCGACACGTGCGCCAGGGCGGGTAATTGCGCCTGCCGCCAACGACGACGGCGCCCAAAAAACAGCGTTGCCAACATACTCACCTCAAACGAATTCGCGGATCGGCATAGGCGTACAGAATGTCCGCCAGCAGATTGCCCAAAATGGTCAGCACCGCCAGAAAAAGCGTAAAGCCCATCAACACCGGGTAGTCGCGCGCAGCCAGAGAGTCAATGTGAATGTGCCCCGCGCCGGGCCAGTTGAAGATTTTTTCAGTGATCAACGCACCGGAAAACAGCGCGGGCAATTCAAACCCCAGTAGCGTAATGATGGGTAACAGCGCATTGCGCAGCGCATGTTTGACGATCACCGTTTTTTCCTTCAGACCTTTGGCCCGGGCGGTACGGATATAATCCATGCGGATCACGTCCAGCATGCTGGCGCGGAAATAGCGCGTCAGGGTCCCAGCCTGCAACATCACTAATGCCAGTACCGGCAGCAACAGATGTGCCGCCACTTCCCCCACCCAGGCCAATCCGGTCGCGTCACTGCCCGTTCGCAGCATGCCGCCCGCCGGTAACCAGTGCAGATCGACGGCAAACCATTTGATTAACAGCAAACAAAGGAAAAAAGTCGGGAATGACATTGCGCCGAACACCGCCACAGTGACCAGATGATCAAACAGCGAATAGGGTTTCATCGCCGACGCCACGCCGACCGCCAACGCAATGCCCCAGTAGAGCACCAGTGCCACTGACGCCAGCAGGAATGAATTCCAGATGTACTGATTCAGCAAGGTGCTGACCGGGATTTGGTACTGTAACGAAAAGCCGAGATCGCCTTGCAGCAGGCGACCAAGCCAATGCAGATAGCGGGTGAACAGCGGCTGATCCAACCCATACAACGCCCGCAGCTCGGCAGCCCGTTCCGCAGTAAGGTTGATGTTGCCGTCAATAAAGTCGCCAGGCGTCAGCGCGAAGATGAAGAAAATCAGCAGCGAGGCCAGTAACATCATCGGAATGGTTTGCAGCAAACGGCGCAGGATAAAATTTCTCATGGTGTTTTCCATCGCCGCCGCACGGCATCGCGCGGCGGCGCATTGCCGTTACTGAGCCAGTTTGACGTCCGGCAAACTGCCCGTCAGGCCGTTGTAAACGTCCGGCTTAAAACCGCTGACGCGCGCACTGCTGGCGCTGAGCACTTTACGGTTCCCCAGCAGGATCACCGGTGGATCCTCCGCCAGTACCTGGTACAGCTTATGGTACAAAGGCTTGCGCTGTTCAATATCCAACGTGGCGTTAGCGTGGCTAATCAGCTGATCCACCTGCGGATTGCTATAGCCGGTTTCACTCATCTGGCTAATGAAATCACGTACCCCGTCATGCGGGTCATTCAGCCCGCTGGTGCTGAGCGATGCCAGGTCATAATTACCCGCCTTGCGTTGGGCCAACAGCGCATTGAAGTCCAGCACCTGCGGCTTTAATAGCACCCCAATCTGCCGGTAGTTGTCTTTGGCAATGGGCACCAATGCATCGTTAATCAGCTTCTTGGTCACCAACAGCGTCAGTTCCAGCTTTTTGCCGTCTTTCTGACGAATACCGTCTGCACCCGGCACCCAGCCAGCCTGATCCAGCAGGCGTTTCGCTTTGTTGACGTCGTAAGCATAAGGATTGATACCCTGCGGATCATAGGCCCAGGAAACGGGAGAAATAGGCTGGTTAGCCACAGTGCCGTAACCCTGGTACACCACCGTAATCAGTTTCTGACGATCCAGGCCGTAGATCAGCGCCTGACGTACGCGCGCGTCCTGTAACGCCGGGCGCTTAAGGTTAAAATCCACCCGGCTGTAATCGCTTGAACTGTACAAGTTGATGTTGGCGAAACCCAAGAGTTTTAACTGCTCAATATCATCTGGCTTGGAGGTGAAGGCGTCATAGTCGGTTTCACCGGTTTGGAACAGCTGGAAGTTGGTCGTCGGGTTGGTTACGCGGTAAATAAAGCGCGCCACCGCCGGCTGACCCAGGTAGAAATGAGGGTTAGCGTGGAAGCGAATCTCCTGCCCTGGAATGTATTTGTCGTAAATATAAGGGCCGTTGCCTAACGGCTTGCCATTCAATGCGCGAACGCTTTCCAACTTACCGCGCTGATAGTCCTTGCCGTAATACGTCTTCGACAATACCGGCCCGCCAATCAGCTGCAGCGTGGTAGCGCCCGGCTGGGTGGTGGTGATCTGAATCGTCCGATCGTCGATCACGTTCAATCCGCTAATGCTGGGTGCTGTGCCGTTCTTGTATTCGGCGCCACCCTGAATATGCGCCGGGGTAATGTCGGTTTCACCGTCATAGGCCGGGTCATGCAGCAGCGTCAACGTAAAGGCGATGTCTTCGGCTTTGATAGGTGAGCCGTCACTGTTGACCAGATTAGGGCGCAGCTTGATGGTATACACTCGGTTATCCGGGCTGACTTGCCAGGACTCAGCCAACCGCGCCACCGGTTTCCCTTCCCTGTCCAGGCCAATTAACCGGGTGAAAATCACGTCGGTGACGTTCTCATCCCAACCGTTGGTAAACAGATAAGGGTTAAAGTTGCCCTGTGGCTCGAGAATACCCGCCACCACGGTGTCTTTTCTCAGCTTGGCAGCGGCCGGCACCAAACTGGCATCGCTCGCCGGAGTGATCCCCTCGGTTAACGTTTCTGCCTGTGCACTGCATGAAAGACCTATCGCGGTGGCCAGCGCCAACGGCACCAAACGTTTTTGCAACAGCCTGTTTATCTTATTTTTTATTCTGCTCACCCCAGCCCCTTGTCTACCCGTTGATAAAATGTGACAAAATTTATCGCAGAGTAATGGGCGGCCGGAGGGCTGTCTAACAACGAAACCGGCATTCCATTGCCGGAAAAAGCATTATGAATTTTTCTATTGCGAAACCCGATTGGTCAGCGTGGCTCAGTCTGCCGGTTCAAGCTGCCGGATAAGTTTGGCTAAGGTTTTGATCGCTGCCTCGTGCTTGTCGCTCCAGTCAAAAGAAGCGTTCAAGCGGAAGCAATGATTGAAATGATTGCCGGTAGTGAACATTCTGCCTGGTGCAATACTCACCCCCAGAGCCAGCGCACGCTGGTATAGCTCCATCGACGACAACGCCGGATCCAGCTCCAGCCACAGGAAATACCCCCCGTCGGGTTGGCTGACTTTCACCGTGGACGGGAAATGATGGGCGATAGCTTGACGCATCATACTTTGGCGCTGCGCCAGCAACCGGCGCAAGCGCCGCAGGTGTGTATCGTAACCGCCGTGTAGCAAATAATCGGCGAGCGCCAACTGTGTAGGGACGCTGGTCGATACGGTGCTCATCAACTGCAACCGTTGGATTTGCTGGGCATAGCGCCCCGCCGCTACCCAACCGACACGAAAGCCCGGTGCCAGGCATTTGGAGAACGACGAGCAATGCAGGATCTGCCCGCCACTGTCCAGCGCTTTGGCCGGTTGCGGACGCTCGGCGCTGAAATACAGCTCGCCGTAAACATCATCCTCGATCAACGAAATCTGGCGCTCGCGCAGTACGCTTACCAACCGCTGTTTATTTTCCTCCGGCATGCTGGCGCCCAACGGGTTCTGGAAGTGGGTCATTAACCAACAGGCCTTGATCGGGTACTGCTCTAACGCCTGTTCCAGCGCGTCCAGATCGATTCCGTCCTGCGGATGCGTGGCGATCGCCACCGCCTTCAACCGCAGGCGTTCCAACGCCTGCAATGCGCCATAAAAAGCCGGAGATTCAATCGCCACGTAATCCCCCGGCTGCGTCACCGCCTGAAGACTCAGGCTCAATGACTCCATCGCCCCGGCAGTAATGACTATTTCGTCCGGCGCTACCTGCATACCACTCAGCGCATAACGCTGGGCGATATGCCGCCGTAATGCATCATTGCCGGGCGGCAGGTTAGCCAGTGAACTGTGCGGCGTAAGCTTGCGCGCAACGCTGCTCAACGCCCGCGCCAGTTTAGGTTGAGCAAACAAGGTGGCGTCGGGGAACGCCGAACCGAAAGGAATAATAGCCGGGTCTTTGCACGCCTGCAGCACATCAAAAATAAAGGTGTTGATATCCACCTGTTCACTCAGCAACAGTTTTTCACCGTGCACCGGCTGTGGTAAGGGTTGCGGACGCGCCGCCACGTAATAACCGGACTGCGGCCGTGCAACGATCCACCCCTGACTCTCCAACAGTTGGTAGGACTGCACTACCGTCATCAGACTCAATCCCGCACGTTTACCGCTTTCACGCAGTGAGGGCAGTTTATCCCCCGCCCGCCATACCCGGTTCTGGATCTGTTCACGAATCTGTTGTGCAAGCTGCTCGTATCTGGTCATAGGCCCTAACTGTTATATGAAAAAGTGAAATAACTGTCACTATTATAGTCACTGTACTCCGTGATTAACTTAGCGCCAAGCTTTCCACAGAAAAATTACCGCTATACTGAAGAGGTTATTTTATGTTCAACCCAAGGAGGCGCCATGCTGGGTCTTGATGCACTAGAACTTGCCAGAATACAGTTCGCCTTCACCGTTTCTTTCCATATTATTTTCCCTGCAATCACCATCGGCCTGGCCAGTTATCTGGCGGTGCTGGAAGGTTTGTGGCTGAAAACGCGCAATGAAACCTACCGCGACTTGTATCATTTCTGGTCGAAAATTTTTGCCGTTAACTTCGGCATGGGCGTGGTTTCCGGCCTGGTTATGGCCTACCAATTTGGCACCAACTGGAGTTTCTTCTCCGAGTTCGCCGGCAGTATCACAGGGCCACTGCTGACCTATGAAGTGCTGACCGCCTTCTTCCTGGAAGCGGGTTTTCTGGGCGTCATGCTGTTTGGCTGGAACCGCGTCGGCCCTGGCCTGCACTTTTTCGCCACCTGCATGGTAGCGCTGGGTACGCTGATTTCCACGTTCTGGATCCTGGCGTCCAATAGCTGGATGCAGACGCCTCAGGGACACGAGATCATCAACGGCCAGGTGGTGCCGGTCGACTGGCTGAAAGTGATTTTCAACCCGTCATTCCCATATCGACTGTTGCATATGTCAACCGCCGCCTTCCTGTCTTCGGCGTTCTTCGTTAGCGCCTCCGCCGCCTGGCATTTATTGCGCGGTCGCGACACGCCAGCCATGCGTAAAATGCTGTCGATGGCCATGTGGATGGCACTGATTGTCGCCCCAATACAGGCGATGATCGGCGATGCCCACGGCCTGAATACGCTAAAATACCAGCCGGCAAAAATTGCCGCCATCGAAGGTCACTGGGAAAACCCGCCGGGGGAAGCCACGCCGCTGATCTTGTTCGGTTGGCCGGATATGCAGCGTGAGGAAACCCGCTTCAAGCTGGAAGTTCCCTACCTCGGTAGCCTGATCCTGACCCACAGCCTGACCGAACAGGTCCCGGCGCTGAAATCCTTCCCACCGGAGGACCGCCCTAACTCCACGGTGGTGTTCTGGTCATTCCGCATTATGGTGGCCCTGGGTATGTTGATGATCCTCGCCGGGGTCTGGAGCCTTTGGCTACGCTGGCGTGGCGGGTTATATCAATCGCGCCCGTTCCTCTATTTCATTCTCTGGATGGGGCCTTCCGGCTTGCTGGCGCTGCTGGCGGGTTGGTTCACGACCGAGATTGGCCGCCAGCCATGGGTCGTTTATGGCCTGCTGCGTACCAAGGATGCCGTTTCTGCGCACGGCGACATGCACATGAGCATCAGCTTATTGGCGTTTATCATCGTTTACTGTTCGGTATTCGGCGTGGGCTATTCCTACATGATGCGGTTGATCCGCAAAGGGCCGCAGCAGCATGAAAGCCATGAAGACGATACCGACGGCCGACCGGCACGACCGCTCTCCGCAGTAAAAGACACCTTGGACGACAGGAGCTGAACATGGGTATTGATCTTCCGTTGATTTGGTTTGTGATCATTGTGTTCAGCACCATGATGTACGTGGTAATGGACGGTTTTGATTTGGGCATCGGCATCCTGTTCCCGTGGGTAAAGGAAAGCGGTGACCGCGATGTGATGATGAACACCGTCGCCCCGGTATGGGACGGCAACGAAACCTGGCTGGTCCTGGGCGGCGCGGCACTGTTTGGTGCCTTCCCGCTGGCCTACGCCGTGATCCTCGACGCACTGGCTATTCCGCTCACCCTGATGCTGTTCGGGTTAATCTTTCGCGGTGTGGCCTTTGAGTTTCGCTTTAAAGCCCGGCCAGAAAAGCGCCACATTTGGGACAAGGCATTTATTTGGGGGTCGATCTTTGCCACCTTCAGCCAGGGAGTGGTGGTCGGGGCCATCATTAACGGCTTCCCGGTCAACGGCCGTACCTATGCCGGTGGCGCACTCGACTGGCTGACGCCGTTCGCGCTGTTTTGCGGGCTGGGGCTGGTGGTGACTTATGCGTTACTCGGCTGCACCTGGCTGGTGATGAAAACGGCCGGCGACCTACAGGCGCGTATGTATTGGTTGGCAACGCCGCTGCTGGTGATCCTGCTGCTGGTATTGGCCGTCGTCAGTATCTGGACGCCCATTGCTCACCCGGAAATCGCCACACGCTGGTTCACGTTACCTAACCTGTTTGTGCTGCTGCCAGTGCCTATATTGGTGCTGCTTAGCGCCTGGGGCATCCGGCATGGGGTGAAAAATGCCGCGCATTACTCGCCGTTCTTGCTCACCCTGCTGCTGGTATTTCTGGGGCTCAGCGGATTGGGCATCAGCATTTGGCCACTGTTGATCCCACCGTCCATCACCCTGTGGCAAGCCGCCGCGCCACCGCAAAGCCTCGGTTTTATGTTGGTGGGGGCGCTCTTTATCATTCCGATTATTTTGGTTTATACCTTCTGGAGCTACTACGTGTTCCGCGGCAAGGTCAGCCATGAACATGGCTATCACTGATGAGGGAAGAAACTATGCAGGATAAAACCTCACCCGCCCCTTGGTGGAAACGCATCGGCTGGCTGGTCGTCATCTGGAGTGCCAGCGTGCTGGGGCTGTTTGCAGTCGCGTCGATGTTCCGGCTGTTGATGAATGCTGCGGGCATGAGAACGCATTAACCCAGGCGCTGTCTGGCAAGCGTGGGCGGTAAAATGCCCACGCTAATCACTCCCCCGGTTTTCGCCCCATCGCGCTCAGAAAACGCTGTTGCAAATGCAGCAGCTCCCCCAGCGCCAACACCCGATAGTCGATCCCAAAACGCGGCGCCACCTCAGCAATAATACGGCTCAAGGCCGGGTAATGCCGGTGACTCCAATGCGGAAACAGGTGGTGTGTCAGATGCAAATTGGCACCGCCCAACCAATAGCCCAACCAACGCGGCCGGGGAAACCAGTCAAACGTCGTGGCGAACACATGATGATACCAGCCGTGCGGTAGCGGCCCCTGCGCCGGCGCCTGATAAAACTTCGCCTTGGCCCAATGGGTACCGATAATCAGCATCACAAACAGTAATGACGAAAGCATCTGGCTCAGCAAATACACCAGCACAAGTTGCCCCACGCCTATCGCTGGCGACAACAGGTAACAGGGTATCGCCAACGCCAGCAGCACATGCGCGGTTTTGCCCATCAAAAACACACTCCAGCCACGGATCCCCCGTTGCGCCATTCGTGCCGCGACCCGGGTTCTTCCCGCCCGATCCAGCCAATCGAACAACCAGATGTAATACGGGAAGGTCATTGCAGCCACCAGCGGCCAGTAAAAACGCTGAGCACGCATAAAAGACCGCCAAGGCTGGAATGGCGTCTGACGCAGTACGCCGTTGGCGTCGATATCGGGATCGTAATGCTCTATGTTGTTGTGTGCATGATGAAAAATAACGTGCCGCACCCGCCAGCAATCAGGATCTAATCCCAGTGGAATGCTCACCAGGCAATTCAGCCAGCGATTGGCCCACGGCTGCCTGAAAAATGCGTTATGCGACGCATCATGAACCACGTTTACCGTGAGGAACATTCCAATAAAAATAAAACCGAAGTAACAGGCAAAAAACGCCCAAAAGCTGTGTTGTTGCAGGCTCAGCCCATAACAAAACGCACACAGCGCCAGCAGTAGCAACACCTTGGCCAACATGCCCCTATCCGCAAAACGGTGGTCGCGGTTTTCGGCCAGGTAATGCTGTGCAGCCTGCATCAATGCACGATGCAGGCCAGAGTCATCACGCTGAAAAGCCAGCGGGCGCAACGCGGTCATGGCTGCCCCATCCGGCGTAAGAATTGCTGTTGCTGCGCCAGCAGCTCAGTGTAACCAATGCAGCGATAGTCCATACCATGCTGTGCCGCCAGCTGCGCCACTATGGCGGCCAGCGCCGGATAATGCCGGTGATTCCAACCGGGGAACAGATGATGGGTCAGATGATAATTCAACCCGCCGGTCAGATGCCGTAACGCACGCGGCGAGGTTTCCCAATCGCACGCGGTAGCAAAATTGTGTCGATACCAGCCGTGCGGCATGCTTTCGCCTTCCGGCACCGCGTAAAACTCAGCCTGCGCCCAATGGGTGCCCAACAACAAAAACACCACCAACAGTGAGGCACACATCTGACTGAGTGCATAAGCCAGCAGAACCCATTGCCAACTGATGCCGTTTTGTTGACACAACACCAGCGGTACGGCCAGCACCAGCAGCAGATGGCCAATCTTGCACAGGATAAACACGGCCCAACCGCCGCGCCCCGGTAAAATATTCTTCTCATGCAAGGGGGTTTTCCCCATGCGATCCGACCAGTCAAAAATCCAGGCGATATAGGGCAGCGAGAGTGCGGCAATCACCGGCCAATACAGATGCTGATAGCGCATGTGTTTACGCCAGCGTTGAAACGGCGTTTGGCGAAAGAAGCCATTTTCCTCGGTATCCAAATCGTAATGTTCAACATTGGCATAAACGTGGTGATACTCCACGTGCCGCACGCGCCAATAATCCGGATCCACCCCCAGCGGCAACGTGACTAACCGCCCTACCAGCCGGTTGGCCCAGGGGCTGCGCAAAAAGGCATTATGCGAAGCATCGTGATTCACATTCACGTTGAGCAACATCCCCATCATCACAAACAGGAAATAACAGCCGAAAAACGCCCACGGCTGTTGCTGCATCAGACTCAGCACATAAAAAGCGCAGCACAGCACCAGCAGCAGTGCCGCTTTGGCCAGCCGCCAGCCGTCGGCATAACGGTGGTCGCCCGCCAAATAGGCGTGCGCAGCCTGTTTGAGCGCACGATGAAACGCCTGTTCGCCATCGGCGGGAAAACGCAGCGGTGGAAGCGTATCAGCCATGCGACACCCCCGCCGGGACCGGCTTTTTCGCCCGGCCCCATCCTAATGCCACGCAAACACCGTGCAGTGCGATAACGGCCATCGCAATTTGCCAATAGCGCTGCGACCACCCAAGATAACCGATGAACAACAGCGGAATACTCAGCGTAATCAGCAACCAGGCAGCAATCGCCCAGCGATGTCCTTCTGTCATGCCCCCCAACGCCATTGACCCAAACGCCAGCAGGACCAACAACGCCATTTGCGGCCAGCTCACGTCACTGTAGCCGTAGCCGTACTGGTAAACATAACCAATGACCAGCGTAAACAGCAGCATCGCGCCGCTGAACACGCTCAGCGCCGAGCAACGGAAACGCCCCGTGGCCACTTTAGGCCGCCAGGACAGGCGTAAGTAACGCAAGAAAGGAAGATTGCTCGCCCAGAACGGATTCGCAGACGGCTTCTCGCCGCTGACGCCGTACACAAAGGGCGTTTCAGGCAGGTTAGGGCAAAAAGTACCGAACAGTTTGTCCCAGAAGATAAAGCTGCCACCAAAATTTTTGTTCGAATAGGCCATGTCTTTAACGTGATGCACCCGATGATGCGCCGGCGTGACCAGGATTTTTTCCAACAGGCCAAGCTTGGGGGTTAGCGCATTATGGTTAAACAGCTGAATGCTGTAGTGCAGGATAGACACCGTGACAAACACTGACAACGGCACCCCCAGCAGCGCCAATAATAAAAAGAACGGGATTGACGTAAGTGACGAATACCAGGAATTTCGCACCCCCAGCGAGAGATTGAAATGCTCCCCCTGGTGATGCACCACATGCACTGCCCACAGTACCCGTAAATAATGGTGCAAGCGGTGCAACCAGTAAAAGCCGAAGTCCCACGCCAGCAGGGCAAACAGCCACATCAGCACCGGTGGCCAGCTATCCAACAGGCCCAGGCTAAAATGCGCCGCCACGTAGCCATAGCAGGTGATCTCCAGCCCGCGAAACAGCCACAGCATGATATGACCGGAGTTCAAATTGAACACCAGATCGTGCCAGTTCACCTGCCGCCGCTGGGCATACTGCAACACCAGCGCCTCACCAATGACGACAAACAGCATGAACACGATTGGCAACGCCAGTTCGCTCATCCTATTTCTCCTTTGACGGCATTTCGCCGCACGCTATGTAGGCGCTGCACCACCCAACCGGCAATAAACGCCAACAGTGCCCCACTGACCAGATCAACCAGCAAATGGCGACGCAATTGCAGAATGGAAAACGCGATCGCCAGCGCCCATAACATGAGCAACGCCGTTCTCACTTTACGCTGCCTATCGCTCAATGCCCACACGGCCAGCACCGTTAGCGTCATGTGAAGCGAGGGCAGGCAATTTTGCAGTGAATCGACCTGGGTCAAGGCCGCCAGCAGTTGCGAGCTTATTCCGTCGCCCTTGTCTTGCGGATACACCAACGTGGTTGGCCACAACAGGTATACCGCTCCTGCGCCCACGGCGGCCAATTGCATCGCCGCTCTCAGCCATTTGACCCGCTGAATCGGCGCCAACAGATAGCCGAGCGGGACAATGATAAAGAAGGACAGGTACAACCAAATGGCTGACGGGCTAAACGGGATCCAGCGGTCAATTGCCGATGGCGGGAGCAGGGTGCCGGTTCCTTGTAGACGATCGGTTAAAGTATAAACGACGCCCACACATCCCCAGCCCAGCAACATTTGCCACAGCCGGTACACCACCGTCTTCATCATGCACCCGCCCGGCGGATAATCCGCCTTCTCTTACGATCAAACTGCGGCATCACCGCCTGTACCGTCCGTTGCCACTCCAGATTGGCGATGGCAATGCCCTGCTGTTCAAACAATGCGGCCAGCTGCGTCTGACAGTGTGCCAACTCAGCCTCGCTACAGTCGGCGATCAGGTGCAATTGCTTCTCACCCTCTTGGATCAGCCGATAATCGCTGGTCAGCGGCAACGCATTGGCAATCACGCGGCTGCACACGTCGGCAAACACCACCTGCGGCTGTTCAAACTGATTGGGCAACACCAGTTGATCGTCACGCCGCCCTTCGATACGCGCAATCGCCATTGAAGGCTGCCCACAAGGACAAGGCTCTGTCTGTTTGACCAACACGTCATCCAGCCGGTAGCGAACAATGGGCTGGGTGCTACGGGTAAAGTCCGTGATCAACGGTGTAAAACGCTGCGCATCGATCCACTGCGGTTCAATATGCAAGAATTCTTCATTCAGATGCAGAGTGCCGTGCGAACACGTGGCGGCCAGGAAGCCCTCAGTGGCCTGATACACCTCCCCCACCACGGGAAAGACCTGCGCAAGCAGACGTCGGTCTTGTTCTTCCAACACCTCCGCCACCGAAATCACCTTCTTGACCTCAAGACGAATCTGTTTGGCTAACACCGCCAGCGCCAATGCGCGCAGTACCTGCGCCGGTGCGACAATGATGGTCGGTGCTTGCTGCTCCAGCCGAGACAGCTGTGGAGTAAAAGGCGCAAAGAGATCGTAAAACGCCAGGCTCAGCCAACGATTGTTCACGCTGTGATACAGGTTGTTGTCCGCCCGCAGAAACAGCGCAACGCGCTCACCGGCAAACAGACCGTCCGGCAGCATTTTCGCCAGCATGCCTCCGGCCCAAACCTGCTGTTCACGCGGGCTGACGACAAAAATGCCACGCTGCCCTGATGTTCCCGACGACAGACCGACGCTGTATTTCCCGATTTTCGGCGTAAAATCCCGCTCGGCTTCGCTGCGCTGCGCGCAGGCCAACAGCGCATCGCGTTGCAACCCGGCCGTGTTCATTTGATCGAACTGCGCCATCATCAACGCCTTGTCCATCTGCGGCCAGGTGGCTATCGCTTGCCGGTTGAAGCGCCTAAAGTACGGGCTTTTGCTCAAGACGCGCCGTGCGAATCGTTTTAACTGCCTGTTCTGGTATGCCACCAAAGACTGGCGATCGGAAAAGGCTAAACGGCGCGCCCGAAAGTAGTGCCACAGTGTCATTAACGGGATCATAAGTCGCCCTCATGGCACAGCAGGATCTCGGCATTGCCACTCGCCCACAGCTGGTTCAGCCGCTCCAGCGTGCGGTAATAGGCGTTGGCATCCTCCATCACCAGGTTGGCCAACCGTGAAGGCCCGCGCAACTGCTGATAGCTTAACGGAGACCAGGCGGCGTCGCTGGCGAGCAGCGTCCAGCCGTTATCGGTGAGGATAAACGCACCGATATGGCCAGCAGCGTGTCCCGGCAGATCTACCAGCACGATGTGCCCTTCGCTGCCCGGTAACGCATAGCCGCGATCGAAGGGGGCCAGCAGCGCTGGCAGACTGACCTGAGGAAAACTTTCGATAAACGCCAGGTTTGTCTCAAAGCTTTCTGGGATCAGGCCAGGGATAAAGGCGCGTTTTAATGCGGCAAAGCCGCGCAGCTCACGGGTTTTCCGCCAACCGCCACCGGAACAGATAAAGTCGAGGTGTGCAAAATCACGCAGCCCGGCGACGTGATCGGCATGAAAATGTGAAACGATTAACGCCTGAATATCATTGGCATCATAGCCAGCGGCGCGCAATTGTTGCGCCAAGGATGCGTTGGCGTCGAAATACACCGGCGTCATCTGCCGGTAGATACGGAAAATGCCGGACGCTGTCTGCTGCTGGAAATAATGTGCATAGCCGGTGTCCCACAGCCAACGGCGTTCTCCCACTTCCAGCAGGTAAGCGCGCGCCGGGAATTTGCACACCCGGAACCCGGCGCCACGCAGCGCCATACAACCGATGTGGGTACAGTACCCCACTTCAAACACCGTCACCTTAGCCATAGGTCACGCCTCCCTGCTGTTTAAGCCACTCAGCGGTCAGGCGGATCCCTTCCTGCATCGAATAACGGGGTAAATAGCCCAGTTCTTCGATGGCGCGGGTCGGGCTAAGCGTCATATCGAAATACACCGCTGCCACGCTATAACGCGTGAGCAAGGGCTCTTTGCCGGTAAAGCGGGCCAGCAGCTCCAGCCCCCCAGCCAGCACACTCAGCAAGGGATACGGCACAGACTGTAGCCGATAATCTACCCCCATCTGCTGACGCAACAACGCATCCAGCATATCCGCCAGCCGCTGCGGTTGGTGGTTTGTGATGTTGTAAACCGCACCGGATGGCAAACGGGGCTGGCGGCTCGCCAGATCCATCGCATGCACCACGTTGAGTACAAAGGTCAGATCCAGCCGTGCTTTCCCTCCGCCGGGCAAGCGCAGTACACCGCGGTCGCGATCCAGCTGTTGCAGCAGACGTGGCACAATCACTCGGTCGTGTGGGCCGAATAAACCTCTCGGGCGCAGAATAACGTAGGTCGTTTGCGGGTAGCGCGGCACAGCCCCCAGTAACCGCTGTTCCGCGGCATATTTACTGGCCGCGTAATGATTGGCGAAGCGTCGCGCACGGTATCCTTCCTCAACATCTTGATGAGGTTTGAAATCGAAATAAATTGCCGGCGTAGAAATATGAATAAAGCGCTGCACGCCGCACGCCCCTGCCGCCTCAGCCAGCTTTTCTGTGGCAACCACATTGGCCTGATAAAACTCGGCCTTGCTGCCCCAAGGGGAGGACTTTGCCGCACAGTGCCATACCCAATCGCAACCCGCCATCAGTTGCCGGCACTGTTCCGCCGTGGCCTGCATTAAATCCAACGGACTAAACTCGGCCCCCAACTGCCTGAGCTCGTCGCCGGCTTGCTTATCGCGCCCGGTAGCACGCACCTGATAGCCTGCGTCCAGCAACCCCTGTGCGGCATTGCGGCCCAGCCCACTGGTGGCTCCCGTGACCAACACCTTCACGGCAGCAGTACCATGCCAGCCAGGGATAACCCGGCGGCGGTGCCAATGAGCATCACCGGCTTCCCAGGGTTAAAGCGTCCGTCGGTCACCGCGGCATGCAGAGCCGTGGGAATAGACGCGGCCACCTGATTGCCGTGATAGCGGTAAATGTCCACCAGCACCTCGCTGGACACATGCAGCCGCTTACGCATATGTTCAAGTGACAGATGACTGGCCTGATGCGGCACAACCGTGGCGATCTGCGCCAACGTCAGGCCGCTGGCGGCCAGCAGACGAGCAAGGTAGTCTTCGATCAACGCCGAGGCCTGACGGAACAGCTGTTTACCTTGCATATGAAACAGGAAGTCGCTGCCGGTCATACCCGCCCGTGGATTACGGCGGGTGCCCCCGGCGCGGATCTCACACAGTTCACTGCCTTCGGGGTAAGTTTCCACCAGGCTTGCCAGAATGCCACTGGTTCCCTCACCCCGTTCAACAATGGCACAAGCCGCGCCATCGCCAAAAATCAGCGAGGACTCTTCATGATCCCAGTCGATGCCGCGCGAGGCCAAATCTGCCGAGATAATCGCAATACGTTTATAGGTACCGGTATTGAGCAAACCGGCAGCCACTTGCATCGCAGAGATAAAACTGACGCAGCTGCTGTTAATGTCAAAGCCTGCCGTACCGGGTGCCAAACCGGCGATTTTGAGAATGTGCGCCGCAGTACAAGGCAGCGCCTGCACCGAGATCGCAGACGCGGAAATCAATAAGTCGATGGATTGCGCGTCGATATTGCAACGGGCCAAGGCATCCTGTAACGCAGCCACCGCCAGCTCAGCCTGACTCGCATCATCAGCCGCGTGATAACGATGAACGATGCCGGAGCGTTTTTCGACGTAACCGGCAGGCTTACGCAACAACCTGTCCAGTGTGGAGGATTCGACGCGATTAGGCGGTAATGCCGCCCCGGTAGCGATGACCTTCAGAGGCAGCAACGCAGGTGACGAAAAAGCGTGTATTGTCATTATTGTTATTGATTAACCTGAATATCCATAAAGCGATCTCCCGGCGCTACTCTACTGGCAGCGACGAGTCATCCCCGGTTTTAAATCCCAAAATGCCCGCATACAGGGGCTATTGATTGTTTTTATAGCTTACGAATAGCCGACATCCATCGACAGTAAGTGTCACCATACTGAGATAGTAAGTTTACGGCAAGGAAGCAAAAATGCATAAATTGGCAAACATTATCTGGTGGGACTGTGAGGGAAGTAAAAGGAGATCACCAGTGTGACCAGAGGCAGTGCGCCAATCTTCAACAGCTCGAACACCTGCCTGATAGACTCATTTTGATCCCAGTAGGCGTGGGCGACAAAAACGCCCACGCTGATAACGAAGATACCGCACAACACCTGACGCGCCAGCCGCAGACGCTCCATTTCATCGAACACTAATGTCGGGTCCAAATACAGTGTTTCTGCATCCACTTTTGCATTCTGGTTTTCGGTCCTCATGGGAAAACCCCCACGACCTGACCCACCGCCTCCAGCACCTCACCGTTCTCGCGCACAATACCAAGCGAGGACCCATCTTGCTTCGCCCACTGCCTGTCAGCAATGCTAATTAGCGCAAAAGCCAGGCGGATCACATCCGTTTTCGCCATCCCATGCCGCTTAGCTATATCGTTCAGATTATCGTCGATTTCATTTGATAATCGAATTGGCAAACTGCGCATCCCCCACCTCCTGTGGCTGTCTGTTAGCAGGGAAAGCTTACTTCACCAGCAAGCGTTGTTCAATTAGCGAACTGCGTAACATCTCGCATATTCAGCAGTTTGCGAGAAATAAACCGTTATCGATACCGTCAGAGCTGAGTGAAATAGAAGGCAAACTGCAGCTATCGACGGTTGCGCACCAACTGATAACGGCGAGTCAGATACTCTACCGGCACACTCCAGATATGCACCAAGCGGCAGAATGGGAACAGCACGAACAGCGTCATCCCCAGTACCATATGCAGTTTAAAGATAGGGGCAACACCCACCAGATGCTGTGACGCACCGGTGTGGAACGTCACCACAGCCTGCGCCCAGCCCACCAGTTTCATCATCTCGCTGCCGTCCATATGTTGGGCGGAGAACGGAATGGTCAGCAGACCGAGGCACACCTGCACCACCAACAGCGTCAGGATCATAATGTCTCCAAAGCTGCTGGTCGCCCGCACCCGTGGGTTAGTCAGGCGGCGTTTCAGCAACAGAGCACCGCCGATCAATGTCATCACCCCGCAGGCACCACCGGCGATCATGGCCAGTTTCTGCTTAACATCAATCGGCAGGAAGGATTCATACATCCAGTGCGGCGTCAGCATGCCAAGGAAATGCCCGGCAAAGATACCCAAAATACCGATGTGGAACAGATTGGAGGCCAGGCGCATGCCCTTTTTATCCAGCATCTGGCTGGATCCTGCGCGCCAGGTGTATTGGCCGTAATCGTAACGTAGCCAGCTGCCAATCAGGAAAATCGCCCCTGCCAGATAGGGGTAAATATCGAAGAAGAACTGATTTAAAAATTGCATGATTAGCGTCCTTTGGTTCCGGTTAGCGCATCCGTCAGGTCCAGGTATTGCGGCGCAACCGCACCGGCAAAACGCCGTTGGTGCGCCACCTGCTGCGCCGAAGCGCAGCCCTGCTCGCCTAAATTGCCCTGAGAAATAAATCGCACCTGTTCCTCCTCCCATACCGCATCTAGCGCCTGCGGCGTGTCATCACGGGCTTCTTTTGCGACCTGGGATTCCAGCGTTTTCGCCTGCACCTCACTGCCAGATAACGCCAGCAGCAGGTCAAACAGCACCGCATACGGGCTTTCTCGCTGTTGTAACCGTGCACCCAGCAGCGCCAGGATTGGCGCGATATCCTGCAGCCCCCCTGCGGCCTGTTCCTTGCTGCGGCTAGCGAGATACTCCAGATACAGCGGCAGAAAATCCGGCAGTTCACGGCTGTCGATCGCCAGCCCAGCTTCGCGGTATTGCGCCATCAAATCGACCATGGCTTGCCCGCGGTCGCGCGATTCGCCATGGACATGCTCAAACAACAGCAGCGAGGTGGCACGCCCCCGGTCGAACAGCTCGCAATAGTCGGCCTGTACGTCCAACAGCGGGCGGGCACAAAAACGGCGAATAAACAGGATCAGCTGTGCACTATGGTGCAAATCCAGTTCGCTGGCCGGTTCCAGTGCTTCCACCAGCGCCTGTTGGTGGTCAAACAGCGCCTGTTCCGGGTAGTCCAGCAGGCGAGCAATCACTTTCAGACTGATCATGAGGCATCCTCCTGACGGGGCGTTTTTTGGCTTACATCAATAGCGTCAATGCGACGACTGTTGAACAGGTTGAATTTACCGTCGCTGCCGTGGCAACCGTCGCCAAAGCTAAAGCCGCAGCCTTTGCTTTCAGGGAAAGCTTCACGTGCCAATTCGCGGTGGCTGGACGGGATCACAAAGCGGTCTTCGTAGTTGGCAATCGCCAGATAACGATACATTTCCTGCGCCTGTGCCTGGGTCAGCCCCACCTGTTCCAGTGCGCTGGTGTCCAGCACGCCGTCAACGGTTTCGGCTCGTTTGTAGTGGCGCATTGCAAGCATGCGCTTGAGCGCCAACAGCACTGGAGCGGTATCCCCGGCAGTCAGCAGATTGGCCAAATATTGCACCGGGATACGCAGGCTTTCCACGTCCGGCAGCACGCCGCTGTGCGCCAGTTCACCGGCATCGGCGGCGGATTGAATCGGTGACAACGGCGGCACGTACCACACCATCGGCAGCGTGCGGTATTCCGGGTGCAACGGCAGCGCCAGCTTCCAGTCCATCGCCATCTTGTAGACCGGTGACTGTTGGGCAGATTCGATCACCCCTTGCGGAATACCGTCGGCCAACGCCTGGGCAATCACCGCCGGATCATGGGGATCGAGGAAGATATCCAACTGACTTTGGTACAAATCTTTGTCGTTTTCGGCCGCTGCCGCCTGCTCGATGCGGTCGGCGTCATACAACAGCACGCCCAGATAACGGATACGACCGACACAGGTTTCCGAACACACTGTTGGCTGGCCGGATTCAATGCGCGGGTAGCAGAAGATGCATTTCTCGGACTTGCCGCTTTTCCAGTTGAAATAGATTTTCTTGTACGGGCACCCCGTCAGGCACATGCGCCAACCACGGCATTTATCCTGATCGATCAGCACAATGCCGTCTTCGCCACGCTTGTAGATAGCGCCACTTGGGCAGGTCGCGACGCAGGCCGGGTTAAGGCAGTGCTCGCACAGGCGCGGCAGATACATCATGAAGGTGTTTTCGAACTGGCCGTACATCTCCTTTTGCATATTGTCGAAGTTTTTGTCCTTCGAACGCTTGGAGAATTCGCCACCGAGGATCTCTTCCCAGTTTGGGCCATTTTCAATCTTCTTCATGCGCTGGCCGGTGATCAGCGATCGCGGACGGGCGATCGGCTGATGCTTGCCCTGCGGCGCGGTATGCAAGTTTTGGTAATCGTAATCGAAGGGTTCGTAGTAATCGTCCAGCGCCGGGACGTCCGGGTTAGCGAAAATCTTCGACAACAGGCCGACGCGGCTGCCCATACGTGGTTCCAGCTTGCCGTTGATTTTACGGATCCAACCGCCCTTCCACTTTTCCTGATCTTCCCAGGCGTGCGGATAACCGACGCCAGGCTTGCTTTCTACGTTGTTGAACCAGGCGTATTCCATGCCCTCGCGGCTGGTCCAGACGTTCTTGCAGGTCACAGAACAGGTGTGGCAACCGATACACTTGTCCAGGTTCAGCACCATGCCAACTTGCGAACGAATTTTCATTTTACTTTCTCCTGCTGGCTGCCCTGCGAATCGTCGTTACCTTCACCGTCTAACCAGTCGATACGGTTCATCTTGCGCACCACCACGAATTCGTCGCGGTTAGAGCCGACGGTACCGTAATAGTTGAAGCCGTAAGCCAGCTGCGCGTAGCCGCCAATCATATGGGTCGGTTTCGGGCAGACACGCGTCACCGAATTGTGAATACCCCCGCGTTGGCTGGTGATTTCCGAGCCAGGAATATTCACGATGCGTTCCTGCGCGTGATACATCATGGTCATACCGGACGGAATGCGTTGGCTGACCACCGCCCGCGCCGTCAGCGCGCCGTTGGCGTTAAAGGCTTCGATCCAATCGTTATCCTCAATGCCCAGGTCTTTGGCGTCCTCCTCGCTCATCCAGACGATTGGCCCGCCGCGCGATAGGGTCAGCATCAGCAGGTTGTCGCTGTACGTGGAGTGAATGCCCCATTTCTGGTGTGGCGTCAGGAAGTTCAGCGCCTTCTCTTTGTTACCGTTCGGCTTCTGGTTCAGCAACGGCTGCGCGGCACGGGTGTCAATCGGTGGGCGATACACCAGCAGGCTCTCGCCAAAGGCACGCATCCACTCATGATCCTGATACAACTGCTGACGGCCGCTAAGGGTGCGCCATGGGATCAGCTCATGCACGTTGGTATAGCAGGCGTTATACGACACATGTTCGTCTTCCAAACCTGACCAGGTCGGGCTTGAAATAATTTTGCGGGGCTGGGCCTGAATATCGCGGAAGCGGATTTTTTCGTCTTCCTTGTTCAGCGCCAGATGGCGATGGTCACGACCGGTCATTTTACCGAGCGCGTCCCATGCCTTGACCGCAACGTGCCCGTTGGTTTCCGGGGCCAGTGCCAGGATCACTTCGGCAGCATCAATGGCGGTGTCAATCCTCGGCCGACCGGCGGCCGCGCCATCGGCCTTCACGTAATTAAGTTGTTTCAGGAAGTCGACTTCAGTCTGGGTGTTCCAGCTAATCCCTTTCCCGCCATTGCCCAGCTTATCCAGCAGCGGCCCCAGCGAAGTGAAACGCTCATAGGTCGCCGGGTAATCACGTTCTACCACCATGATGTGCGGCGCCGTTTTACCGGGGATCAGATCGCACTCGCCTTTCTTCCAGTCTTTGACGCTATAAGGTTGTGCCAGCTCGGCAGCGGAGTCATGCTGGATTGGCAAGGTCACCACGTCGGTTTCTTGGCCCAAATGCCCGACACACACCTCGGAAAAGGCCTTGGCAATACCTTTGTAGATCTCCCAATCGCTCTTCGAATCCCAGGCAGGATCGACCGCCGCCGACAGCGGGTGAATAAACGGATGCATATCCGAGGTATTCATGTCGTCTTTTTCGTACCAGGTGGCCGTCGGCAGCACGATATCGGAGTAAAGACAGGTGCTGGACATGCGGAAATCGAGCGTGACCACCAGATCCAGTTTGCCTTCGCCGCCGTTATCCAACCATTCCACTTCCTCGGGTTTTGCCCCACCCTGGTGGCCCAGATCCTTGCCCTGAATCCCATTTTCGGTGCCCAGCAGGTATTTGAGCATGTACTCGTGGCCCTTGCCGGAGGAACCCAACAGGTTAGAACGCCAAACGAACAGGTTACGCGGGAAGTTCTGCGGGTTGTCCGGTTGTTCAGCGGCAAAGTTCAAGGTGCCTTTTTTCAACCCCTCGACGGTGAAGTCCAGTGGCGACTGGCCTGCGGCTTTCGCCTGCGCCGCCAAATGCAGCGGATTGGTGCCCAACTGAGGTGCCGATGGCAACCAGCCCATGCGTTCGGCACGCACGTTGAGATCGATCAGGCTGCCACCAAAGCGAGACTTGTCCGCCAACGGCGACAACAGCTCTTCGGTACCGACAGTTTCATAGCGCCACTGGCTGGAGTGGTTATAGAAGAATGACGTACTGTTCATATGGCGCGGTGGCCGTTGCCAATCGAGGCCAAACGCCAGCGGCAACCAACCGGTCTGTGGACGGAGTTTTTCCTGGCCGACATAGTGCGCCCACCCCCCACCGCTCTGACCCACGCAGCCGCAGAAGATCAACATATTGATCAGGCCGCGGTAGGTCATGTCCATGTGGTACCAATGGTTGACGCCCGCCCCCACGATAATCATCGACCGGCCGTGGGTTTTCTCGGCGTTGTCGGCAAACTCGCGGGCAATACGGATAATATGCTGGCGTGAAACACCGGTGATTTGTTCGGCCCAAGCGGGGGTATAAGCCTTGATGTCGTCATAGCTGGCCGCACAGTTGGCATCACCCAGACCACGTTCCAGGCCGTAGTTGGCTAAGGTTAAATCGTAAACACTGGTCACCAGCACGTCACTGCCGTCCGCCAAACGCAGGCGTTTTACCGGCAGCTTGTGCAACAGGATCTCGTCCAGCGCCACGCTGTTGAAGTGCTCGCTCTCGGCACCGCCGCTTTTAATGCCGCCAAAGTACGGGAAGCCGACCTCTGCCACATCGTCATGTGCGCCCAGCAGGCTGAGCTGTAACTCGACTTCCTGCCCGTCTTCACCGGCACGCTGTTCCAGGTTCCATTTGCCCTGCTCACCCCAGCGAAAACCGATCGACCCCTGAGGGGCAACCAGTTCACCGCTGCGTTGATCAACGGCGACCGTTTTCCACTCTGGATTGTTTTCCTGGCCCAAACCGTCAACCAAGTCGGCTGCCCGCAGCAAACGGCCCGCGGCATAATGCCCCTCTTCGCGCGGTTCCAGCATCACCAGCATCGGCATGTCGGTGTAGCGGCGCACATAGTCACGGAAATAACCCACCTCACGATCCAGGTGGAACTCTTTGAGCATCACGTGGCCCATCGCCAACGCCATGGCGCTGTCGGTGCCCTGCTTCGGATTGAGCCACTGATCGCACAGCTTGGCGACTTCGGCGTAGTCCGGCGTCACTGCCACTGTTTTGGTGCCTTTGTAGCGCACTTCAGTGAAGAAGTGTGCATCCGGGGTACGCGTCTGCGGCACGTTGGAGCCCCAGGCGATAATGTAGGAAGAGTTATACCAGTCGGCCGATTCCGGCACGTCCGTCTGCTCGCCCCAGGTCATTGGCGAAGCCGGCGGCAAGTCGCAGTACCAGTCGTAGAAGCTCAGGCAGGTGCCGCCAATCAGCGACAGATAACGGGCGCCGGCGGCGTAGGACACCATCGACATTGCCGGGATCGGTGAGAAGCCGATAATGCGGTCCGGGCCGAAAGTTTTGGCGGTGTAGACATTGGACGCGGCGATCAGCTCATTCACTTCTTGCCAGCTGGAACGCACAAAACCCCCACGTCCGCGTGCGACTTTGTAGCTTTTAGACTTTTCTGCATCACTGACGATTGAGCCCCAGGCATCGACCGGATCGCTGTGCAACGCCTTCGCTTCACGCCAAAGTTTAATCAGGCGTTTACGCATCAGTGGGTATTTCAGTCGGTTTGCGCTGTACAGATACCAGGAGTAGCTTGCGCCGCGTGGGCAACCGCGTGGTTCATGGTTTGGCAAGTCGGGACGGGTGCGCGGGTAATCGGTTTGCTGGGTTTCCCAGGTCACCAGACCGTTTTTCACATAAATCTTCCAGCTACAGGAGCCGGTACAGTTCACCCCATGGGTGGAACGCACAATTTTATCGTGCTGCCAGCGGCTACGGTAGCCGTCTTCCCAGTCACGGTTGGTGTTCAGCGTCTGGCCATGGTCGCCAGAAAAGGGTTCCGCCAACTGCTTAAAATAGCGGAATCGGTCTAGAAACTTGCTCATCCGGAGTTCTCCTGAAGGCTTTTATAATCTTATCGTTATAAGGAACGACGTTGCTCAATCTGCCGCCAGCCTACTCAGGCGACTCAGGCGGCAAATTGATTGCGATCAAGAGAACGGAGGGAGAATAACGGCGGCAGCGTCGTGCCTACCCCTAAAGTATCAGGGCTTAACGTGAACTCAATTTACTGAAAATAAAAAAGAAATCATGACGTAAACATGGGGCGGGATGTGCTGCGGGGTGCGTTGGGGTATTTGGGGGTAGGATGCGGGTCGGCGCCCGCCTCCTTCACTCTGATGCTGTTGTTGGTGGTGGGTAAGGCGCGTTACCCCAGATCCATCTCATGCCCTATCCACTCACCGCTGTCGCGGTTAATCACGCGCAGATACTGCTCATAATCCTGTTCGCCATAAAACAGATTCAACAGCGGTGTTTTGTAGAACTGCTGCCACATTTGCCCCAACATGATCGGTCGGCGTGGGACATAAATGTTCTCAATGAGGTTATAACCTGTCGCCATCAACATGAAACACAGGAAGAAGTAGTTAAACCTGCCGCGGATAAACGAACCCTGATGAGCAATGTAGTAAAACAGCAAAAATACCGATGCCACGCTGGCATAGCGGCTGGCTGCCTGTAGCGAACTGGAACACAGGAAAACAAACACCACCAGCCAGGCCGCATAGTTTTTGATGTCGCCAACCTGGTTGTGCATCGGGTGGGACAACATGAATACGCCGAGAAACAGCGCGGGGAATAACACAATCAAGAAATTAATCATCCCGTTAGCGTTACCGGACGTCAGGTAATCGCTGGCATACATCCCTGAGGTATACACATCGGAATAACTGTTGATGCCGGAAATCGTAATATGGGAAACGATAAACGGCAGTGCGAACTTCGCGGTCAGCAACGCAATGGCACTCAATACCACCGTCAGTAAGCGGTTCAGACGCATCACTTTACTGCACAGAAACACCCCAACCAGCAGCATGCTGGAAAAGTGAGTCAGCATGGCAAACAGCATCAGGCTTGCGGCGAGTGGGCGGTTGAGCTTATGGCAAAACAACACCATTGCCAGGGTCATCACCGCCATCGAGAAACCAAAGCGCAACCCCATGGCAATGATAAAGGGGTTAATCAGGAACAATACCGCCAGATGCAACAACACAAACTGCCGCGCCGAAAACACCTTACCGGTGTGCCGCATAACAATATTCAACGCACTGAGATAACAGTAGACCGACAGCCCCACGTAGAGCCCAGGGATAACAAAAAAGGGAATACCCAGCGTTTTAAAAATATAGAAGTTGGCGTACAACACCACGTCCACCTTGCCCTGAATGACATCTCCCAAGCGGGTGGCCGAGTTGATGGCATCGTAATTGGCAAAATGACGGTAGAGATCCGCCAAGGGCGGGATCTTGATGAAAATGAAGAAAAAGCACAGTGCTATCAGCAGATAAGCCGCCGAATTTTTCTTTCCCACCCGCAGCGTGGCAATACTGTGCAGCAACGCAAAAAGCGGAACCGTCAGCAACAGCACGCTGCCAATCAACGTCGAACGTTCAAAGCGCATAATCTTCCTCTGGAGGTGCGTTGTTCTTTATCTTTTCGGCTAACGCATCAGAACGGCAGGCCACGGAAAAACACGTTACGGATGATATTCTTCATATACACACCGGCCATCAGGCCACTGTTGATGTAGATGATGCCCTTTAACCCATACAAAACACCCACCAGACGGCTCTTGCAGTCTGTAATGATGCGCGAGTTAATGCAGGTATGGCGCAGGCGCATGATCTTGCGCGCTCGAGGCGATATTTGCGGCATCAGCCGCTGTTCGAACTGCATTTTATTGCGATAACCGATAATGCCTTTCGGGCTGGAGGTGATCCGCTCACCATCATGGTCGTTGTGCACCGCCAACCGTTCATGCAAAGTGCCAATGCGAGCCCCGGCAGCCAGTAGCCGGTAAAGGAAGATATGGTCCTGGTAGCGCGGGGTGTTGAAGAAGCCACGTACCGCAATCGCCGTACTGCGCCGCATCATGATCATCGGCGTGTAAGCCACACCAGCCAACATAAAGTCTTCCAGGCCCTCGCAACGCGCCCGATAGTAATGCTCAGCGCTGATCTGCCCCGCTTGCAAAATATCCATATCGCACAGGCTAACATCGTAATGACCCTGCTGCATAAACGCCAACTGACGCGCGATTTTTTGTGGATGGTAGTAGTCGTCATCATCCAAAAACGTAATGTATTCCCCACGTGAACGCAGGATCCCGCTATTACGCGCCTGAGCCCCCCCGCCGTTGTGTCGACGTGGATAATAAATAATCTGCCCCCGCTCGATATACTCGGCCAGACGTTCCTGGGTCGCAAGACGATGGGCATCGCCCTGTGGATTATCATCCACCACGATAATTTCCAATGGGCGGTGCGTTTGCGCCAATACACTGTCAATAGCGCGAGCCAGCAGCTCACTGCGGCCATAGGTGGGTATTATGACGCTGACGGTGATACTCATAGTTTGGTTCTGCCTGTTGGGGGCGAGCAAATTCGCCCCAGTTGACATGGGCGCAGTGGGCAGCGCCCGACACAATGGAGAAATGGACGAAAACTGCGCCGCTATCCGCGCAGGTTATACAAACGCGCCATCAGGTAGTACGCCAGTGGGCTGCGGTAGAACAGCCGATTCTTGCGGCTGAGCATTTTGCGCTCTTCAGCTCGCAGACCGGAGTAGCGGCGTTTCAGTTCGCGCGTTTCTCGCAACGCATCACGCAGTCCAAAAAAGTCCAACCCGACCAGCAAGCGTGCCTTCAACGTCGTGACGAAAAGAATCGAATACAGCCCATGACCGGCCCCTTGCCGGCGCCCGCTGTCCGCACCGTCGATCGCATAATCCAGATCGTCCAGATCGCGCCTTTTGGGCGCTCGCGTAATGCCCTTCGGGTTGGCGCGATACCCGATCAATGGGGTGTCACAGACCACAATGCGCTCCGCTTTCAGATACAGCTGCGGAATTAACTGAATGTCCTCGAAGTTGCGGCCAACCGGAAAACGCGCTTCGTCAAAGAGGGTTTTCCGGTAAATACGCGCCCAGGCGAACCACATGCTGCGGTTGAAGCTGTCCGCCAGCAGTGCCATGTGGCTTTCGCTGTGCTGTGGTGCGGCATTGCCGGGCACAATCGCCATCGTGCAATCGGGTTGGATCTTTCCATTACGACGGATCGCCGAGAAACGCTGGGCATTGAACGCCACAATGTCCGACAGCGGATTATCTGCCAGCAAACGCCCCAGAATGCTGAAGTACCCTTCCAGCAGAACATCATCGGAATCCAGAAAGCCGACATAACGCCCCTCGGCCAAGGCGATACCGTTGTTACGCGCTGCGCTCAGCCCTTGGTTGTCCTGGCGCAGAATGCTCACCCGTCGTTTATGTTGCGGGTAGCGGCACAGCACCTCTTCGGCAATGCTCATGGACCCATCCGGGCTGCCATCATCCACGATGATCACCTCTGCCCAGTCAGGCAGCTGTTGGAACACCGAGCACAGGCATGCCTCAATATAAGCCTCAACCTTATAGACCGGAATAATCAGGCTCAGGGTGGTATTCATGACAGGTTATCCTTTATTTTCTGTTTGACGTTGCACCCATACTGCTCGGCTACCCATTGACGGCAATTCTGCGTCGATCTGCCCACGCCCTTCGGCCTGCCAGCCTGTAGGCAAATCAAAACGTGCTGACATTGGCCGATAATACGGGTTGGCTATCAGCACCAGGCCGCGCCCACCATTGATAAACAAGCGGGCAGGAATGGCAGTATTGTTGCCTTGCAGCAGCGTGCTTTCACCCGAGAGCAGATAGGGGTCAAAACTGACAATCTGCTTGCTCACGCTGGCGACGCCTTGCCAGATGGCATCGAACTCCTGCTGGCTAAAACCACCGCGTTGGCGCTTGTAGAAGAGGTCGGTATAGGAATAGAACAGGATGCCCTTGGCACCGCCAATCAAGCCTAACCAAGCCTGGTTGCGGATCTCCGCCTCCGTAGGTTGACGTGGTTTACGGCTCGGCGCGTAGGCAGCGTGATCCATAATCTGCATCACCAACCAGGCTCCTTTCACCTGGCGCGCAACCTGGCTGGTCACTCGGGTGTACTCAAGTGTGCGCGTCAGATCGGCATCTCTGCCAACCGGGTAAGGATCGCTGGCCAACACGTCCGAACTGTTGAAGTAGGCGTTGAGCGTGCCGGTTTTGTCCAGCACCTGGAACGTCAGGTGATCGGGATCCAATTGTTTCACCTGCAGGTGTTTCTGCTCAATCTGCGGCACATATTCTGGCCCCAACTCATCGTTGATGTACCAGGCCAGCAAGTTGGGTTCGTTCTTGAATTTTTCCACGTAGCTTGCCGTCAGTTGCGGGTAGCTCAAGTGGGTGTCTGGCGCAAAACGGGTACCGGCGTACATATCCTTGAGCGAGAAAATCACCTGCAAACCGTACTGCTGCGTTTTGCGAAAATAATTGTATGGATCGCGACCGGTACCGTAATTGTAATTAAGCAGCGTGTTGAAACCGGCATCGCGGATGCGCGCCAGATGTTCGTCCGTTGCCATCTCACCATACATATAGATGCCAAGTGGGAAGAAGCGCTTACCCTGTTTGAGGGTGTAACCTTGCGCATCCAACGCCACTTTGGGTTGAGCACGGCCCACGCTGATGGGCATTTCGCTACGCTGGCTGCGCTGCGAAGCCACATCCGTCACCTGTTGTTGTAAGCGATACTCCCCGGCGGCCAGCCCCGCAGGCAGCGGAAATTCCACCGGCTGTTTCGCACTGATGCTATAGCGGCGACTGTCACGTTTCACCGGGGTGTTTTTGTCGTTAACCAGCGTACTGTCGACCTGAACCTGCTGCGGATCCACCACTTCAATCAGGCTGGATGCCGAGCCCTTGCTGCTGCGCATTTGATATAGCGCCGGTGCGACAGGTTGCCGGCAGGCGTAAACATCATCGAACCAGGCATTACCGGTCGTGCCTTGGCGTAGATACACCCCGAGCACGACCTTCACTGCCCGCGGCGGCACCCGGAAGTCGCCCGTGACCGGCTGCCAACCGCTGGTACCCAATACCCCCTGCGGATAGCTACCGGCTAAAAAACGGTCCTGGTCGTCATAGCTTTCGATAAACAGGCTCGCGCCCTGATTTTCTCCCTTACCCTTCAGGTTCTCACCACGCACCCAAACACCGAAGGCCACCTGCTGGCCCGGTTTAACCGACAGTGTCTGCACCATATTGTGGTAATTGGCGGGATTGTGGTTTTGATAGAACAGGCTGTGCTGACCGCCGTGCCCACCGGGCACCACCTCAGCGGAAGCCAACGACCAACCTGCTCCCCCTTGTTCAAAGCCGGGGTTCGTCAACAGATTGTCGCCACAAGGGGCGGCATTAACCAGCCCCGTCCACCCGGCGCCCGCCAACAGGCAGGCCGACGTTAGCGTGCTGAGGTTCATTGTCTTTTCATCACCGCGCTGTACAAATAAGAGAAGAACAGATAACAGGACTTCTGGTAGGACAACCCCAGATGACGGCGGTAAATCTGCCATTGCCAATCCGCAGCCTGGATCTTATTACCGGACAACGACTGGGCAGAAAGGCGGTAGAAGGCCAGTGGCTCTGGAATGCAATACGCCAGATGGTTACGGGCTTTCTCCAGCACCGACAGCCACATCACGTAGTCCTCATGACCGACCTTGCTCTGATACACCTTGCCGACCTGACGTTGGTTGTACATACCGGTCAGATTGCCGATCCAGTTACTTTTCAGCATGTCGTTGTAGGCGATAATCTCTCCGGCTCCGCGGTAGTTTTTTACCTGGGCAGGGTCATCTATAAAGGTGTAATAATGGGAGCATACGACGTCATAACGATCGGTTTTCAAGATACCGACCTGGCGCGCCAGCTTGTTGGGGTGCCAGACATCGTCGCTATCACAAAACGCAATATAGTCGCCGCGCGCGGCTTCAATCGCGATATTGCGGGTTTCGGCTACGCCTTGGTTGGTGTTATTGCGAATGTAAGTCAGACGATCGTGAATAAAGGGCTTCACCACATCGGCGGTATTGTCCGTTGAAGCATCGTCGATCACATACAGGTGATAATCCTGGTACGTCTGATTCAACACACCCAGAATGGATTGTTTGATAAAACCAGCGGCATTGTAGGCCGGCATGATAACTGACACTTTTTCCATCTTAACCTCCAGCGATAAGCTGTTGCCATTGGGGATAAATACGCTCGGGGATAAACTGCTGCGCCCGCGTCAGCGAATGCAGGGAGAAACGCTGACGCAGTTCACCGTCATCAATCAACGCCAGCGTACGCTGGCTGAACGCGTCGATATCGCCTTCAGCCACCAGGTAGCCGTTATCACCGTCGTCGATCAGTTCGGCAGGCCCCGTCTGACAGTCAAACGCTACCAGCGGTAGACCAAAACTCATCGCTTCAATCAGCACCATCGGTAATCCTTCATAACGCGATGTCATCAACAGCATCGACGCTTGGCGATAGTGGCTGGCGATGTCAGCCGTCGCCGGCAGCAGCGTGATCTGTTCAGTAAGACCGGCAGCCTCAATTTGCTGCTGTAACGCCGCACGATCTGGACCATCACCGACGATATGCAACCGCCAGCCCGCAGCCTGCTGCGCCACGCCCTGCCAAGCCGCGATTAACCGGTCAAACCCCTTCTGATAACACAATCGCCCCACCGCCAACGCAACCGGTTGTTGCAGGGCCGGTTGCGGCGGTTGCACCGGGAACGGTGAAACGTTCTCGATAACCCGACATTTCCGCTCAGGCACCCAACGACTGATGATCGACAGATCCTTCTTCGTCAGCAGCACCGTGCGGTCACCCAGCCGATAAACCAGTACCTTCAACCACTTCATCGGCCAGGCGTACTGGTGAAAACTGACATGCTCACTCAGTAGCAGACGACTGTGTGGGCACAGCAAACGCAGATACGGCACCATGATTGACGAAAGTTTCCCCATCGACACAGTGACGATAACGTCGTAACGACCCCGCCGCAGTGTCCACGCCAGTCGCCAAGGCCAGAGCAACGTTCTGCCGGGCATAAAACGTAACGTCACGTCGGTCTCTAACGGATAAAACGCCCGATCGCCGCTGATCGACACCAGATCCACCTGGTGGCCCAAACGCGTGGATAATGCATTGGCCAGATTGCTGGCTACCCGTTCGGTACCGCCTTTCTCGGCGATGTTCTCAATCACAATCGCTACTTTTCGTTGCTGCATGTCATCTCCGAAATCCCTCGCGGGCGGTACGCAACAGACGCCCCCCCAACGGAAACAGCCCCAATCTGGCCAGGCAGTCCCCATACAATTTAATTGCCTTAAACTTACTGCTAAGGGCATGGTGTTCTGTGCGTGATGAGTAATAGTTGAAAGCCTGCAAATTCTCGCTGTACAACGAAGCCAGCAGATGTTTGCAGGCAAAACCGCTGATATAACGCCCGCTGGCGTTGAGGTATGCGTCAATAAATTGTTCACTGGCGTCGATGCTCATCCGGCAGCGATCGGTGTCGGCATCACCGCAACGGATAAATACCCCGCGCCCTTCATCAAATGCCACTTTCGCCCCCAGGTTGGTGGCATTAACCAAAAACCCCCAATCCTGGTATTTGTAGAGAAACTCCGGAAATAAAAATCGCCGGTCAGCTTTTTTACGCAGGCTGATGGTGGAAGTCCGAATGTCACCCATATCCAGGAATAAAAAATCCGCGCCCGTTGCGCCTTCCTTGTAATCAAACATATAACTGCGGGTATTTCTGTCACTCACCGTAGTGTAGTTACCAAAGACAATATCAATCCGTGTATCCTGATGGCGTTTCAGACGGCGGATAATATAATTTGTACTGAATGAGTCTTCCGGTTCCAGAAAGAAAACCACGTCTGAACTCGCCAAGCGAAAACCGGTATTGCAGGATACCGCCGTATTACTCCGTGTTTTACTTTCATGCAAACGCGCCCGGTGATTAGCAACCAACAGGCTGCGCATTTTGTCCAACTCTTGTTTATCTGAAGCATTATCAACCACGATAATTTCATAATCGAACCCGGAGCAAGCATGGGTCATGCGGGCTAATGTTGTGGCCAGACTGGCTGAGTTATTAAAAACGGGCATGACAATTGATAAGTCCATTTATTACCTCAACAATATATTATCATTTGGCAAAAAAATAATGATGCCAACGGAATAGTTTGTTATCCCAGCATATCCTTGTCCGGTTATTATCCCCCATACTGACGCGGGTAAAATGCACGCAGCCTACCGGTTATTCAGCTAATCCTGGAAATAACCTCCCCACTCCTGTTCAATGGTTTCCGGCGTCAACCTTTGCAAGCCGGCTCCTGGGGTAAACGTCAGTTCACCAAAATAAATACGCTCCTCCACTTGATAAAAATCGACCCGAACATAAGAGAACTGCTCTGCGACCTGGGTTGCCAATGCCAGCATTTTCTCCAGCTTACAGGGCTTGTCCATAGGTACGTCACTATTGGGAACGCCCAACCGGATCTCGGTACGGTTCCAGTTGGCGTCAAAAAAATCCCGACGGTGATCGGTAAAACGCAGATAATCAATCTGGATAAAGAACCGAACCTCCCCACCACGATTAAAACAATGAATCTTAATGTCATTGGGTGTCTTGCCGTCTTCAAGCAGCATTTTCTCAACCATGACGCAGGGCGTAATGTCCTTATAATGACGCTCACGGTAGACCTGATAAAAATTCTGACGTAACCAACTGTTGGTTAACACCCTCAATTCATTAAAGCTGGTCTGGCTTTTATCGAACACCAGCTTGTTATAGCCACTGCCGTGGTTTGCCTTGATGACAAACGACGTCGGCAACTCCTGATACATCGACTCCGTTAATTCGCGCCCCTGTGCATAAAGTTCGACGAGGTATTCTGCCCCCCACAACTTTTCAATATACTCTCTCACCAGATATTTATCGGATAGCTGAGTATACATCGCCAAAGGATATACCTTCCTGCGCATCAGTTTTTCGCTATATCCCACAGGCTTCGCCAGATGTGGCACTTTACGAAAAAACAAAGCATATTTTAACTGATGATATAATGCGTCGGGTATATTGCGGTAAAAACCCTTCACCAGATTATTTAGCATAAAGTTCTCGCACCTTCCCTATTAATTGAGGTAAACAACGGTAGCAGGTGACCTGCAGCCGGGTAATTTGTCCTCTTCTGAAAAAGCCATTAAGTACAAAAAATGAAACAAACTCGGTGACTAAGGTTGAAACCGCCGCCCCCCAAATGCCATAACGCGGTATCAACACCAGATTCATCAGAACATTGGCCAATGCGGCCAACGGCATTTTTATGGCGATAAAGCGGTAACCACCAAACAACACAATGGCCCGGTAGGACACCGTGCCCATCACCGAAAATAACGACGTCACCGAACACAGTGCCAGAATAGTGGCGGTTTCGCGGTAACTGCTGCCAAACATCAAGGCCACGATCGGACCTGGAAACAGTGATAAAAACACTATCACCGGCATCGAAAGCAATAACACCACCAGATACAACAACCGAATGCGCCCTTCCTGCTCGGCCAATGTGCGCGCATTTGCCACTCCTGGCATCATCGAGGTGATCAAAGCTATCGGTACGAAGATCCATCCCTGACTCAAGGTGATGGCTGCGCTATAAAGCCCGACGCTGTGCTCACCCACATAGTTGCCGATCATGATCTGATCGATACGCGTGTAAATGACAATCGACAAACCGGAAACGGCCAGCGGCAACCCCACCTTCAACAAATAACGACCATAACGCCGTTGGTGGCGCCGGCTGATGGGCATCATGCCGCCCTGTTCACGACGAAACAGGACCCACCGTACTGCGTAGGGAATCAGGCTGCTCAGCACATAGGGAATGGCAAACCACGCCAACGACAGCTGGGCGTGCACTAGCGCCAGCCGCAAGATGATCGACAACAACAGCGCCAGGTTATTGATCAACGTGTTCAACTTGGATTTCAGCAGCGCGTCGTAATAAATCTTGTAAACATCCTGAATGGAGAAATACGCACTGGCGAGCATCAGCGCCATCATCATTTGGCTGGTCCGATCCTGCGTCAGCAGTGCCCAAGCCATCAAGGGCACGGCGATCAGCGCAAAAAGCCGACGCCGCAATCGCATGGAGGCCAGCATCAGACGAATACCGCTGTGCCGCTGCCGTGCAACACGGTTGAACAACACCGCATCGGCCCCCAATTGCACCAGCGGCACGGCAATGGCGATCACGGACAGCAAGTAATTGATCAATCCGTATTGGGCCGGCCCCAGATAACGCGCCACATAGACCGAAACGAAAATGCCCGACAGGCTTAGCGATACCCGTTCCAACATTAACCACAGGGAATTCATCAGCATCGCTTTCATGCGGTTACTGAACCTTTTCCTGATGACTAGGGTAGGCAAAGGTATAGTAACCGGCGTCGTTAGCCGTTTTCTTCACCATCCCGTTCAGGATCACCCCTTTAATGACCACGCCGTTTTGCTCGAAACGTCGGATGCTGGTTTCGATCTGTCGGACGGTATTGACCTCAAAACGCACCACCATCAGTGAGGTGCCGGCGTGATGCCCGACAATCGCAGCATCCGTCACCGCCAGTACGGGAGGGGTGTCGATCAACACCAGATCGTAGTGCTGGCCCGCCCAGTGCAGGAAGTCAGCGAAACGTTGATGCATCAGCAATTCAGACGGATTGGGTGGAACCTGGCCCCGAGGCACGAAATCCAGATTCGCAATGTCCGTTTTCTTGACGGCCAGGTCTGGCGCAATCAGTCCTGACAGCATGTCAGACAGCCCACCCTTGGCGCTGTTGTTCAGCCAACGATGCAGAAAACCTTTGCGCATATCGGCGTCAATGAGCAACACCCGCTGGCCCGCCTGCGCGATCACCACCGCCAGGTTAGTGCTGGTGAAACTCTTACCGCTGGCAGGACTGGCGCCCGAAACCATCAGAATATTGTTTTTGGCTTCCATCATGGCGAAGTGCAGGCTGGTGCGCAGACTGCGAATCGCTTCGACGGACAAGTCGTCCGGCGCTTCCTGCGCCAGGATTGGCAACTTGTCGCCACCATTTTTAGTCAGCAGTTGCTGTTGAGCTCGGTTACGCTTTTGTTGCCATGGCGACAACGGCACGGTGGCATACACACTGATCCCCCGTTTTTCCAGCGTATCGGTATCGCTGATGCCACGATGCAGCGCCGCGCGTAACACCACCACCGACGCCGACAGCACGCCACCCAACAACAGCGCGAAGAATACGATCATCACTTTTTGTGGCTGCACCGGACGCAGACCGGTTTCCGCCTCATCGATAATGCGAATATTGCCCACAGTCCCTGCCTTGCTGATGCTCAATTCCTGCTGCTTGTTCATCAACTGCATGTACACCTGCTGATCCACCTGTACATCTCGGGTCAACCGCAGAATTTCCTGCTGGGTTTTCGGCAGCGTTTGCACCTGTTTACCGAGGCGAGCCTTTTCTGCTTCCAGCGTGGCGCGCTTTTCTAACAGTGCGCGGTAGGCGGGATGCACACGGGTATAAAGTTTGGAAATCTCTGCTTCTTTGAACGTCAGCTCATTTAACTGCCCCTCAAGCTGAACCTGGGTATCCAGCACGGATTTGGCCTCCAGTGACAGATCCACCGAATCGTTCTGCTGACGGAACTGGTTAAGCTGATTCTCGGCGTTGTTGAGCGAGGTCTGCGTGCGTGGCAGTTGCTCATGCAGGAAAGCCAGCATACGCTGCGCCTCTTCCGTCTTGCGATCCACGTTCTGTTGCAGATAGTTGTCGGTGATACTCTTCAACACCGCCTCTGCACGCTGTGGATCTTCGCCCGCCAGGCTGAACGTCATGATGCCGCTTTCTTTACCGCCAGGGGCAACATCAAGCATGTTGCGCAGATCGTCCACCGCTCTTTGCCGTGGCACATTAACCACCGTGAAGGTCGTGCCCGGCAAGGCATCCAGCGCCGTCACGTTGATCGCCCAATCCCCCTGCTGCAATGCTTGCCCTACGACACCGCTGAACAGCGTTTTCCCGTCATAGCTCAGGCTATAACGTTGTTTGTCCTCCACCGTCAGCGTTAATTCCTGCCCTTGCATCACCACTGGCGTCTTCATTCCTGCGATACGCAATGCCGGTGGCGTTTCTCCGCTAAGGCGGGCGATGCCCTTGCCGAACAGCGGAAAATAATCAGGACTGATACGCACCGTCAGGCCAAGATCGTCCACGGTTTTGCCAATCACGTAGCGCGATTTCGCCAGGGAAACCTCATCCTGCGTCGCCGAGTTCTGCCCAATTGAGCCGATTGAACTGTCCAGCGTTTCACGCAGTAACGAATCGCCCGAAAGCTGCTTTTCTACCTGTACCAACGCGGTCGCCTGATAAATAGGCGTCGCCATCAATGCATAGGCACAGCCCAGTATGCCGGCCACCCCCGTCACCAGCAGAATACGCCAACGGTTGTCCCACAAAGGGCCAATCAACCGCTCCCACTCCAATTTGTCGTCCTGCTCAGCCATTACAATTGGCAATGCATTGTTCTTCATCATCAGTATTCCTTAAGTCACCGTGGCGGCTTTACCAGTTACGGATCCGCAACGTGGCCTCGCTGAGGTCGTTGAAGCTGGAAATAGTCGGTACCAATTGGCTGATCAAGCGATTCCAACGCGCTATCGGTGCCGCCGTGACGTACACCACGTCATAAGGTTCCAACTGGAATTCGGTGCCCATCGCCAGCGCAGCGGCGTCGGACAAGTCGAACTGATACAGCGACGCCAGACGCTTCGGTTGTTTACCGCCGTTCGGTCGGATCACAAACACGCCCGTGGCGTCGGCCACCGTTTGACTGATGCCTTCAGAACTGCCCAGCGCCTCGGTCAGCGTCATACCACTCCGGTCCATTTTCAGCGTCGACTGCTTGCCAACCTCACCCATCACAAACACTTTGAGTTCGTCGTTGCGCGGCACATAAAGAATGTCACCCGGTGCCAGCAAACGGTTCTGGCTGATATCGCCACGTTGCATCAACGCCTGCAGGGAAATCGGCTGTTCCTTGCCGTCGTGCGTCAGCACCACGTTGCGCCAGTCAGCGTTATCGGTCAGCCCTCCGGCCGCGTTAATCGCATCAAGAATCGTCAGTGGCACGTTGGTCACAGCCTGCTGCCCAGAGGTTTTCACTTCGCCAGTCACGTACACCTTCTGCGAACGAAATGCGGCAATGCTGACATCTACCTGCGGGCTTTCTACGTAGGTCGCTAATCGACCGGCGATCTGGTTGCGCACTTCAGTGACCGTTTTACCGACGACCTGTACCCGTCCAATGTAGGGATAGAAAATAGCGCCGTCGGCGTGTACCCAGTTACCGGTGTCACTGGCACTGCGGTATTGCCCTGCTGGCGTGGTCAACTCGGGGTGATCCCAGACGGTGACATTCAGCACGTCGCCGACACCGATACGGTACTGGTAACTTTGCAGGCGCTGGTCCAGTGCCAGGTTGGGCCGCGCCACCGGCTCTATCCGGCGCATTTTTTCCAACAACATCGGCGTGACGCGGTACACCTGGACCTGCTTGTCCAGATCGAAGTTTTCGTCCTGTTGGATGACTTTTTCTTTTCCCTGAGTCGGGAGGTGTGAACCCGGAAACGCTGTGCAGCCGCTAAGCAAGGCGCTGGACAGCACCAGTGGCATCAAATGAGGCAAGTGAAGGTTCATAACAGTACCGTGAAAAACGGGCCACCGTTGCGGCCCGTGGGAGGATTAACGATCGGCGGTAGGGTTATCCGTAAAAATCCTTGCCTGGCGCGGTTCGTGCAACAGGGCAAAATAACCGAAGAAACAAAATACAAATGCCAATAGCATTTGGTAATCCGGCAGTTTCAGGACTTCACTGCAGATGCCGACACAGGCCAACGTGACCGCCAACATGCAGCTCATCCCCAGAGCCTGCCGCGCGTTGAGACCGCGGCGCATCAAAATATGGTGCAGATGATCACGACCCGCCTTGAACGGGCTTTGGCGGCGCAGCAGACGGCGTACCATCACAGTGACCATGTCCATCAGCGGAATGGCGATCAGCCACAGCGCGGTCACCGGCCGGATGACGGCATCCGGTCCTTGTGTGGCGATAACCAATAACCACAACACGCTAAAACCAATGACCATGCTGCCGGCGTCACCCATAAAAATTTTATTGCGCGCACCAAAGACGCTGAGGTTGAACAACAGATAGGCAGCCAACGCCGCAATCAGGCTCAGGCACCACAAAGCCTGTTCGTCGTGTCCTGCCAGTCCGAATAAAATGGCCAACGCCAAAAAGGTAACGCAAGACAGTGCCCCCAGTTGGCCGTCAATCCCATCGACCATGTTATAGGCGTTGATCGCCCCCCATACCGCCAGTGGCGTGACCAGTAACGCGGCATAGCCCAACAGCAGTTCTTGATGGCCCCACAGGTAGCCGAAAGAAGTAAGTTGCATCCCTGCCACCAGCATCATCGCCAGCGCGATCCCTCCCTGCACAATGACGCGCGGCGCCACCGGCAGATCGAAACGGTCATCAAGCACGCCCAGCATCACCAACGCGGTGACGCACAACAAATAGGTCGTGCTGTGTGGCAACCAGTCTGGCTGCCAGAACGTCACAAATGTAATGCTGAGATAAATGGCGATTCCACCGACCAGCGGAATATGCCCCTGATGGCGTTTGCGCGCATTGGGCTTATCCACTAATCCCACGACCAGCGCAGCGCGGCGAGCAATAATCACCAGCACCAGTGCCAAAATAAATATCACGCTCAGTTGATATAACATTGTTCCTCCAGCGAATAAGCACGCTACCGCCCTTGAGTTACAGCTCCCAATGCGCTATTAAAAATTAATCTGTAGAGGCGCCGCATGACGCGCCCATATTGCATGCGGTCCCACTACACTCTGTTGCCGCAATAGTCGGGGCGACGTTATTCACCCCGACTGCCAGCGACGAAAAATAAATAACCTTTGCCCGTGAGAAAGTTATCTCTAGGAAAATTCGTGCTTAATTGTTTTTTCGATTGCCGAATCAAGATCGACTGGCGCCACAAAATCACTTTGTACACTGCTCTTAAATTGCGTTCTGGCGCAGAATTTCTGTACACGAACGCGGCTAATAGGGAATTTACGGTGACTTATTTTACTCACCATATCTAATGCCGTTGCACCGCAGATTCCAAATAAATAGGGAATGCGAATAGTCTTATTATTTCGCCCTAATGAAGACGAAATAACGTCGACCAACTGATTCATGGTGAAGTCCGGTTTATCAACATAATTACTGACCTGATATGTCGCCTGCTGATCCAACGCATGCTCCAGCCTGGCCGCAATATTTTCAACATAGGCCATAGACTTCATATTATTACCACTGCCAATCATCACAAATCGGCCGCTGGCGATCTGCCGGAACAAGTTATACACGTTGCCACGGTTGTTTTCGCCAAACACCACCGTGGGTCGGATAATGGTTAACTTGTTGCTGGCGTCGGCTTTGCGCCAGGCCTCGTAGACATATTCAGCCTCCAGCTTGGACTTACCGTAATGGTTAAAGGGTTCAAAAAGCCCTTCTTCATCGGTTTCTTTGGTCACAAAACCGTAGACCGCCACGGATGAAGTAAAAATAATTTGCGTGATATTTAACGCGGAGGCCGTCAGGCAGACATTACGCGCACCATCAACGTTAACCTGATAATACAGTGAGATAGGGTCGACATTGTCCTGATGTTCAGCCGCAAGATTAATCACGGCGTCACAACCAGCCAGGGGCTGCCGCAATGTTTCGGGTTGAGTTACATCGCCAAACTGATAGAGCTCAGGAAATTGCTCGCTCTGCTTCTTATCCACGATGGTCAACACCAGGTCGTTACGCGCACTCAGGCGTTTAACCAGACGCGTTCCGATAAAGCCAGAACCCCCGATGATAGCTACTTTACGCTTATCCATAATTTGTCACTCAGCTCGGTTTTCCATTATTCCTGCCACAGCATTTTGGCAGGACGCTTATTCGCGCTAAATCATGGAAACCAGACTGGACAAATCATTCTTCACTTTCAAATAACAAATAATGAAATAATAGTCTTGGAAAAATGTAAAATTATGGGGAAAGATGAAATCGTCTTACGCGCTAATTTTTAACATCGTAAGCAACCTGATATTGCATGGTTTTGTTCGGCAATATAAGATTAATCTTACCGCTCCCTTGAACGCTGGACGTTTCATATTTCACCGGTTGTTTCAATCGCCCTTCTTTGGGATCGACGCATTCTATGGTTGCCAGCTCCAGGCTCTCGCCTTCATACAAGCAAAGCAACGTTTGCGGACTATTGGTCCGAGCGTTGTTCAACGTCAGGGTCAAAACAACACGCGTATTGTTTTGAATGTCATTGATAATGGGTGGCCGAGTTTGATTTCCCAAAACATATGAAAAATGTGAAATAATTAGCAAGGATACGAATACCGACAGGTATTTCACAACTCTGACGGCAGGAACGGAGAAAAAACCTACGGGTGTGACCGGCTTTTTTCTTATTGTTGCGGCATTTTTAAGCGATTCGGGAACTTCAACGGGGGAAGACGTTACCCTATCTTCCTTATGTTGATCTATTTCCTCAGCGGTAACCCCATCATCTTTATTTGTACTTTCAGAAATATCCGCTTGAATATTATCTTCAGTTTCATCACTGATATTCCATATTTCGTCGTCGACATATTCATCCTCTTCAGAAATAAAGTGAAAAGCAGCCTTGTTTTCCACCTTATATCCCAGGCGTGGAATAGTTCTGATAAGGGTGTGCTCAGTATCTCCAATCTTTTGACGGATTGATTTAATTGTTTGATTTATCGTTGAATCCGAACAGTAAGTTCCTTTCCATATATTTTCTATAATTTCCGTACGTGTAACCAATTCTGGGGATCTGGCGACAAGAAGTGAAAGGATTTGATACTCCTTCCAACGCAGGCGGAATTTTTCCCTGGACGGTGTCAGAACATCTAGATTCCTAATCTTTATTCTTTTATCAAGATTCACTTTTAATTTCCTTAGCGTGCCTGTCCTGCACACTTTGTATAGAAATATGAAAAAATGTTCAAGAAATTAAATGTAAACTCAACAGGTTGCATTCATCAGATGTTTATTTTTATAAAAATTTGCTGATTTCATTTTTTACTTCCTCTCTCAAACGGAGGATTAGATTCTCTGGATGTCTCTATTTCCCTGTTGGTAACATGGTTTCTTATCATGTTAATCTGCAACAAAACAAACACAATGCCATGTTTTTTAACAAGAAAGCAAATTATGTTGTTTGCTTGTTAATTACATGAAATTGTGAAATTTCATAATAACGTCAGAAAGTATCACCTGCTTTTCCGCTTAATCTGATTGTCAGATAGCCTACAAAAAGCCTACGAAAACAGAATGAGAGTTATCTGATTTAATCCTTTACATTGTATTGAACTAAATATAGCACCAAATACAAAGGCATATTGCCAACTTGGTGACACACGTCTCGAATAATGAAAAAATGCAGGTTTCATTATCCTGACAAACCTCATTACACGCACATTTTCTTTGTAAGGATTCAGACAGGAAAATGAACAATATCCTTCAATGACATTTCAGCTCATCATTGACCAAAAAAAACAGAACCTGAGAGATGCATCTATAAACAAAGGAAAAATCAGTGCAGGATAATAAGAATATTACCTAAAGGCAGGAAATTTCACTCGGGGCGTAAAAATATCACATGGAAGAGAGAAAGAAACAGCCCCTCCCCTCTTGGAGAGGAACAGATTATACCCGAGCGCGGAATGCGGGATCGGTTAAGGTGTTTTTAGCAAGCTCAGCGTTTTTTTCGGTCGATAAACGCACAAGGCACCATGAGACTCATGCGCCTCGACCGAGCAAGGGGCCGTAAGCGCGGTAATTACTCTGCCCGTCCAGGACCTCGCCCCTTCGGGGCCGCTGCAAGCAGCGTTCAAATCTGCTCCCGGCAGATTTGTCCTCCTGCACCTGCGTTGTCGGGCGGGTCGGCTACGACA
>NZ_JBXWLA010000021.1:0-112875 GCF_058191755.1 Serratia sp. CoH_122_TC_1
AGAGACTTTGTTTTATTCACGTAGCTACATCTGCATATCTATTGACATCTTTCGGCAATGTCAGCGTTTACCATTTCTCTCACGAGGTTTACTGATTTTTTACTGGCAGGGGTGGAGCGGTATTTTGACGTCTGCATAAATACATAGGTATTACCACTTTCGACATAATAAACAAATCTAGCCCCGATACGACTTATATCTGTTCGGCCAGAGACAATACCGCATACAGCGGCGCTATCTTTATGATGATAAACCCTAACATTGGAAAATGTCAGTCCAGCAGAAGGTTTAAAGTCTCTATCGCAGTTTTCTAAAACATCACTTTCACTGCTTACGCGAGCCAGAATTTTTGCTGAAGCGCACATATTCCTGCCATAATCATTCTCCACTTTGGTCTGCACGGCTTTTTTAGCCTCAGAGATCGTTTGTTCATCGGATTTATTGCAGCTTACTAATAGTGCTGTCGAGATACATACCACTAAAATTTTATTCAATCTGATTAGTTCCTGCTGGGGCATGTTGCGATAAATTTTTCGGGTGTCGTCACTGGTCCTCCGGTGTCTGCATTCGAGCTTGATCCAAGCACCGGAACCCTATTATCTTAATTCCTTTCTTCATTGGACACACAGGTAATTCTGCCCATCGCCCACCAAAAAAAATCTTTCATGGCTTTATCAAAGGGGTGAGGCTTAGTTTTCTATGTTGTGGGATTCAGCTATAAGACGAAAAATCTGAGTCATGTGATTAGCATCGACAGGGTCGGATATTTCATCTGGATGAGAGTATTTTGATACTGCGATTAAATCACGAGCATAATCATAAACAGGTGAAATCCCCGATTCCATTAATACACGATAGATATACCGGCAGGTGTCGATATTGTAGTTACCCGTTTTTTCTGGTTCGTTTCGAAGTTTTACTCTCGTCATATCAAGCACCTTTTGCGAATTGGATGTTCAAAAACAGTATATCGGCAACCTATCTCCAGATCTTGGTCTTTTTGACCTTCCATTTTGACGTTCAAGTAATTCTGTCCAGTTATCCCGCCCTTATCCCCGCTTCTGTGGATAATCTACATCTGGTGCCCCGCTGACCGGCGCACCACTCTGGTACCTTCGCGCCCATCCCCGCCGTACAGAGTGCTCCCGCCCTACGCAAATCGCGCGGTACTGCGTGGACGTTCCGGCACATTCGGAATAAATGTCCAGTGAACAACACGTGTAGATCGGAATTAAAGTTCTTTACTTAATCCAGAGATTTAAGCTTTGTTGTTTTCATAAATACATACGTCAGCTGTTCGCTCAAAGCAGACTGTCAGATTTGATTGTGTAGTGCCAGTGAAAACTGTCTGATCAAATCTGAGCTAATACATATCAGGCATGGCGACGTCATAGCCGCAGTGGCGAAGCCACCGCAGCTTGACGTTCGGTTTTATCGGCACACCAAGCGATTGGGAATACGCGCACGGTTATCCGATCGGGCCGCCCCTGGCAACACGGCGCTGATCTGACCTACCTGTAACCGCGCCTCCCAAAACGGCATCGCAGCCCAATGGTAGCGATCCAGCTCGGCCAGACAGGGGAAACGCGTCGTCCACGCAAAGACCATGTTACTCAGGTCAAACTCTTCGATCCCCTGCTGTTGCCAGCGTTTTAACCAATCCTCGTGATCGCCCGGGGCCACAAACGCCAGCTCAATCTCCGCCTGTGCCAGCCTGACCTGATAGCGGCGTCGCTTATGCCACTTCACCTGTTTTTCTAGCCGTTGTTGCCGGGTCTGTTTCATCGCCAGTTTGTGCTCAAAACGCTGCCGACGGCGGCGGCTGACCTCGGGGAACAGCGTATCTCGCGTATCACCGGGCAGCGGGGAATAACACTGCTCGCCCCGGCTGGCAATCAATGTATTCAACGCATCGACATAGTCTTCCAAACAGGAAGTCCGATGGCGATCGCCGGGGCGGTAGGTAATGTCGATCATACGCATGTCCTTGGCTGAAATAGTGGAGCGTCCGGTCAGTTGACGAAAAAAGGCGTTGGCATAGGCATAGACAGCCTGCCGTCTGCCCGTCTCGCGACGGGCCTCAACCTGAGCAATGGCAAACCATACCGCCTGCCGGTAGGGGTGCCACGGCACCAGAGCCATATGGTTCGGGATCACAGGCAATGTCCTCCCATCCGCAGTGCAACTGCCAGTTTCTCCGGTCGCCAGAACCCCTGCCGGTAATACACGGCAACAGTCGTCAGTACGCGATTAACGATCGCCGGTGTATAGGTATCATCCAGGTACAACCACGCCTGAGACTGACCATCGTCAAAGGGAAGTATCATCGACCAACCCGGAACATCGGCTCCCGCGCTGCACAGATACACCGCCGTGGCCTCATCGCCTGCCGGGCTTATACGACACACGACCGGCACCCGCCCGCAAAATTCACAGCCTTCTTCCGCATTGACCCGCCAGCCTTCCGGCACCGTCAACTGACTCAGTACGGCACAATTGAGCATCACTCGGTACTCCATACCCTGCTCACGGTACTGCTCCAGATCGAGCGGACTCATGCTCATCAACTGCTCAAGGTTCAATTTTTTCATGATGTTATTGCCGCCCAAAGGGCGGCACCTCCGGTCAGGCAGCAACGTTATCAGGATGGGCAATATCGTCAGCAGCATCAGCTTCATCGCTAGCGGGCAGCAGGCAATCAGGCACCCAGCCGCTGGCGCTCAGTTCGTCCTCGGCCAGCTGCGCGGCGTCGCCCTTCTTCATCTTGAGCACCGAGGCCGCCTGCGCCACTTTTCCGGCATCAACCAGCGCATCGCTCATGAGCTCTTTACTGATACGGCCAAAGTAATTGGCCTTGGTCGGTTGCCACCACTCGCGCAGATTGAAATCCAGCGCATGCTCGAGTGCCGTCAGTTCACCGCCAACTTTGCCATCCCTCGCAGGCCACAACTGGATGGCATCGAGAGACTGGCCGACGCAGTACGCCAGCAGCGCCACGACGTCGGCCTGTTCCCACGTCAGCAACCATGTGAAATCGGTATTCCACTCCGGCGGCAATTTGGCCTCCCACTGCGCGTGCAGCTCGCCCAGTTGGCGATCGGCGCAGCTTCCTTCCGCTGTCGGAGCTTTGGTCAGCAGTTCCGCGCGTTTGGGTGTCAGGTCGGTTTTGAGCAGCGAACCGGCGTAGCGTGAGCCGAACACCTTCACGGCCAGTGTGTGGGTGTGCAGTGCCAGCGCGACAGTCGGGTTCTCGACCAGCGCACCCATCACCGCCAGCGAGCGCTCTGCCGACAGGCAGGTGATCAACGCCGCTGACAGCCCTTTCTCCTTGGTTTTCGGTGCGGTTTCCGTGGTCGTCACTGTCCCGTCACCGTTGTCATCTCCGGCAGGCGCGGTTGTCGCTTCGCTCGCACGTAACACGATACCGCGCTGGTAAACCACGTCCCCGCCACGCAGAGACACCATTACCCCGCCAGTACTGCGCATCGCCTGCGGCCATGACCGGATAGTCGCCTGTTCGGTGAGCCGCTCAATATCGGCCTGAACAGCGTCGCTTTCGGCAATCATCACGTCAGTATCAGTATCGGCATCCGCTTCTTCGAATGCCGCTTCCAGCGCAGCAAACCGCGCTTTCAACCGGGTGATCTCGGCCTGTTCGTCGCCTGTGAATTCCGGCAGCGGTTCAGCCATCTCACGGTACAGCTCAGCATCTTCACCCCACGTTTTAATGGCCGAAATGCGGCCTTCCGCCCAGCTCCAACCCTCGGACTCGGCAACCTGCTGCGCCAGTGCGTGCAGTTTTTCGCGGGTAAGACGCTCCAGCAACGCCGGTTCGGTCAAAAAACCTTCGTCGGTAAACAGATCGAATTTGAAGGTGCCGCCAGCCGACTCGTAGGCTTCGCGCCCGACGAACGCCAGTTGGCTGTTGTCTTTGGCCGAGACTTCGTCTGTCAGCACGGCCTCGCGCAGGTGCTGCGGCGCGGCCGCCCAGCCGTGCGCGTTGATCCACACGTCACATTGACGTTGATGATCTTCGGTTGCCGACAGCGCTTGCAGCTGGTCGAGTGTGATTTTGTCGTCGGCCAGCGCATCGAGCAGTGCCGGTGCCATCGTCGCCAGCCTCAGGCATTTTTGAACGTGCTTGGTGCTGAAGCCCAGCAGGCCGCCAATCTGTGCAGGAGCACGCCCTTCTGCCGACATTTCACGGAAAGCGAAGACCTGATCAGCCGGGTGCATCTGCTCGCGCTGGCTGTTTTCCGTCAGGGAAATGATGCGCGCCATCTCCTTGCTGACGATCAGTACATCAACCGCGTAACCCGCATTGACGATGCCGTCCGGCGTAGTCTTGTCGGCGTCGTCTTCACGCCCCATCAACCACCGCAACGCCAGCGTGCGCCGCTCACCGGCGGCTACGCCAAACTGACCGTCCTCCATCTCGAAGACAATCAGGTTCTGCAACAACCCGACCGAGCGGATACTGGCGGCCAGTCCTTCGATCGATGCCTGTGAGGTTTTTTTCTTGCGCACGTTCAGGCCGTCCAGTTCCAACTGGCCGAGCGTGGCCGTTTTGCGCACGGCTTTTGCCAGTGCCGCTTCGATATTTTCCGCAACGACGCTTTTCTTCGTCGCGGATTTGGCCGTGCGGGTTGCTTTGGCCGTGGCTGGTGCTTTAGACTCGATAGTTGACATGTGATAGCTCCTTCAATGTTATTGCTGTTGTGCCAGTCCCGATGGCGTCAGGACTGACGGTGAGAAAGCAGCGGAAACGCTGCTTTTTTATCGCCTGAAATTCAGGCTCCAGTGGGTCAGGGTCATCTGATCACTGGCCGCAACCGGCCAGCCGTTGACGATCCAGACCGCGATGGTGTCGAAATCCCCAAAATCCGCGTAAACCTCCACCGCCCCTGCCGGAACAACCGGAGGCTCACTGGTGCCAGTCGAACGGCCACAAACCGCCTTCACGAAACAAAACAGGTCATACACTTGTGGTACGGTCAGATCGCAGTTGGTCTGTGCTGATGCTGCTGTAGGCTTCGTTGTCGCGTCGTTGACGTTTTGTTGAGCCATGTTGAAATCCTCCGTGGGTTGAAAACTGATGCCGCTGTGAGTATTCGCCGTCGCAATAAAACTGATCCAGCACGGCGAGGAGCGGCGGCAAGGGGCGGAGACAAAAAGTTTTTAAGACCGGAGGGAGGGAAAAGTTTTTGACGGAGTTCATATACCCCTTGCCGTTTCAGCGAGGCGTTGTGCTGTTATCAGTTGCGGCGGGAAGACTGACTGCGGCTAATGCAACCCGGCCGATTGAATAGGGATCAACCCGACACAACGGGCGCGACAGCGAACGTTGGGGCGGCCTTAAAGCGTGGACGGAACGACCGGCTACGCGGTTTTCCCTGAGCGGCGCGGCCTGTGGCCGCTGCAAGCGTGTCGTTGCGTCATGGGATGGAAGCCCGCAGGGGGGCGACGGTGTGCCGGCGCCATGCGCAGCACGACAGCCCGCCCGGACGCCCGATACCGGTATCCACTCAGTACAAAGCCCCATAACCAAAAATGCAGAAACAGGAAGCATCACTCGACCAGGACGATAAACCGTCATGCCCAATCCACCTAAACAGCCCCACGCACAGCAGCGAAAGAGGGCGGCGCAGCCGCCACCTTCGGTAGCCTGACGCCGAAGGCGGCTGGCAAGGTTTTTCCGCGCGGCCAAAGTACACAGGGCAAGCAGGCCGCCGCTCTGACGGCCCTTTGTGGTGATAACCTAGGGATGTAACGCGGCCCGCAACGCCTCGATAGCACATTGTCCCCTGGATGTGTCTTCATCCCAACTTTCCGGGTCGTCTATATCTATAGTAATCGCGGCCAGTTCCAACACGGTTTCCAGTGCGCTGGCGCTCACCTCGACCTGTCGAGTCCGGCTGCGACTATCGGCGATTTTCGTTATTGCATCCTGAATGTATTGTTGATTGATACCGTACCGCTGATAGTCTTCAATATCAGAGCAGCCAATGGTTTCCAGTATTGCCAGCACATCGCCGTCGTTAGGGTTCCACTCCTGTGCAAAGTAACGCACGGCGTGTGCGTCCCATATCAGCACGGTAATAGGTTCGTCGCTGCCATACTCACGGAATAATTCCGCACACACGTCTTTCACGCTGCCAAACATAATTCACCCTCCTTCTTTAATGAGGGGCGGCATAGCCGCCCGTATTCAAATCCCTGTCAGTCCAGCGCGCGGCAGATGTCGGCGCGTTCCGGGTGCGTCTCGATATAGCGCCAAAGCTGCTCTTCCCGCTGCATAAGCAACTTCACCAGTCCGGCATTGCCCCGATCGTGATGCAACCAACAGCGGCGATTGATGGCCAGTGCCGTCAACACGATACCGGCGGCGTCACCGCTGAGGGTCTTGTCAAACCAGTTATCAGCGTTGATCAGGTGCACACGATCGCTGTCAGGTGCCATATAGCCGCCCCCCTCCGGTAAACGGATGAAGTGCCAAAACCCGCCGGTGTACTGCGGCAGATAGCGATCGGCGAGGGAATACACCTGCATTTCAGCGGGCAAAAAATCCTCGCCAAACAGATCCGGCAGAAACGACAGACGATCGGATTCACAGACTTGCAGCGTGACGGAATGAGCATGTTGCATGGGACTACCTCCAGAGTTTCAGGGTTCGCGACACCGGCCGGTGCCGTACCCATTCGAAAGGCCGGCCCCGAGGGAGGGAGGCAGGGGCGCCACCGCAAGCCGCAGCGCAAGCCCGTTGCGGGCTGAATGCGCCGTAACGGGTGCGAACGGGTGAGGAGGCGGCGAAGCGTACCCTTGCAGCCCGACCGTGCCGGACTAGCGTTTGGGTACGGCACAGGCCGTCACTACGCCGGGGCCGCAAAGGGAAAAGATTTAGAGAGGTGTAGGCAGGCCCAGCCAGCGTCCTTTGCGGCGCCGGCATCGCCGGCAAGTGCCGCGTGGCGGTTCTACGGACGCGGGGCGTTCGATGCGCCCTGGCGTCCGCAGGCTTACAGCGAGGCAACCCGGGCAGGTTTCCCTGCCCGGCTGCATAATGCCTGCGGTTCAATCTTTGAAATGGTGATCCAGTTCGTTGATAGCCTGATAGATTTCGACGTAACGATCGTGCGCGTCCCGCAGGATCTGACCGGCCAGGCATTCAGCCAACACCTCGCTGTTCCAGAAATACACGCTGACCAGCTCGCGCAGCCGCAGGTGCATCTCACACATGTCGTTGGACAGTGCCGCAATTGCGGCGCGCAGGTCTTCATTCCCGGTGTAGTTCATCGTTGATTTCCCTTTATTATGCTGCGTACTGGGCGCGCAGGCGATGCAACCGCTGCTGACCGATGGTGTGGTACTGCGCCAAAAGCTCGATGCCGATATAGCGCCGCCCGGCCTGATCGGCGGCGACACAAGTCGAACCTGAGCCAGCAAAGGGATCGAGGACAATCGCGCTGGGCTGAGTGAACGACTCAATCAACGGTTGCAGAATGGAAACCGGCTTTTCAGTCGGGTGGTGACGATTGCCGGTGTATTCCCAGGGCTGCACATCAGAGCGCGGTTGCGCCGGCAATGCCGGGCGCCCTTTCGCCAAAATGTAGGCACACTCATGCTGGTAGCCGACAAAGGCCGATTTGGAGGCGTAGGGTTTGGTAAACACCATATGCCCGACGACGCGGAACCCGGCCTGTTTCCAGGCGGCCATAAAGGTGTCTACCCGGTTCCAGCCGTAGAAACTCACCGCCAGACTGTCAGGCTTGAGCACCCGGAACATTTCACGGAACGCCGGCCGCACCCATTCATCATTTTTGTCGTTGGCAATGCTGCGACCGCTGCGGTCGGTATAGCCGACCAGATAAGGGGGATCGGTCAGCACAAAGTCAATGCTGTTTGACGGAAAGTCGGCCATCACCTGCACGGAATCACCCAGGATATATCGGGACATAAGGAATACCTCGCCATTCGAGGGGTGCAGGAGGAGGCCGGTACGGCCACCGTTCCCTGCTGCCCGATGTCATGGCAGGCAGGCACCGCCGCGTGTCAGGCCGACCGTGGAATACCGAGTCGGGGGCCGTATCGCCGGCGAGGATATGCCGCGAAAGCGGCTTGAAGGACGGGCACAGCCCGCCGCCACGCCATCAGCGGGGGCTGCCAATATGTCATCGGGCTGCAGGTGTGATTTAACAGGTGGTGATGAAGATTCAGGTGAATTATTTTCCGCCGTCAGGCGGCGAGGAAAACTGAGCGCAGCGACATCCTTTTTGATGAAACCACACCACGGGCTAACAGCACTCAACTGATGAGCAGGGAAAAAATCCAGCTCCGGACGCAAGGCCGCAGCGCAAATGACTGACCAGGGGGAAGGAATGCGAACGGGCACAGCAGCCGGCGGCTTGAATTTTTCCGGCACGGTGCGACTGTTAAGCGGAGGGAGGGAGTAACTGCTGACGATGGAGTGAAGGTTGACTCAATAAGGGGGGCGGACAGATTCGCCGCCAATTCATAGTCTGGCAGTGTCAGCGCGGATCGTGGGTTTTATCCAACAAACCAAGACGCACCATGTAAGTAATAACTGATTCTGGACGACGCTGGTATTCCTGAGCAAAAGCATCGACATCGAGCATGCCAGCTTGAGCCAGTGCGACCAGTTTTTCTTTTTCGTCTTCTTCCCAGCGCGCACCATGTCTTGGATAGTTCTGCTTAAAACCCGCACCAAGAGAAGAACGGTTGACAAGCTCACCCTGAAGGGCTGCCAACGTCTTATTTTCGACATCCTCTATCAGCCCCAGGGCCTGCAGTTCACGAGCAGCCTTCAAAAACTGACGGACTTCCCGGCCATGATCCCTAACCTTATCCATTATTCGAGGTCCCGAATAACCCCCGGGCATTGGCCCGGGTTTCTTCATCCGAAGAAACGGGATCGGGTGCAGGTACGGCTGGTAAGACCGTCGCTCCCCTGCCCTGTCCCTGCAACAGCGCTTCCGTTTCTCGCGGATAAACTGTTTTCAGTAACTGAAGCAGATCATCAAACGAGGTGTTGTTATTCAGCAATTCGCTGAATAAATATGGTAGCCGTTCATCCTGCTTGCCAAAAGCAAAACCGGTCAGCAACGCCGCACGCCACAAACGTCCCCTGTCTCCCTGAGGGGTTTCGTCTGTTTTCTGGCAGACAAAACGGTCCGCTTCATTGGTTTCAGGATTCAGGTAAAACGTTATTTTGCGTCGCGTATCCATATTGATTATCCGATGAGGTACATGCCGTTAACAAGGTCGAACTGAGACGAGCTGGTTTTGTAGAAACGCCCTTCCCTGACCGCACAGTGTTTTCTGACGGCATCTGAAATGAGTTCCGCACCACCTCCGATGACCATCACATGAGAGTATCCCTCAAAGCGGCTTACTGCATCAATCACGCGATTCACCAGTTTGGTATGTGCACCTTCTATGGCTTCCCGGACAAGAGCTATGCGGGAGGTGTCATTGATGCGGGACGCCAAATACTCAACGTCGTTGCGGTGAATGATAATGTCGTCTGCAAGATAACTGCTCCCCTTAGTTCTAGCCAGCGAGAGAGCATCCTTCACGGCTCCGGTAATCAGCGATACCCCCAGTGAGGAATCACCAAAAATACGGGAAATTCCACGCATTTTTCCCATAACCTGAGAAATATCCAGCGTTGTTCCCCCCAGATCAATAATCAGTAAAGAGTCCAGCTCATCGAGATTCTTCACCACCTCAAAGCCGGCCGGGATAGATTCAGGCATCACATCGACTTGGCGGATAGTAAATGTACTGCCGCCATTCAGCTCGACCGGACGTAAAAGGTTATCCACCTTACGCTTAATATTGGCTTCGTTTGGCTGGTTGTTTTTATCGTAATACTCAGCCAGGGGCAGAGTAACGATAATGTCTACTTCCTGAGGAGAAATGCCGGAAGTAAGCAAGGCATGGTGAACAGCAATGACATTCACGTCACTGTATTGCCAGGCCACATTCGTCGTTACAACTGCGTCAGGGCTGATGGCATCAAAGGAATAATGCTCTCCATTGAGGATATAGTTAAACGCCTGCTGGGCACCAAACGCAACAGCCCATTCACGCTTAAAACTGTTAGGGCTGATGGACTGTTTAGTCACGCCCTTCTCATCCCACTGCAATTTGATATTGGTTGAACCATCATCAATAAAGACTTTCATTGTACCCACCTTTGTCGTCACGAGAATAATTTGAGAATAAATTGAGAACAATATGAATTGTACTGCATTGAAGGTGTTAATCAAGCGAAAATGAGAACAATTTGAGAATAATTTGAGAACTAAAAGCGCACAGACAGCGCTTGCAATAGTCCTCTGAACCTCACTATTTTTCTCGTTGAAACAGAGTATTGAAATAAACACTGCTGCTACATCTTGCTTTATCTAAAAATCCCCAAAATAATGACTGTATATAAATACAGTGAATAGGTGAGCAAAATGACATCAATACAGTTTATAAAAGCAGCAGAGGAACCGGATATGCTCGCATTACCGCTATTCACTGACAGAGTTCCCTGTGGGTTTCCATCACCGGCCCAGGACTACATGGAAAGCGAGCTTGATTTGAACGATTACTGTATTCAGCGGCGCAGTTCAACGTACTTCGTCAGGGCCATCGGCGAATCTATGTCCGATATTGGGCTTCACAGTGGTGATCTGCTTATTGTTGATAAAGCCGAACGAGCGCAGCATGGGGATATAGTGATCGCCGAACTGGAGGGCGAATTCACTGTGAAGCGCCTGCTGCTTACCCCCCACCCAGCCCTCCAAGCTATGAACCCTGCATATCCCACCCTGTATCCTGACCCGGAGCAGTTGCAGATATTTGGAGTGGTTACGGCCTTCGTCCATAAAACACGGAGTTGCAACTAATGTTTGCTCTCGCCGACGTCAACAGCTTCTACGCCAGCTGTGAGAAAGTGTTCCGTCCGGACCTGAGGGATAAGCCAGTGATCGTACTCAGCAATAACGATGGCTGCGTGATTGCCCGTTCGAAGGAAGCAAAACAGCTCGGTATCAAAATGGGGGTACCATGGTTCCAGCTAAAAAAAACCTGTATATCTGGAAAAATTTATGTTTTTTCAAGTAATTATGAACTATATGCGAGTATGTCTAACAGAGTCATGGCTCATATCGAGGAGCTGGCAGCACGTGTCGAGCAGTACAGTATTGATGAAATGTTCCTTGATATCCGAGGTATCGACAACTGCATGAATTTTGAGGATTTTGGCAGGCAGTTGCGTGGTCACGTCCAGAATGGTACAGGTTTAACGATCGGCGTAGGAATGGGTCCAACAAAAACGCTAGCAAAATCAGCACAGTGGGCTTCAAAGGAATGGGCCCAGTTTGGAGGCGTGCTTGCGCTGACTCCCGGCAACCGTAGACGAACTGAAAAACTGCTTTCACTGCAACCTGTCGAGGAGGTCTGGGGCGTCGGCCGCCGCATTTCGAAGAGGCTGGCCACTATGGGGATCACAACGGCCCTGCAACTAGCACAGGCGAACCCAACATTCATCCGAAAGAACTTCAATGTCGTGCTGGAACGAACGGTCCGAGAGTTGAATGGAGAAAGTTGCATCAGCCTGGAAGAAGCGCCTCCGGCGAAGCAGCAGATTGTCTGCAGCCGTTCTTTTAGCGAAAGGGTCACCACACAAGTGGCCATGCACCAGGCTATTTGCCAGTATGCAGAACGCGCTGCTGAGAAGCTGCGCGAAGAGCACCAATACTGCAAGCATATTGCGGTGTTTATAAAAACGTCGCCCTTTGCCGTCAACGAACCATATTACAGCAACATGGCCAGTGAGAAGCTGGCAACGCCAATGCGTGATACCAGGGATATCATCGCCGCTGCTATGAAATGTCTGGAGCGCATCTGGCAGGATGGATATCGCTATGCCAAAGCTGGAATCATGCTCAATGATTTTACACCAACGGGTGTCTCACAGTTGAACCTGTTTGACGACGTGCAGCCCTCTCCGCGAAGCGATGAGCTGATGAAAGTACTCGACAGCATCAACCATTCGGGGTTGGGAAAAGTTTGGTTTGCGGGGCGAGGGATCGCCCCAGAATGGCAAATGAAACGAGAGATGTTGTCACCGGCTTACACTACACGCTGGAAGGATATACCGAATGCCGTACTTAATTAATACAAAAAGAATACCTAATATGTACATAAAAAGTATTTTTAGTGTATCAATAAGGTATTTTATTTATTTTTATCAAAGGCCCCGTCTTTTGCCAGTTTTTCCCGGAAAGCTTCCAGGATGTAAGGAGTCATAAGCAGGCTGGTTGTATTGTTTTCTTTAAGCCAATCGTATGCCTCCCACAGGTCTTCCGGTATCTGCAAATTCTTAGGCTTTCTGCCAACCTTCGTTTTCTTTACCGCAGGTACTGGAGTCTCCTGTTCCTGAAGAATGCGTTTCTTCACATCACCGCCTGCGCTTTCTTGCAAGGGAGCGTTCTTTGACGCCTCAGTAAGGCGGTTGAATAGGTTTTTTTTGGTAGTAGACATAATAAACCTTTTAAATACAAAATATGTACATTTTTAGTATCGAAAACATGCTTAAATCATACTTTTTCGATAGCTGTTCTCATATCAAGGAACAGTGATCGCATTGCATTTCCAGCTCGGCCATGGCGAGTCGCAACCAGTTCAACAATCCCCATCCCTTCACCAAATCTAGCCGGAAGAGTCTTGTCTGTAGGAATAGCCGTATCAAAGCGAACAAGGTTATCGAACTGGCTTATGAATGTATCAACATCTGTAAAATTGGTACGCTGGGGATGAACCTTGTTTAAAAGAACATGGGCTATTTTCTTCTCGCCCATATCCTTTGAGATCTGCTCCAGTACTTCACTGAACTTTTGCAGTCCAAGAATCTCCGAAGGATCGTCAATAAATGGGGAGATAATCAGATCTGCCGCACCAACAGCAGCACGTGTCAGCGCTGAGTCAAAGCCGCCACAATCAACAAGAACGGTTTTACCCTGCTCTTTTGCTGCTACTAGCTCAGTAATGAATCGGTTGGTAACGCCTTCCATATCATCTGTAAGACGAATGACGTTCCAACGCTTGCCCTCTGGCCTGAAAGAATTGAATGTAGAAATAGATGAAGTGTCATCCGTATCGTAAAACACATCAGGGTTAATCTCAGGCGCAATATTCAGAGCAATCATCGACTTCCCTGTACCACCCTTTTTAATCCCAACAGCAACTATCATTCCAGTGTATGGATTTAATGCCTTTTTCATATCTTAAACATCCATAAAATGTACATAATAAATACCCAATAAGTACAAAATAGCACAAACACCAATATATACCCAAAAAAATCCCATTTAGATACAAAAAGTGTACATAATATGTATCATTAAAAATGAAAGCACTTCAATACACCCTGGTATTCAGCCTAGCATCAGCGTGCCTGGCACCAGTGAGGGATTAAAGATAGCCTACAAGATTAGGTTCCTCTTCAGCATGGCAATGGCGTCAAGTTCCGGCATCTGAAACTGAACACGATGCCGTGCAGCCACGTCGAGCGCAAACACCTTCGTGTACACCTCCGTCGAACTCACTGACTTATGGCCCATCAGGCTTTGCAGCACCTTGAGAGGAATACCCGCATACAGCATGTGCATGGCGTAAGAGTGGCGGAACGTGTGTGGTGTCACAGGTACGGAGAACGTCACGCCGTCGGCGGCAGCTGCTTCTACTGCTTCGTACAGCCAAGTCCGCACCGTCCGGTCGGTGATTTCCCAGATACGCGCCTTCTCCATTTTACCGTTTTGCTTGTTGCGTCGCTCCAGTGGAATTTTCAGCGTGGCCACCATGGTCTGCAATTGCGCGACGTACTGCGGATCAGACAGCGGCACCAGGCGGTGTGCCGAGCTGCCGGCCGGGAGCCGGCCTGCGGTTCGCGCGGCCTTCTCTGCCCGCTGCTTGAGCGTGGCCAACTGCGCGAACGGGTAGGGCGGTGCCAGCGAAAAATCCCCCCTTGTCAGCGCCAGCGCTTCGTTAATCCGGGCGCCGGTATTCCACAGCGTAGCCAGCAACATCTTGCGGTGCAGATCCGGCACATAGTGGAGCAGGGCGCTCACCTCCGGAGCCAGCAGGTACTTCGGCAGTTCGTCCTGTACCAGTGCCATCTGGCGCAGCGCCAGCGCAGCCGGGTAGTCGATGGACACTGGCAGCTGAGCTGCAGTTCCTGGCTGCTGCCCCAGGGTAACGAGCCCGGTCATCAGGAGGCCTCTCCGGCTGGAGGTATGTTCAGTGCTGACGCTATAATTTCCCGGTTTTCCTCATTACGCAAGTTTCCGAAATAGCCCACTTCCAGGCGCAGGGACTGGTGTGCAGCCTCTATAAGGTCAGAGACTCTCTGCAGGGCATTCTGTAGCTGCTGCGCGGATATCGTTATTGGCACATCCTGTTCATCCACGCCGTTACGGTGCACCAGGTCGTTTCGCCAGTCTGCGATGATGCCCAGCGGCTTAACCGGCCAGATGGGTGGGATGTGCAGCACGGTCCCGAAATAGCGCTCAATGGTTTTAACATTATGAAGCGTCATTCGGGAAACATAATTCCGAGCCGCTGGCCTGAACAGGTCAATATCCATTGTGCGCGCCGCGAGTTTCTCTTTATTACTTACCCGTGGTGCGGATTTCAGGTAGAACTCATCAAGAAACCGTTTGAGAGGCCAGTCATGTTCCAGCAGGGCCCTGGCGCAGTACATCAGGTACGCCTCCATCACCGTCACGGCATGGACGAACGACATCCTGTACACCAGTTCAGGCTGCTCTTTATCGAGCAGGGCATATAACTTCTTCAGCTCCTGATTTGCGTGCAGGTAACGCTGATGAACATTGTTCAGGGAAGCCACAAACAGCCCGTGTTCATGATCCCACTGAGCCTGATCGGCAAGCGCCTCCTGCTCCCAGTAGTACAGGTTCGCGGCATGCTCCCATTCTTCAGAGTCGGGGACAACATCCGGGTAATTTTCCGCAAGCCATTCATCAAATCGTTCCGCTTCAATATCCAGCATCAGGTCTTTCATGCTTCCCATAACGCCAGTCCCTCTCTGTATGACTCTATAAATGATAAATCCCGTCAGCCCTGGTTGCCATATAACGGCCTGGCTCAAACGGCAACAATTGCCCCTTAACATAACCCGACAGGCTATGCGCCCGGCATAAGGCTCACAGTCTCTAATTGAGCCAAGCAGGACGAAGATCCGGACACTCGAACTCACTATCCAGTAACGACATATGCCAACACACCAGTTCTTCATCCGAGAGATCAAGTGCCATCGCACTTGTCGGCAGGGGGAACAGAGGAGGATCTCGGGGATAGTCGGTCATTTTCCATCCATTACTGCCCGGGGCGTAAAGGCGCCGGGCCACTTCCTCTCCGGCGTCGTCCAACAACAACAGTAAGGTCATAGACACAGCGTCATCATCGGTAGGCTGGCTCGTCCGGTAGAACCACAGGACATTGTCATCCCTTTCATCCCAGACCATGCCCAACAGTTCAGGAAACTCCATATAATTTCTGTCCTTATCATCACTATATTGATAATACGAATAATAGTTATTAGCTATAGAAAAGATCACGTCAGTTATCGTTAACTGGAATATAACCACATAGCGCAATTACCGGATACCCGTCCCGGCATGATCCGATTTTTTTGCATTTAACGATTTTCCGGAAGTGTACCACGGCGCCGAAAGGCGCAAAGCGCCCTTTTTCGCCCCTGCGCGGTAGGTCAGGGGAGAAGGGGTAAACACAACATGCGTGGGCTCTAGCATCACCGAAGATACCACATGATGTGTTTTTAGCGGGAGCGACAACCGGACAGAAAGGAAAGATCCGGGACACCAGAACTCGGATCTGAAAATGATGTGATAAGTAAAAACAAAAAAAGCACATAGATTAATAGCTAAAAACTATAAAAGCGGAGCAAGAACAAAACTTGCACAACTTAACGATTTATCGTAATATGTAAGGCATGAAATCGAAAAGGAGGTTTTATGAACACACCAACCCAAAAACGAAACGGTAATGATCGTTCCTCCACTATGCATAATTTTATGGGCAACAGCATTGCTGCAGAGCGTCTTCAGAATTTTTTTCAGGATCTGGCAGAGGAAGTCCGGTCAGGGAAAACACCGATTGATCCTGAGAGCATGGGGAAGACCGACGCGATTTTTACCATGGATACCATCCTGAAGTTTCTTGAAAATCGTGCGGTTAACAGCCTGACGCCGGAAAAAAAACGTCAGCAGCGACGTTTACACAGTAAGGCCCTTTTCCTTCAGACGCTGGAGAATGACGGCGGGGTTTACAACTCAGCTAAAGCTGCAGAAATGGTGGGCAAGAGTAAACCCACTGTTAAAACCTGGAAAGATACCGATCAGTTACTTGCCCTTGATATTGACGGTGAGTTTTATTACCCGGTGTTTCAGTTCACTGATGAGGAAGAGACCTCGGATAAAGGTGTGCTCCGGGGTGTGGCCGAACTGCTGCCTATGCTGAGCAGCTTCAGTGACAGAATGAAATATTCTTTCTTTATGGAACAGAGAAATACTGTCCTGGATGGCCTGAAACCTGCAGGACGTACGTTTACCGTCGCCGACGTTCTGAAAGGCAATCCGGATGAAAAAGTGATGAATGAATTACGCCGGCTGGCTCGCAATTACGGCACACAGAACGCAGTTTAATGAAAGGGGGTGCTTGCCCCCCCTTTATCAGTTATTCCTCAACAGGAATTCCCAGTTCATAAACAAGAATATCCGCCGCTTCCTTACCCTGATATTCAAACTGACTGAGACTTGTCTGGCTCCGGGTTGTCGCCAGCCCGGTTCCGGCTGGATCGTCATGCCATAGAACAAGGCATGGGTCACCGGTGACATTTGACGGAAACTCCATTCCGTCAAACCCTGCTGAATGAACCTTTTCAGCCAGATGATGAGTAACTGCACGTGTTGCCGTTGTCACATCATTCAACCTTAAATCACTGCCTTTAATCAGCTTACTGACCTGAAGGACCCTGATATCTTTCTCAATAGCTACGGTGCCCATCATGTAATTATCGAGATCCGATTCCCTGAGCCCTTTTTTATGCTGAAACACTTCCTTCATTGCCGTGTCAGGAGTTTGGGCCACGTACATGGAGCCATTCTCACCATCATTAAGACTGTAACGGCAATCCTCGCCATTACGATTGAAAAAGACACTGCTTCCGCCGTGACTACCGAGCTGAAGCCGGAACACTTCAGTTCCTGATGGCACGGTCATTCCGTACCGCTGGAGCTGTTCGTCCTGTAACTTCCCGATTTTATCGAGAGCTGCCACGTCCTGTTCATTCATGTCTGCATTTACAGAAGTTTCAACAGTCTGATTAACTTCGTCGTTTAGGTTTACCCCTGATTTTAAACTCATATTGATCACCGCCTTTCTGGTAAGGATTTACATAAGCCATAGGCTTAATCTCCATCGTTTTGATGTTTTGTCCCCCGGGCAGAATGCCCGGCAGGACGATGTATCTGTCGCTGTGCTGACAGACCCTCAAAGCATAAACGATTGAGAATGTTAAACAATGGCTTGTAATGCACAGAGGTACAGAAAAATTACGGGATACAGGGATACAGGGATACAGGGATACAGGGATACAGGGATACAGGGATACAGGGATACAACCGTTCATAAAAGAAAAAGTGCAGATCCGCTTATGCCGTTTTTCGGATCTGACTGGAAAAAGAGAGACACTGACTATATTGTGCGTACTGTATGTATTAACCGTATCGTACTGTATTGGTTGTATTGGCTGTATTGTATATTTTTCAGACACAGGATACACTGTGCATATAACGCACCCACGGAGACACTCCATGAGCAAACTGCCTTCCCCCGACATGGTCCGTCGCATTGAGGACGCCGCGGCGGCCCTCATCGCAGCCGGCACCCCGAACCCGACCAACGTCCAGGTACGCGACCACCTCGGCGGCGGCTCGCTGGCCACCATTTCCCCGGTGATGCGCGCGTTCCGCGCCCGGCAGCGGGCGCAGGAGAACGACCAGGTGTCGGCGCTGCCGGCTGAGCTGGCGCAGCTGCTGACCGGTCAGTTGACCCTGCTGTGGCAGGCGGCCGTTAAACAGGCGGAAACCGGGGCGCTGGCGGCCCGCGAGCAGGCCGACGCCGATATTGAGCAGGCCGACCTGGAGCGCGACACCGCCCTGGCGCAGGTGGCGACGCTGGAGAGCGAGCTGGCGGTGCTGCGGGAAGTGGTCACCGAGCGGGACCGTCTGCTGGCAGAGGTCCGTGAGCTGCGGGCCGAAGCGCTGCCGCTACGCGAGCAAGTGGCGCGACTGACCGCCACCGACGAACACCAGGCGGCGCAGTTGCTGGAAACGAAGGCGGAGCTGAAGGCCGCAAGAGAGGAAAACCGGACCTTGCAGGGCGAACTGCTGGCCCTGGCGCGTCAAGAGTTGACCGGCGGGAAGGCGAAGGCATGAAGACAGAAGTCCGGAAATGCGTGAAAGCATTTCGTCGGACGCTGGAGCTGGCCGCTGGCGAACATAAGGAGCAATGGAATGGAATGGCTCGCTGGCGCACGGATGTCAGGGCATTTCCGGATGGTTTATGATGTGGTCCGCTTGGAATTAGGAAATTATCCCACGCCAAGACTGTTTTGGGGCTGAAGCTCGGTGGAACAAAACTCACTCTGCCTGCAATAGTTAAAAAAGGGGGATTGCCCCCCCTCACTTACCATTTTTACGGTTTTTTTCAGACTTTACGAGCTGATTGATTCGGCCTGGGGTAAGGTTCAGCATGCGACTAACCTCGGCTTGTGATCCGACTTCAGCTACGAGAGCGGCAACGTAACGAGATTTCCCGGATGAGGTCATTCCCTGGTAAGTTGCCCTCGCGTGTTTAGACTGCGTCTCTTTTAGCTGGGTTAATGCTTCTTCGACTTTGCCAAAGCCGATCATCGTTGCATCTTTTAACGCCTTGATCGCATCTGTTTCTGGTTTTGCCATTAAAGACACTCCTTTTGTTTAGTTTTTTATTACTCTTTTTCCTTGTCAAGGCTAGATTACACAATGGTTATTTGTGATTCAAACCTTTTTTTAGCTAAAGATTTTCGTTTAGCTTTTTGAGGGGCTAAATTAAACGAAGGGAAGAAAAAAGCCGCAGTTGCGGCTCAATCAGTGGGCGGTCCTGTTAACCCTAATTCAAGGTGGTACCGCCTGATCTTCAGCAACTGCTAACTGGCCAGTTGGGACTGCAGTGGCTGGCGGTCCGTAAGTATGGGGCAGTTTGGATATCGAAAATTATTGTACGTTTAGGCTATTTTTTGACCTTTCGATTTTAGAAGGTGCTTCGTTCCGATAACCGGGTAATCCCAAACGTCGTTTGTAATGCCCCACAAAGCCGTGACGTTACTGTGGTGCGCCTGTTAAGTCTGGCTTATGATTGAGCGCACACACACAGCAGGTAAACAGCAGGATACGGAGAATAAAAAAATGAAAGGCTCTGAGTGGAATAAATGGGATTTGCATATTCACAGTCCCATGACGTGGATGGCAAGTACATTTAAAGGTCAGGAAGATATTCCGGCATTTATAAAAAAACTGGGAGAGTCAGGAATAACGCTTATTGGTCTGACAAATTATTTTTTCCTGGCAGAAAACGAGATTGAAACCATACGAGATGAAATAGATAGGCAGGGATTGAATATCACTGTTTTGCCAAATGTAGAATTCCGTCTCGCACAACCAAACAAACAGGGAGACTGGATAAACATCCATTGTTTATTCTCTGAAAAAATCCCGACCTTTAAGATAAACCAGGTATTGTCAAACCTGACGATAGCAACGAAATCTGCCGCAGGCAGACCTGTTTATTGTTCAGAGTTGAGTCTGAAAGAAAGTGGAAAAAGTATTTCCGAAATCACTGTCAACTTCGAAGCTCTTTGCGAACATATTTCTTCGCATTTTGAACTTTTCCGCGAAGCCATTATAGCTGTCTGTCCAAATGGCTATGGTGGCTACAGGCCAAACGGTGAGGGGCGATCCAAAGAGGTGGCAACACAGATAGATCGTGAGGGGCATATAATTCTCGACAGCTCTCAGGACTCTCTACCTGTTAGGAAGTTTTTCTTAATGACAGATCGCTATCCCGGCGCTAATAAAAAACCGGTCTTCAGGTGTTCAGATGCACATGGCCTTGAGAAAACAGGCACGTTATTTAGTTGGGTAAAAGCAAAGCCAAGTTTTGAAGGTCTCCGCCAGACGCTGCTAGAACCAGAGGCCCGCCTGAAACTTGAGGAAGACTGGCCGCGGCAGCGCACTGCGAAAGTGCATTTCAGCAGAATAGAGGTCGAGGGGAAGATTTTTGATGGTCAGGAAATCCGCTTCAAAAAGCTTTCAATTCCACTTAATGAGGACATGGTCGCTATTATCGGCGGCCGGGGTACCGGTAAGAGCCTGATACTGGATGGCCTGCAGTCGCGGTTTACGCCATCACGCCCTGAAAACGTACGCGCACGTCCTGTATCGCCGCAACGGCTTTCTGTCCAGCTCAGTAAAACAGATGGGGAGTTTAAGGAGTTTGACGGCATTGATAACTCTTACAGCTATCTTCACGTTTCTCAGGGTGAAATTAAGGATCTGTGTCAGGAGCCTGAAAAAATCAGCGATGAGATAAAGAAAATGCTCCGTCTTCCCCCCCAGTCCTTCCCTGTACCGCTCAGAAACGAGCTGGAATCGAACCTGAATGAATTCCGCAGCCTGTTCGAATTCTTCAATATGAAGAATGAGAAAGGTCAGTTTATAAACCGCGAGGAATATCATACCTCGACTATTTCTGCTGTACAGAAACATATTGATACACTGACCAGCGAGAAAAATCGCGAACTAATTAGAATATTTCAGGAAAATGGTAAAAGCCTTTCGAATATTAACTCTAATCTAAACTGGTTAAATAACTTCCTTAAACAATTATCAGATAAAGAAAGCGAATTAAACGACCAAATTGACTTCATCAATGCGAAGGGAGCTGAAGAACACGTCATACCTCATGTCAACTTCGAACCACAGCGTGGCGTTATCAATAATAAGATCATACTGGCGAAGTCAGAATCTGAAGTAAAGGGAGCGATAAATCATGATATTATTAATCAGTTCCGGCAACAGGGAATAGAACAAGACATATCCGGTCTTCTCGATAAAGTCACCGAATATCAGCAGATGATTAACCGTGCTGAACTTGAGCGTGAAGAGTCGCAGCGCAGGCTGGAACTGGGTAAGAAAAATCTCGAGAACAGAAAAGAGCTTATTAATCGTGTTCTATCACATATCCGGCAGGAAAAGGAAACGGTGGATGCGGCGTTCAATGCCCTTACTGAACCTAAGGAGCATTATACTGCTGATCAGCAGACTCTTGTGGTGGAAATCCTGCAGGATATCGGGATTTATGGTGAGGTGACGTTTGACCGGGATGCGTTTTATGCGGGTGCCCTAAGATGCATGAACGGTGGAAAATTTCGCGCCTCAAGGGAGGGTGAAACCCAGACCGACAAACTTGCAGCACTTTTCAACGTTCACTCCGTTGAAGATTACACTCGCCTGATCAGCAATGAAAATATCCTGAAGATTCAGGACGACAAACAGACAATGACAGACATGTCTCTGAATAATCTGTTGTGGAAGCAGGAATATTTTAACAGTGCGGGGCCTCACGAGCTTCTGGCCCACCTGTTCAGTCCGGACAGGATCTCCGCCTATCTGGGCGTCAAGGCGCAGTTTACCTATAAAGGTAAGACCGTCGAAAAGCTTTCTGCTGGTCAAAGAGGTACGTTCTATGTCTGCCTCAAGCTCGCTACTGATCCGTTTGGTTCACCTTTTGTGTTCGACCAGCCCGAGGACGACCTTGATAACGACTTTATCATGCACCATCTCGTCCCACTGTTCCGTAAGATAAAGCAGTACAGGCAGGTCATCATTGTGACTCACAATGCCAATCTGGTAGTGAACTGCGACGCTGAGCAGGTTCTGGTGGCCAGCAACAATGATGAGGTGATCACCTATCGCTGCGGAGCGCTGGAAGCAGGAGAGTTGGCGCACGGAAACACCATGCGTCAGGCCATCTGCAACGTGCTGGAAGGCGGACATCTTGCTTTTGAACAGCGTGAACGTAAATACGGTCTGCTGAGGCCAGCTCTCTAGCGTTATCAGACGGTGGGCAGCACTGGCTGTCCATCATCCAGGTACTGTGTGGTGCATGTATTTTTCAGATTGCTTATTTTCAGAGTAAAAAAGCGGAATTGGCCTTCAACCCCCTAGGCTGAAGCCTAGCAAAATCTAAAAGGTCAAAAAATATCCATAACGTAAAATAATTTTCGATATCCAAACTGCCCCCAAGTAGGCTGACTACGGCATCGATCGGGCCGACCAGGAACGCGACGCTGCCTTGGCAACGGTGACACAGCTGGAGTCCGAACTGGCGGTACTGCGGGAAGTGCTCGCCGAACGCGATCGGCTACTGAGTGAGGTACGTGAGCAGTGGGGCGACTCACTGCCGCTGCGCAAGCAGGTAACCCCCCAAGTCTTATCACTTAGCTGGGGTATAAGGCGGTCAGCAACACCCCCGTTACCGCCGCCACCCCATATGCAGACGTGCAGGCGTCTGATACTCAAGAGATTATACCGCAGTCTCCAGTAATGGCTACCATCGCCAGCGCAAACAACGTAAGGCTGTTAGTTATTGATGAAGCCGGAGACGAAGACTGGATCGATGAGGACGGCACGCCGTTCCTGCAGACCGTTCACCTCCGAGGTACGATGAGTTCAACGCCCTCATTGACGCATTTTTCCCCTGAAATTGACGGCAAAGGGCTGACTGAGGAGCATCTGCAGGAGGCAATGCAGATCCTGGATCAGTTTCCACCAGACTGGCACATCGAAGACCTTGACACGGGCGAACGGTATGACATGCGCCAGCTTCAGGTAAAACTGCATCATCTATAACCCAACGATGCAGAGTGGAGTGGTCAACAAGAATACCGCGCTCTGCCATCATCTCTTCGAGGGTACGCAGGCTCAGGGCATAAGCGAGATACCAGCGAACACACTGAGCGATAACATCAGTGGGGTATGCAGGCGACGGAAGGCTTTTCGGATGAGAGACATGGGCAGGCAACATCGTAAAAAAAACAGCATGTTACCTGACGACGCCTTAATGCGACAGAACCGTTTTATCAGTCGGGGCAAGATGACGGTGGCTCGCAAGCGAACTTTAATCGTGCATCACCCGACACCGAATAACGGGCCAAAATGATATACGTCACTTGGCACCTTGTGCGACCGTGCACAACGCCTCAATATCTTCCGCAGAAAGTTTGTGATGTTTAAGTTGTTTATGCACTACTTGCGCGTCAGCATACCCGCCATTACTGGCCAACGAGATCGAATATGCTTGAATCGCATTGCGCATCCTAGTAAGCCCTTGTCCGTTGACGATTCGAATATCGGAATGGGGCGATGCAGCATGTTCAAAGATGGTCTTGGGATGCACCAAGATGGGCGTCCTTGTACAGGTGTGGCCGTACTTTTCATCAAACCAGACGATGGACCCATTTAACTGGTTCGTATCATGTTTGGAAATTCGTTCGGCCAGTACAGCTCCGCTCTTGCATTCGATCACGAAATATCGTGAGTTACCGAGAGCCCAAAGGTTATCTGGTCCTCGACCTACTAGATCTTCTGGCCTTTCTGATCCGAAACCGAGAAATACTCCTAGTTCCTTTATGGCAGCCTCAAACCGCTTTGACCCTTCTTCACCCCACTGTAGATCATCTAATAACCCGTTGACCCAGATGATGAGGTCGTTACCTTCGAGAAAGCGCGTCATAAAGTTAACGGCTGCGGCCGCTTGTCCGCTGGCTGGTGCACTGAGACGATGGTATGTCGTTCCTGCCAATGGCTTAAGAAGCCGGTAGTTGTCGCTGAGCGCAGCCAGTTGCAGTTCCTGCGCCTCTGAAAGGTCAGTAAAATTCGTGTACGCTGCTAGCTGCTGTTTCAGGTAGCCTTTGATCTGACGCTCACTCGTTGCGTTCACCGCTATCTGAGTCTTGTTCTTGGCGATATCAGGTCGCGACACGCGTGCCGCATCGAAGGCCTCCCGCAAGAGCACCTGATTAGCGTCAATGCGTCCCTCTGCGATAGGAGGCGCGTTCACAACCGCATTACGGCCAGCCTGCACCCAGTTGTCGTCTTGGGCCAGACATAGGTTCATAATCTCTTCAAGCTTCTCGAGCGATTGCCCACGCAACTGCTCCGCCACACTTTTGCCGAGGTCAATCTGAGCGCGAGTGGCGGAAGAAAACATCGTTTCGGCCTCAGGTTGATGGAGTCGTTGCGTCAGCCTGCCACCAAGCAATAGTACGACACAATGATCGTCACTGGACCGTACACCACGACCCATTCCCTGTTCGATTCTCTGAACTTGACGCACAAGCTGGCGTTTGGTTCCGTCCAACAGTGACATTTCGCGCCGTTCGCCGAGCCCGTAAACCTCCGGCAAGCCGTCAATAACGAGCAACTCACAGGCCTTTCCTGGCAAGTCGATACCGTCGTATTTATTGATCAGCACGGTTAAACCCAGAATACCGTCCTTAAGATGCTGTATACCTGCTTGAATGTTGTCCTTGTCAAGAGTTTGATGCGCGACATCTTTCCAGAATTTCGCTCGCTCTTTAGAGGGGACGATAACAACGACGTTCAGGTTCTTTGCGATCGCTGACACAAGTTTGCGGATCTCCTCCATCTTGAAGTCCGGATTGATCTCTTGTGGAGCAAGAATCATGCGGTCTCCAATATCGCCACCTCCTTTAGGTCGAATCGGCTTAACGACCTCATCCGCCAAGGCCCCGAAGTGGCTCACTAGGATTGTGTCGTCCGCTAAGGTGGCCGTCATATAGATCCGCCGCTGTGCAGTGTCGAAGGACGGAATGCGATCGATCGGGATGAAATGTGGCGAGATTTCTAGTTTGCCACCGCCGAACAGGCAGGTGCAAAGCGGGATACAATCGCGCAGCAAGGGCCAACTCCACTCCAACGCTGCGGAAGCCCGTTGATTATGCAGCAGCTCGATGACTTGCTTTTGATGAGACTGCCAAGCCCAATAGGGCACCTCCATCACGATACTAGGGTCTAGGGCCTGCACGTCGAGCAGACCGGCCGGTGACTGATTTTCCAAGTCGTTCTCAAAGAGATTGAGTAGGCCGTCATATACCGGTGTGCCGACATCGGCCTTAATCGAGAACTGGTCGTGAACCACGCCAAGGCATGCATGCGCATCGTCGACAACAACACAACCGATCGGAATCTTCTTCTGTCCGACTCCAAAAACCGATCGTGCGTTGAAGAGCTTCCACACGTTGGCAACAAGGATGGCTCGACCTGCAAGGAAGTCGGGGTCCTTCTCGTCATCTGTAGCGGGAATTCCAAGCTCCTTCGCCTCATGTAGTACCTGATTGACAAGGAAGCTATCGGGCGTGATGTATACGGCGGGCTTGATGTTTTCGTTAAGCGAACTCTGCAAGCACAGCAGGCCCACTACAGTCTTGCCGCCGCCGGTATTCATCTTAAGCGTCAAATCTTTGGCCTTCCTCCGTGCATACCAAGCGTCGAGTACGTCAGCCTGCTCATCCAGAGGCCGCTTGAAACGGGCGTCTCTCTTGAGCGTAGTAAATATTTTTCTCGGATCAGTTTGCTTTGCACCGATACCCGCATTCAGCTTGCCAAAGTCTAGGCTCATATAACAATCTCTAGTTAGGTTTGGGCCATGTAAATCGCCACTGTTTTCTATTATGTATTACAATGACCATACAACGAGATAGTCACTGCCCCCAATTGAAACCTCAAAATACTCTGTGCCCAGATAACTTATCTGTGAGCTAGGAGAAAAAACAAGGAGTCTAGTTCCATCAGTCCATAGATGACTGCTCCCCGTTGATTAATGCCCCCTCGTCATCGCAGTCAATACTATCTTTTTTCTCCATCAGAACGCTCCCGGTCAATCTTTGTTAACTGCGCATTAAGTTGATGTTGGGGTTGTATGCCGGAACCCCAGAAAATTCCGTCACCAAAGCTAAAAACTGCCTGATTTGTATGACGTTGAATAAATAACGGGTTATGTGACAGATTTTAACGTCAAAACCGTCGTTTTGTGATGGTCACTCAACCGGTCGTTTGTGTGACAACACCTGCAGTTACTGGGTAGCAGAAAAATCTAGGATTCCGGCGTAGAACCCCAGAGAGAGCACGTAAGCCCATCGAGAAAACCTAAACCACCGTCTCTGGTGTACCTCTATGCTGATGCCACCAACTTGCAGCCACCAGGGCAACCACAGGTAACTTTGTGTCCTTCAAGGGCAATCTCCACACCGGCAATATTGGCCAGTGTGCTGCCTTCACTGATCATGCCGGTTACCTTACAGGCCGGGCAGAAAACAGGATCGCCTTTGCGCGCGAGCGCCTGAGTTTGATTGGCCAAGGGGGAACCACTGAGCACGTTGCCCCCGGTGGAGGTGGTATCCCCCACCAGGATCACTTTTTTCCCCTGTATGATCGTTCTCATGACCGTAGGGCCTGACCATGGCTGTCGTCTTCGACTTCACTCGCCAAATCCCACCAAATCACTTCCCCCTCTTTTCCTGCCGGGGCCATTTCGCCTTGCTTGATAATTCGCATGGTGTGAGGGAAGGAAGGAGTAGTCCAGTTACCGCTCACCAGCGCCGGGGTACCCGATTTTAATGGCGACAGTGATAATGGCCCCTGGTCATAACGGGCGTACCAAGCTTGGGTAGATAGCTCATCAAAATGATTGACCCCGTAGAAGTGCAGGGAATGGCCTTCTTGGTGTTTAACACGTATAGGGCGGATCAACTGGTTGACGGCCAGATATTGCGGTGATAATCCTGCCGCCAATGGGGTTAAATCTGGGTATTGTCCGGCGCGGATTAACAGCCCACCAGGATAATGTTCAACGCCGATCTCCGGGTCATGGGACAGCATCTGGCGTACCCAGTCCTCACCGCCTAACCGTTTGATATAGCGCTTGTCTAAAACGGTGATCCAATTAACACCACGAGTGCTGTGGTTATAATGCCTTTTCGTAGCAAAGGCATTTGTATTTACTTGTAGCGGTGGAAAACGTCTTGCTAATTCATATTCTAGGGAGCAATAGTCATCATAATCTCGTGGTAAGATTAAGCAATATCCGCAGTCTCCGCTGTCGGGCTCCAGTTGTTGGCACAGGTAAGTTAACCAGTCATTGAAACGCGCCATCCCCTGGGTTTCTTTAAGGTAAAACCACGGCAAAATCAAACTGAGATAAGAGTTTTCATCATCATCATCATCACCAGAATCGATATAGTGCATCAGGCAGTTGGGGGCTTCTGACATATTTTTCGCATCGCTGATATACCAGCCACCGTAGTCATAAACACCTTTATTACGGATGCAGCCTTCCACTTTGGCGATATTTTCAGGCGTGTACTTCTTCATCCCTTTAAATTCATGGGCATGAAAACTTAAATGTGTAGCAAACTCGTCACGGAAGCGGCTAAAGCAGGCCAGTATCTTTTCTCGCTTTTCCAGAGTGTAGCCCTGTTTAAAAAACAGGGTGATCGACAAGCCCAACCGACTGACGACCACATCGTTATTGTCGGTAAAGGTAAATTCCGGCACCCGTTGTTCCAGCAATGCCGCATATTCGTGGTGTTGCATAGTTGCTCCTAATAAATTATTGCGCTACGGCCAGGGTACCGCCGCCCACCGCCGCCAGTGCAGAAAACAGCGCGGCGGCGGCGGCTCCGCCTGCTGCTATGGCCGCCGCGACAATGGCCACCAAAGCAACCAGAGCAGCCGCCACAGCGAGCGTAACGATAATGACAGCCACAACCTCAGCAGCCTGAATAAGCAGTTGCACCGTACCCTTACCAATATCGGAAAGTATCTGCACCCAATCGATCTGCTTTAAATACTCCAGGGTCATCTCCGACCCTAACACCACGGTTCGCCATAAGTCCTGGCACTGCTCTACGCTCCAGGTGATGATTTCACCTGTTTTTTTGCTCACCCAGGAGAACACATAATGAGTTTGCTGGGTGAGGGGGTCGAGCACTTGCTCGCAGAACCAGTCCCCTTTCTCGGAGACCCAGGCACCAAATTGGCGAAACATCTGCCGGGTACTCTCGCTGACATATTCCCAGCCTTCTTCTGCCAGGCTGGAAACCTCATGGCCAAATCTTACCCAGTCTTCCACGGAGGGCATAAAATCCCAGGGTGAGGTGCTCAATAACGGCAGATTTTTATGCAGTGGCTGCGGGATACTTCCTGGTGTTCCTTCGGGCGGAGTTACAGGCTGTGGGTGCTCACTGTCTTTGCCACCTTCTTGCAACGGAGGCAAAATATACCGTTCCGCACTGGGTCGAGTCGCAGTATTGTATTCTTTATCGTACTGCTTTTGTTTCTCGGTACGGTTATCATCAACACGCAGAACCCCAAAACGTGCATCCGTTGCTATTGATGAATAATCTATACGTTGTCCATCTGACAATGTGTCCCCTGGAAATTTCACTTCGATCAACATCTTCAAGTTATTATTATGAAACTTGCCATCAAAATAAGTGGCTGCGCGCCCAGGCCATCGCTTATCCTCTTTTTCTACCAGAATAATGTCCGGGCGACGTATTCGGCTAACCTTATGCTTTATCCAATCCTCGGCTGAAGGACGGGCAAAGGGGTTGGTGGATTGAGGCAAATCCTCGCCATATTTCTTCTTCGAAGCTGCACTGCTGGCCAGCATGGGTAGGGGCACAGGTTTTGCCATAGCAAATACGACCTCGGCCTTATAAGGGGTCAGTTTGGATATCGAAAATTATTGTACGTTAAGGTGATTTTTTGTACCTCTGAGCTGTGGTAGAGCTTGACCACTTTGACAGGCAGCTTTGAGCGAGAAGCGGACATTGCAGACTGCCCAGTAGAAAAAGTGCTATCAGAATTATCTAAAGGAAGATCGTATTTACCATGTCTCATTCTAACTGTTTAATAAATTACAAAAATTAAAATTTCCATTTAATATCATCGCGTTAAGCAAGAGAATTAAACCTCTCATTTAATTTATGATTCTTATTTAATTCATGAGTTGGTGTAAAAATAGGTTGCCGCACTATAGAAAGACACATATTTAAACCCAGCAGGAAATCATATTTGAAAGTAATGTGTTTAAGGGGCTGCGTAACAAGAACAGCAAGTAAACACATAGTAATAACAGTTACCATTCCCATTTCGCAAGTGGCCATATCAGAGGTGAACTAATACCTGCTGCAATTTTAAGAATTAAGGTTATCCTAATAATTCTTTTGTATGATTAAGATCATCGATAAATTTACTAAGGACTCATTAATGAAATTGCGACTCTGGAATCTATTACCCCATGATTACGCTCCTTTTTTTCGTATTCTTCACATCATTGTGGCATTTCTAATATTATCACAAATTATTAACTCTAATCTGACAGAGACCGAAGCAATTGGTGAACATAGTCTTGAAGGAGTTATAACCTGGATGCACATTATTTCAGGGTTAGGACTGATTATTTGTGGTTTTATTATGTTAAGTTGGATGCTTACTCAAAGAGGTTTTACTTATTATTTTTCATGGGTAGGGCTTGACTTTAGTGGTATTAAGCAAGATATAAAAACGTTGACTAGTTTCCGACTGCCCGATGCACATTCGGGAGGTATTGCCAGTACAATCCAAGGATTTGGAGTTCTAGCATTGCTAATTGTAGCACTTTCAGGTGGCCTATGGTTCTTGTTGAATACCATGCAGTCAAATCTGGCTGAAACAGTAATCCACTGGCATAAGTTCTTTACTACTTTCATTGAGGTCTATTTTTATGCACATGGTGCAATGGGAGTTTTGCATATTTTAATTGAAAAATATAAAAGCCGCTCAGTTAACCTAAGTGACTAATCTGTTGTGAGATAATATTACTTCAAGTTGAAGAAAACCCTAAAAATAAAATTTAGTTTACTAGAAGATGAAACAGCACTTGCAGAGACTTTTTAATTAAATTTAATAAAAACGAAAAAATATTCATGGCGAAATGATTGTTTAATTATCTATCATGGATAGAAATGTGAGTTAGTCGTCCTATTTTAGGAAGTTAATAATGACTAAAACAAAAGGGTTACCTCGTCCGCTGACGCACTACGCTTGGCTTTCCATTGCCACGGCTATTGCCACTATCGGACTCAAAGGTGTGGCGTGGAAAATGACCGGTTCGGTCGGTCTGCTATCTGATGCCATCGAATCCGTAGTTAACCTCGCAGGAGCCCTAATGGCGCTCTGGATGCTGACCTTGGCTGCGCTTCCGGCCGATGAGAACCATGCATATGGGCACGGCAAAGCCGAATATTTCTCGAGTGCTTTCGAAGGATTTCTGATCCTATTGGCGGCAGCCAGTATCGCCTATACCGCAGTTGAGCGGATGTTAACTCCACAGCCGCTTGAGGAGATTGGTCTCGGATTACTGGTTTCAACAGTCGCATCAATCCTTAATTTTGTGACGGCTCGCATTTTGTTAAGGGCTGGCAGGCAGCACAACTCTATCACTCTTGAGGCAGATGCTCATCACCTGCTGACCGATGTCTGGACGTCGGTCGGTGTCATTTTTGGTGTCGGACTGGTTTATCTGACCGGCTGGTTTTGGGTCGATCCGATCGTTGCATTGCTGGTCGCAGCCAACATCGTTTGGACTGGTTATCAGCTTATGAGTCGTTCAGCTGCAGGTCTGATGGACGTATCGCTACCCACGGAAGAACTCAAAAAAATCGAGTCACTGCTGGCAGGATATCGTGAACAGGGGCTTGATTTCCATGCACTACGTACACGCCAGGCTGGCGGGCGGGCGTTTATGACAATGCACATCCTAGTTCCTGGGCGATGGACTGTTCAATATGGGCACGACTGGGCCGAGCGTATAGAGAATGATATCCGCACCGCACTGCCTTTTATCCATATCACCACTCATGTGGAACCGTTGGAAGATCCCGCGTCAATGAACGACCAAACGCTCGACATTTCTGATCACTAAACTAACCACATGTCGCTGATCGGGCAGGGTAACAAACCTCGCTCTACAAAAATTTCAGGTATTCTCTATAATTCTGAGGGTACTTGATGTGACCTGCGCCCAATTGTTGGGCACGCAATATTTTTAAAAAGTCCGCTTCTGGCACACAGCGGACTTTCCTTACATAGATGATGCGTCAGGCTGCTAATCACAAAAGTTGTTACAGGGCGCTAACTATTAGGCCATGACTGCAAATAAACACCGTTATTCCAGCCTTTCAGGCAGTTTCATTATTTTTATGAAGCGCTTGTATCCGGCAAACCTGTGAAGCACTGTAGCCTGTAGCATCCGCCGTTTCCCGGATACTCAGTTTCTTTACCTGCCGGTAGTACAGGACTTTCTGATGCCGTTCCTGATCGGCCTGCTTACCCCGGTACTTTCCAATTGTATGAGCCCGCTCGATTCCCTGTTTTTGCCGCTGGCGGCGGCTCAGCCAGTCCTTATGTGACATTGCGGCCATCAGATCGATAAGCATGTTATTGATGGCGGTTATTACTGCGCGGGTTATCGGGTCGGCCTGCGAAGGGTCCTTATCTGACAGTGCCTGCCATGATGTGGGCACATCAAGACTGACAATTCGCAGCTCATGTTGTTCTATCTGTTTTTTTAGCGTCATCCAGTCGCTGTTGCTGAGACGTGTCAGACGGTCTATCTGCTCGACCAATAAAATATCATTGTGGTGACTGTCCATCAGTAAGCGCCCTAGTTCCGGGCGCTCAAGTTTTGTGCCACTGATATTTTCCCGGTAGTAGCTGGCGATTTTATGCCCCCGTTCCTGGACGAACTGCTCCAGCATCTCTTTTGCCCGATCGGCGAACTGGTCTTCCGTCGATGCCCTTAAATAAGCTCTGATGAACATTTTCCCACCGCGTTATCGCATTTAGGTTATTGCATTTATTCTATCGCATATAGGTTATGTCATTTATCGTGTGCCGTCACGTTTTGGTTGTGGCGTCAAGGTGTACCCTTATGCGATAAGCATTTCTGTTAAAAATACCGCATCGGATAATTTACGAGGGAAACTATATGGCAAGGAGGCAGATTCTTTCTCTGTCGGAAAGAGAATCATTACTGGCATTACCGGACGAAGAGTTAACGCTGACCCGGATGGCGTATTTCAGTGAACATGATCTGGCACTTATCAGTGCCCACCGTAAACCTGCCAGCCGTTTTGGTTTTGCCGTCCTTCTTTGCTATCTGAAAAATGTCGGCTTTACCCCGGATAAAAAAATCCCTCCCTCTGATGCGCTGCTGAAGCATATCGCCAGCAGGCTAAAACTTACCGGGGATCTCTGGCCAGCTTACCTTTCCGGCAGGGAAACTACGCGACGCGAACATTTAACCGAACTGTACCGCTATCTTGGCTTAAAAGCGTTCACCGGCAAAATACAGCAGGACTGTATTACACACCTGCTGCCGATGGCGACGCGCACCGATAAAGGTATTCTCCTGGCCGAAGAACTACTGGTCTGGCTCCGGCAGAACAACGTGATAATCCCCTCGATTGATGTCGTGGAGCGTTCCTGTGCTGAGGCCATGGCAGGCGGCGATAAAATCGTGTTTCAGACCCTGAATGCCCCGTTAACTCCGGCTCACAGGGATGCTCTGGATTGTTTACTTGAGTCATCGGATAATCAGTCTTCCAGGCTGACATGGCTTCTGCAACCTCCGGGTAAAATCAATGGTAAGAACGTGCTGCAACACCTTGATCGGCTCAGTAGCATTGAATCGCTGGCATTACCGGAAGGTATAGATCGTACCATTCACCAGAACCGGTTGCTGAAACTGGCGCGGGAAGGCCGAAAGATGAGCAGCCGGGATTTGACCCGATTTTCAGCAGCCCGGCGTCATGCGATCCTGGTGTGCGTGCTGGAAGAAGCCAGAGCCACACTGACAGACGAAGTGATTGAGTTGCATGAGCGAATGCTGAACAGCCTTTTCAGCAAAGCCAAAAGAACACAGGCTGAGCGCCTTCAGCAGACCGGAAAGCTGATCCAGTCAAAACTGAGGCAGTACATCAATGTCGGTCAGGCGCTGTCTGATGCCCGTGATTCCGGGGGAGATCCATGGCTCGCAATAGAAAACATACTCCCATGGCCTGAATTTGTCGCCAGTCTGGAGGAAACACGCCATCTCGCCAGAAAAAATAATTTTGACCCGCTGCATATTATTACCGAGAAATACAGCACATTACGGAAATATGCCCCGCGCATGTTGTCAGCTTTACAGTTAATCGCAACTCCGGCAGCGCAACCTCTGGCTGATGCGCTGGTTGTGATCAAGGATATGTACCGGAAGCAGTCACGTAAAGTTCCGGCCACCGCGCCGCTTGAGTTTGTCCCAGAAAGTTGGCGCAAGGTGGTAATTACACCTGCGGGTATTGACCGGCAGTACTATGAATTTTGTGCGCTCAGCGAGCTTAAGGGGGCGTTGCGTTCCGGGGACATCTGGGTCAAAGGTTCACGCCGCTACAAAAATTTTGATGATTACCTCATTCCCGAAAAGGACTTTGACAAACTCACACCGGCGCTGCCACTTCCCGTATCTGCTGATTATCATGAGTACATTACCAGCCGTATGACCCTGCTTCAGTCCAGGCTTGAAGAGGTCAATGCCATGGCTGCCCTTGGTGAACTGCCCGATGTGGAAATATCTTACAGGGGCGTAAAAGTCTCTCCGCTGGATAACAGCGTTCCGGTGCAGGTTTCACCGCTGGCAGAGCTGGTTTACAGCATGCTACCGCGCCCTAAAATCACGGAAATTCTCGATGAGGTAAACAGCTGGACGACGTTTACCCGACATTTTTCGCATATAAAAACTGACATTACCCGTCCCGATATCCGCCTGCTTCTCACCACCATTCTTGCGGATGGCATCAATCTTGGCCTGACCAAAATGGCGGAAGCCTGCCCCGGTAGCACCAAATCATCACTCGAAGATATTCAGGCATGGTACATCCGCGACGAAACCTATTCAGCAGCCCTTGCAGAGCTGGTAAACGCGCAGGGGAAAAGGCCGCTGGCGGCATTCTGGGGAGACGGGACAACATCATCATCAGATGGACAGAATTTCAGAACAGGCAGATCAGGCCGCTACGCAGGGCAGGTTAACCCAAAATACGGGCAGGAGCCCGGACGTCAGTTTTATACCCATATTTCGGATCAATACAGCCCGTTTTACACCTGCATAATCAGTCGGGTCAGAGATTCAACCCATGTGCTCGATGGCTTGCTGTACCACGAAAGCGACCTGGAAATCAGGGAGCATTACACCGATACAGCGGGTTTCACCGATCATGTCTTTGCCCTGATGCATCTGCTGGGATTTGCGTTCTGTCCGCGAATCAGGGATCTCCACGACAAGAAGCTATTTATCAAAGGGAAAGCAGGCCAGTACCCGGCGCTTCAGTCACTGATATCAACAACCAGCCTGAATCTGAAAGAGATCGAAATTCACTGGCGTGAAGTGCTGCGTCTGGCAACCTCGATAAAGCAGGGAACCGTGACGGCATCCCTGATGCTGAAAAAGCTTGCCAGCTACCCCAAGCAAAACGGGCTGGCCAAAGCACTGAGAGAAATTGGCCGTATTGAACGAACTCTGTTTATGCTCGACTGGTTCCGCGATCCTGCACTGCGTCGGCGGGTACAGGCGGGGCTGAATAAAGGTGAAGCCCGTAACGCGCTGGCGCGAGCGGTATTTATGCACCGGCTGGGAGAAATCAGGGATCGAAAACCGGAAAATCAGAGCTATCGCGCCAGTGGACTGACGCTCCTGACAGCTGCCATATCCCTGTGGAATACCGTCTATATGGAAAGAGCTGTCGATGCTCTGAAGCGTAAGGGAGTGAAGATCAACGAGCAACTGCTGTCGCATTTGTCCCCGCTAGGCTGGGAACACATCAATCTGACAGGCGATTATATATGGAAAAGCAACCGGATACCGTCAGCCGGTAAGTTTCGTCGGCTGAGGCCAGCTAAATTAGGCAGGTCAAAAAATAACCTTAACGTACAATAATTTTCGATATCCAAACTGACCCCTATAAGCACGAACGCTATGCTCAGCGGGAAAAAATCTGCGTGCTGTATGGTTACCGCCCGTGGTCATCTTCGCTGTCTTCACAACTTGAGCAACAGGCCGCCCACATTGTTCACCGCGATGTTACTCCCGGTTTTGTCGCCACTGAGTTGATCATCTGGCTCAACGCGCACAAAATCATCCGACCCGGCTATACCACTCTCCAGGAGCTGGTAAGTCGGACTCTTTCTGATGAAAGGCTGCGGCTGGGACGCATCCTGACTGAGCAACTTGATGACGCCACCATCGATGGTCTGAAAAAACTGATTGAACGCGATGATACCCTTTCCCGCCTGGCGATCCTCAGGCAGGATGCACGTGATTTCGGCTGGCGCCAGATGGTCCGGGAACGGGAAAAACGGGCCATACTTGAGCCATTGCACCGTAAAGCCTGCGACATCCTGCCGGCACTGAATATTTCTCAGCAGAATCTGCTTTACTACGCCAGCCTGGCAAATTTCTATACCGTTTATGATCTCCGCGAACTGAAGCCCGATCAGACCCGCCTTTACCTGCTGTGCTATGCATGGGTTCGTTACCGCCAGTTCAGCGATAACCTGGTGGATGCGATGTTTTTCCATATGAAACAGCTCGAGGATGAAAGCCGCAGCTTGGCTAGCCAACTCATGGCTGATATGCAGGAAAAACACCGGCGTGAAACGTCTAAAATCGGTCGTCTGCTGTCGCTTTACGTTGATGACAGTGTTCCTGACCCCACCACATTTGGCGAAGTCCGCCGCCGGGCCTGGAAAATCATGCCCCGGGAGACGCTGAAAACCACCGCACAGCGTATGAGTGTAAAACCCGTCAGCAGACTGGCGCTGCAGTGGCAGGCCGTGGATGGCATGACGGCATTAATACGGCGTCACCTGCGACCATTATATCTTTCACTCGATCTCACCAGTGTGGTCCGGGACAGCCCGTGGGCTGAGGCGCTGGACTGGCTCAGAATGGTGTTCAGCAAAAAGCAGACGCTTTTGCAGCGGCCACTGGCTGAATGTCCACCAGAAACGTTACCAGCGCGGCTGCGCCCATACCTGCTTGAATTTGGTGAAGATGGTGAGCCCACGGGCCTGAACGCCGGACGCTATGAGTTCTGGCTCTACCGCCAGATAAGAAAGCGTTTCAGGCGGGTGAGTTCCACCTCAATGACAGTCTCCGCCACCGCCATCTTTCTGATGAACTGGTATCTGAGGGGGAACAGGCCGCTGTCCTGGCTGAAATGAATATCCCGTTTTTGCAAAAGCCGGTTAAATCGCAGTTGAAGGTGCTGGAGTCCGAACTGCACCGGCAGTGGAAAGCCTTCAACCGTGAGCTTAAGCAGGGGAAGCTGAAACATCTGGAATACGATAAAGAAACGCAGAAGCTGACCTGGCATAAATCAGTGGTCAGCCGTCATAAGGCACAGGAGACGCGATTTTATGAGCAGTTGCCATTCTGCGATGTGACAGACGTTTTCCGGTTTGTGAACGGCCAGTGCCGGTTTCTTCATGCCATGAAGCCGCTGCAACCTCGCTATGCCAAAAAGAATGCCGATGCAGACAGCCTGATGGCGGTCATCGTTGCCCAGGCGATGAATCATGGTAACCATGTGATGGCACGAACCAGCGATATACCGTTCCATATGCTGGAAACCACGTACGAACAGTACCTCCGCCTGGCGTCGCTGGTCACGGCCAATGACTGCATCACCGATGCCATAGAGGCACTCCCAATTTTTCCGCACTATTCGTTTGATCCGGAAACGCTTTATGGTGCCGTTGACGGGCAGAAGTTTGGCATTGAGCGACCGACAGTAAAGGCACGATATTCGCGTAAATACTTCGGCCGCGGTAAAGGCATGGTGGCCTACACGCTACTGTGTAATCACATCCCGATCAACGGATACCTGATTGGTACGAACGACTATGAAGCCCACCATGTCTTTGATATCTGGTACCGCAACACCTCAGAGGTGAAACCCACGGCCATCACCGGCGACATGCACAGTATCAACAAAGCCAACTTTGCGATCCTGCACTGGTTTGGCCTGCGCTTTGAACCGCATTTTACGGACCTGAACAGGCAGTTGCAGGAGCTGTACTGCATCAAAGAACCATCGACCTATAAAAAATGCCTGATCCAGCCCGCCGGACAGATTGACCGGGACCTTATCATCCGCGAGAAAAGCAATCTCGATCGCATCGTCGCCACGCTGGGGCTGAAAGAAATGACTCAAGGGACACTGGTCCGCAAACTGTGCACGTATACCACGACCAATCCGACAAGGCAGGCACTATTCGAATATGATCGGCTGGTACGCAGCATCTACACGCTGAAGTATCTGCGCAATCCGCAGCTGGAACGCAACATCCGGCGTTCCCAGAACCGGATTGAATCTTATCACCAGCTGCGAGCCGCAGTGGCCAAAGTCGGCGGGAAGAAGGAGTTAACCGGGAAAAATGACATTGAAACAGACATCAGCAACCAGTGCGGGCGTCTGATTTCCAACGCAATCGTTTATTACAACTCGGCGATCCTTTCGCGCTTGCTGGAACGACTGGAAGCGGAAGGCAATGCCAAAGGCATTGAGGCTCTGGGCCGGATATCGCCAGTGGCCTGGCAGCACATTTTGCTGAATGGACATTATACCTTCCAAAGCAGCGATGAAATTATTGACCTAGATGCGCTGGTTGCCGGGCTGAGACTGGGGTAACGGAAATTTCGGCGGTTCCGGCGTAGAACCCCTTTTTGGTAAAAATCAAACTTTGCAACAGTGCCCCCCAAAATCCCTTTATCTGTTGACCGCCTAAAAAAACAGTGACTCAACGTTTGCTAACCGACTTCCGTCGTTAATGCGACAGAGCCTGGAATATATTTAATCGATTTTACCTATCAATTTATTGCTTATTTAATATTTAAACAATTATTATTATTGCTGTATTACGGTATAGGATCCGCACCAAAATGGAACGGGTTATCGAGGGGGTATACTTTTCCCTTGATCATGATTGTAAAAACAAGGTTCCTGCGCTGTTGGCAGTGACCAATATTGCCTGTGAATATGGATGTTTGATGTATTTCCTGGGTGACAGTCAGCATTTCCATTTTAGTTAGCGCATAGGGTTACGGGACGGAAAGATTGCATTCCTTATCTTCTGTGTGGATTAACGACTATACCAATTATTTTCGATAAATTCCGACATAGGATACTAAAATGAAGAAAGTATTACTCTCCGCAGTAGCGACCGCTTTTCTGGGAATGTCAGTTGCGCACGCGGCAACGGAAAATGTAGGCGGTGGTCAGGTTAACTTTTACGGTAAAGTAACCGATGTATCTTGTACTGTTTCTGTTAACGGCCAGGGCAGTGATGCGAATGTTTACCTGTCACCTGTAAGCTTGGCTGAAGTTAAAGCAGGCGGTGCTGACACTTACCTGAAGCCAAAATCTTTCACCATCGACGTGACTAATTGCCAGGCGGCTGACGCACCAGTTACTGCTGACAAACTGGGCGTGAATTGGACCGGCGGTAACCTGCTGACTGGAGCTACTGGCAAGCAAGTCGGTTATTTGGCTAATACTGAAGGTACCGGTGCGCAAAATATCCAACTGGTACTGTCTGCTGACAACGCGACTAACCTGACCAATAAAATCATCCCAGGTGATGCAAACCAGATTAAAGCAACCGAAATTGCCGACTTGGGCGAAGGCAAGCGCTTCACCTACTACGTTGGCTACGCAACTGCTACGCCAACTACTGTGACCAGCGGTGTGGTTAACAGCTACGCAACTTACGAAATTACCTATCAGTAATCTACTGAACAAAAGCGGCAGGAGACCTGCCGCTTTCATCTTTGAGGTTATGATGAAATTTATTGCCCTTTTTTTCTGTTTCATTTTCAGTTTCTCAGCATTTGCAAACAACATTATCGTCAACGGCACACGCTTTATTTATCCGGGAAATGAAAGAGAAATAACGGTGCAGCTGTCGAACTCAGCTGACAGGCCCGCGTTGACGCAAGCCTGGTTGGATAATGGCGATGCCAATGCGACGCCAGACACGATCAAAACGCCATTTTTAATCACGCCGCCGATCTCGCGTGTCGATGCTAAAAGCGGGCAGACCTTAAGGATCAAGCTGGCTGACAAAAGCGGTTTGCCGACGACCAAAGAAAGTTTGTGGTGGTTGAACGTGCTGGAGATCCCACCGAGTAACACTGGCCGGCAGCTGGAAAGTCAGAACGTATTGCAACTGGCGATCCGTTCGCGCTTTAAGTTCATCTATCGCCCAAGCAGTCTGGGGAACCGCGAGGCAGCTCCACAGCAACTAGTACTGAGAGCCTCCGGCAACAAACTGACTATGAACAACCCAACGCCTTTCTATATTACCGTGACTAAAATTTCACGTGATGGCGGCGATGCGTTGAATGACCGGACGGTGATGCTGGCGCCTCAAACCGCCATGACGGTGACTGTTAACTCGGCAGTCAGAAATGGTGAGACGCTGGTCATCAATAACATCAACGATTACGGTTCGGATATTGCAATTAAGAATACAGTAAAATAGGGAAGTTTTAACATGAAACAGTGGGTGTCAATAAAAAAGTGTGGCCGCAAGCTCCCTGTTACGATAATAGTTTCTGTTTGCATTTATCCTGCCTATGCGGCGGATACACTAGATAATAAAGACCCGCTTTATCAATTTAACGATGGATTTATCGTTGGCAGTAAAGAAAAGATCGATCTGGCTCGCTTTAGCACTCAGGCGATCACCGAAGGCCGTTATTCTGTCGACGTTTATACCAATGACGAGTGGAAAGGGCGTTACGACCTTAACATCTCGCACGACAAAAAATCCCAGCTTGGGGTTTGTTATACCGCTAATATGTTGATGCAGTTTGGCATTGCCGTAGACAAGTTCAATGGCGAATTGAGCAAACAGCCTGATTTCTGCGGACGTTTGAATGAATGGCGTAAGGACGAGAGTGTTAAAGATACCTTTAACCAATCGACGCTGCGTCTGGACATTTCTGTGCCGCAGATTTACGAAAACCGCATGTACAAAGGTTATGTCGCCCCTCAATTCTGGGACGAGGGCGTGCCAGCATTGAACCTGGCCTATATGGCCAACCTGTACAACAACCACGCATCTTCCGCTCAGGGACAGGATGATTCCAGCGCCTATTTGGGCATTAATGCTGGCTTCTCCTATGATGGCTGGTTATTGAAACACATCGGCAATTTGAACTGGCAACATCGGCAGGGCAGCGTGCGTTGGAACTCCAACCAAACTTACCTGCAGCGTCCAATCCCGCAGATGAAATCCATTTTTACCAGCGGTCAGTTTTTTACCAATGGCGAGTTTTTCGATAGCGTGGGGCTGCGCGGTGCAAATCTGTCCACCGACGACAACATGTTCCCGGACGGTATGCGCTCTTATGCACCAGAAATTCGCGGTGTAGCACAGAGCAACGCCTTGGTTACCGTTAAACAAAGCGGCAATATCATTTATCAGACCTCGGTGCCGCCGGGGCCCTTTAATCTAGACGACGTTTATCCATCCGGGTATGGCAGCGATCTGGACGTGACGGTCAAAGAGGCCGATGGCTCTGAACAGATATTTATCGTCCCTTATTCTTCCGTTGCGCAACTGCTGCGTCCAGGGATGATGCGTTATGCGTTTTCGGTTGGTAAAGCGGATGCGGACGATCTGAGAAATAAACCCGCGGTGCTCCAGGGCACTTACCAATACGGCTTTAATAACCTGTTTACCGGTTATGCCGGGATAACTGGGTTTGACGATTATCAAGCGTTCCTGCTGGGTAGCGGGATCAACACCGGCATCGGCGCGTTATCCTTTGATATGACACAGTCCAGGCTTAAGTTCAGAGACGAAGACAAATCGGGACAGAGTTTTCGGGTGACCTTCAATCGCATGTTCGCCAGTACCCAGACCAGCATTGTGCTGGCTGCGTACCGCTACTCAACCAAGGATTATTATAATCTTAATGACGCGCTCTATACCATTGACCGCGAGAAGAGCGGTAGCGATCGAGAGGTATGGCGCGAGAAAAATGGCTTTAGCTATACCATCAATCAGGATTTGCCTGATGGTTGGGGCGGTTTCTATTTCTCCGGGCGCATTTCCGACTACTGGAACCGTGGTGGAACAGAGAAGCAATACCAGTTGAGCTATAACAACATGTGGGGCCGCTTGTCCTATAACTTAGGGGTACAGCGCGTGTATTCGTCCAATACTGGCAATAACGGCAGGGATGATCGGGTGTCGCTTAACTTTAGCTACCCGCTGTATTTTGGTGAAAACCGTCGGGCTAACCTCAACTCGAACACGGTCTTCAACAATTCGCGCTTCGGCAACTCACAGGTTGGCGTTAACGGTTCATTCGGTGATGAAAATAACCTGACTTATGGCGTTACTACTTCAGTAGCGCGTGGCGGTGACCATAACGTCGGCTTGAATAGCAGCTACCGTGCACCTTACTCAACGTTTTCCGCCAGCTATAGTCAGGGCGAAGGCTACCGTCAGAGCGGTTTGGGTTCCAGCGGCTCACTGATTGCCCATAGCGGCGGGCTGACCCTGTCGCCAGAAACCGGCACGACGATGGCGCTGATTGAAGCGAAAGATGCAAAAGGTGCCATGTTGCCAGGTTCGCCGGGTACGCGGGTAGACAGTAACGGTTATGCGGTACTGCCTTATCTGCGCCCTTATCGCATCAATTCAATTGAAATCGACCCAAAAGGCAGTTCTGACGACATCAGTTTTGAGAAAACGGTTTCACAGGTCGTGCCGTATGAAGGTAGCCTTGTGAAGGTGAAGTTTAACACCACCGTTGAGAAAAACCGAATTCTGCAGGCAAAACAGCGTAATGGCGAACCATTGCCGTTTGGTGCAGACATTGTTAACGAGAATGGCAAGTATATCGGTGTCGTCGGTCAGGGAAGTACCCTGTTTATTTCGGACGATACGGGTAAAAAGGCCGTAATTAAATGGAATGATGGGCAATGTGCCATTGACCTGCAGCCTTCATCAAATAAGGAAGGGATATGTCAGTAAAAAACATATCACGGTGGGCTATTCTTCTTAGTGTATTGACTGCCAGCCAGGCTTATGCTGCTTGCTCTCGTGTCACTTCGACGCCGACCATACAGTTGGATATGGTAGTTGGGCGGGTGGTTGTGAAACCGGATACGCCGGTCGGGTCGGTGGTGTATGAACAAAGCTGGACCATGAACCAGGGTGCAACCATCTATTACTGTACCGGCTGGAACGATTTTAGCGCCAAAATCGTCGCCAACGGCATACGGGATCTGGGCAACAAGGTGTATTCCACCAACGTGCCCGGCATTGGGCTGCGCTTTCGCCGCGGTGGTGCCATTCAGTTTACCTATCCGGAAGTGAAGTCCTTCAATGCGGAATGGGGGCGTAACTATTACTTGGCCGGTTCGACCTTTACGCTGGAAGTGATCAAAACTGCCGCCATAACCGGTAGCGGCAGCGTCGCCAGCGGCAAGTATACGTCTTACGACTGGGTGTATGGTTCCAACCCAATTTTGGAGACTTATCTCAGCGCCAATGCACTGACGATTGTGTCGCCGTCCTGTACGGTGAGCGGCGGCAATAACCTCAACGTTGATGTTGGGGCGATCAAAGTCAGCGATCTGAACGGCGTCGGTACCTATGCCGGTGGACGCAAGTTCCCTATCCAGCTGCAGTGCAGCGGCGGAGTCAGCGTTGCCGGCTACGCCAACGTCAATATGACCTTTGATGGCAACCTTGCGACCGGTACTTCCCTCTCGCAAGGGGTGCTGAAAAATGAGAAAAGCGGCACTATTGCAGCGCAAGGCGTTGGTGTACAGGTGCTGGACAGCAACATAAACCCGCTGCAGTTCAAAAAAACCTATAATGTCGGTCGTCTGGCAAACAACCAGACTCAGTACATCGATTTGTCGTATACGGCGCGTTTCTACCAGTATTTGGCGAAGATCACCTCCGGTGAAGTCGAAGCCCATATGGTGTTTAACCTGACTTATGATTAATGCGACTTCGCCTTAAGGGCCTGGAAAATAATTTCTTCCTACTAGAAGGAATAATACGATGAATAAAGCTTATTTATCATTACTGATTACAGGTGCGTCATTGTTCTCCATTGCACAAGCTGCGACGCCTGACGTCGACGGTGGACGCGTGGACTTCCTTGGCAAGGTAACAAATATCTCCTGCACCGTGTCGGTTAATGGTCAAGGCAGCGACGCTAATGTTTATCTTGCGCCGGTTTCTTTGCAGGAAGTGCACAATCGCGGTGCTGGCGCTTTTTTAAAGCCGAAGTCATTCACCATCCGCCTATCAGACTGTCAGTTGATTGACGCCAGTACGGTCAGCAGTAATGTGGGACTCAGCAAAATCAACGTCAGATGGACTGGAGGGAATTTGTTGCAGGGCAGCAATAATGAAGACTTGGGATATCTGGTCAACAGTTTGAGCCAGGGTGCCAGTAATATCGCTTTAGCGCTGTCGGTGAACGGTAACGATACCCTGGACAAGTCGAATAAAATTATTCCTGCCGATCCAAACCAAAATAACGTACAGCCGGTATTGGGCGCCAATGATTCCAGTACCTATACTTACTATATTGGCTATGTGACGCAGACCCCAGCTAAGACGACCACTGGCCTAATGCAGAGCTATGCTACCTATGAGATTATTTATGAATAGTCTACTGCTGTGAGGATGTGGTTTTACATGGACACAAGCTCGTGCTAGGAAAGGTAGACTTTAATCAAACATGAATGCTGATCAAAATTGTAGTTGGTTTTTTAAGAGTAAGATCTTAGTTAGACCTAGGATCTAGCTTTTACAGTGAATCTGAATAGTAAGTGAATAAATAATGAACTCCGATGAACCAGTTGTTTTGATGATAAACCTTAGAAAACATTACCCAACTGTTGATATAAGAAACATTATACCGAAACGTAGGGGTTTTCTCGTCCAGGTCGGGGACGATATGATGGCTATGCAATATTTTTTTAGGAAATATAGAACACAAAGGCGGTCGTGACGCAGATTTAGTGTTGTTGTATTCTTAGTCTGCGTCACGACCCAAAGGGGTCAAGTATTCAATATGTTGATTATGGTGTAAGATCTCTGCTTTTGATGCGGGGATATGATGGCTAAAGTTGATGTAAGGTGTCCGTTTTGTGAACAAACAGACCCTGTTAAGAAACACGGTCACGGCAAAAGTGGTCATCAGCGTTACCGTTGTCAGACCTGTAAACGCACCTTCCAGCTCGATTATGCCTATCGCGCCTGCCAACCTGGAATGAAAGAGCAAATCGTTGACTTGGCAATGAATAATGCCGGTATTCGTGACACCGCAAGGGCGTTACATATCAGTATCAATGCCGTTGTACGCACTTTAAAAAACTCTCACCCAGGAATGTAACAACGCTGCCACTGGATAACCTGAAAATTCAACTGATTTGCGAAGTGGATGAAATGTGGTCATTTGTTGGCAACAAGAAACGGCAGCGCTGGCTGTGGTACGTATGGGAGCCGCGGTTGAAGCGGATTATCGCCCATGTTTTTGGCTCCAGAAGCAAGAAAACGCTGTGTAAATTGCTGAAACTGCTGTCGGGGTTCAGTGTGGCTTTCTGGTGCACTGATGGTTACAGGGCTTACAACGAAAAACTACCAAAAGCAAAGCATATCGTTGGTAAGCTGTATACACAGCGTATTGAGCGTGAAAATCTGACGTTGCGTAACCGTTTGAAAAGACTCAATCGTAAGACGCTGGGATATTCAAAGTTAGCAGAAATGCATGACAGGATCATTGGCACTTTCATTGAACGTGAGCACTACGTTTGATGGAGCATCAACACATTGAATACATGACCCCCGGCAAAAGTAATTGACGTCTAATACATTTGCCTTCATTAGAGATAACAGGATTTATGGAAAAGCTGCCGCCAATGGCATCAACTTTTTCCTGCTTGGTATTCAGATTCTTGAGTGAAACACCCCCTGGAGCTTTCAACAGAAGATCGTCAAAGCAGGGGACACCGGCTAATTGTGCCAGCGCTTGAGCAACCTCTGTAACAGGCTGCCGTGCCCGGACGTTAGAAGCGGCCATAGGGAGAATGAACCCGACTTTTTGAAATAGTGGGTAGGCTTTAGCATAAAGGTATTTGGCCAGCGGCTGAACCTGAGTCCAGTCAGATTTATATTTAAGCTGATAAACAGCTTCGCCTACCTCGGTACGCGTAGTGTCATAAATGTTGTGACCCCACTCTTTTTGTCCTGTCACCACGCTGAACTTGCTGTGCTTGTCCAGTACGACACCATGATCCCAGTTACCCGTAATGTCTTTGATGTTCACTTCCATCGCCGCCCCCTCATTCGTTACAAAATATGAATAAAGATACACTCGTTAAGAATTAAAGCACGCTGAAACGTGGAGTGAATACGATGGAGGTTGGCAATAAGTCACTAGTAGCAGTTAGAACCAACATCCCCCGCAAGGTATAATCCTTAAAAACACACATATACTCATTTACACATTCAAAACACATTTACTCATTTGAGTTTATGTGTATAATTAAACTCAAGTGAGTAAACACACAAATGAGGTTTAGACATGAAAATCATCGCGTTCCTCAACCCCAAAGGGGGGTCTGGTAAAACGACTGCTGCAATCAACGTCAGTAGCTGCCTTGCCAGTTCGGGTAAGAAAATTGCAGTTGTAGATACAGACCCGCAGATGAGCCTGACTAACTGGAATAAAGCAGAGAAAGCAGCATTCGATGTTTACACCGCAGCATCAGAGAAAGACGTTTACCAGGTAAGAAAGGATCTTGCTGAATATGACTTTGTCATTATTGATGGTGCCGGTTCTCTATCAGTTATTACTTCAGCAGCCGTTATGGTCAGCGATCTGATTATCATCCCGGTAACACCCAGCCCTCTGGATTTTTCCGCTGCCGGTTCTGTAGTAACTGTACTGGAAGCCCAGGCTTATAATCGTCCGGTAGAAGCTAGATTCCTCATCACACGGAAAATTGAACAAGCCACCATGCTTAACGTCCTGAAAGATAGCATTGCTCAGACGGGTATTAAGCCGTTCAAAACAGCGATCACACAGCGCCAAAGTTACGTTAAATCCGTGATGGAGGGTGAGAGCGTTTTCGATACCAACGATGGAGCAGCGAAGGGCGAGATAGCCATTTTGACGCGAGAAATACTTGAATCATTTGAGTAAAAACTCATATACTCATTTTAGCATATTAAGAGGTTATGTATGGCACTAACTAAACAACATACATCAAAAACAATGAGTTTCGGTGAGCATCGTGATCTTGAAAAAGTCGTCAATAGCACACCCACAGGAAAGCAGAAGAGAGTCAACGTTAACTTTGATGAAGAAATACATATCCGCTTCAAAGCTGCGTGTGCAAAGCAAGGTACATCTATTACTGATGTAATAAAGGACTTGGTTGATAACTGGCTGAAAGAAAATGACAGTTAAAAACTCAAATGTGTAAATACACATTAACTCAAAAACACACTACTTTTTTCCGAGAACACTGATCTGGTGCATAAATTTTTTATGTGCCGGATCGGTGTTGGCCAAGCAAAGCGCGGCAGCGTGTTTAGATTTACAGTAAATGGCGTTTATGGTTCATCTGTTGGTGCAAAATACGTGCAATCAGAATATCCGTATCACGGACCGTATAAAAAATGGCATGTCGCTGAAATTCAATGCGCATCACACCAGGGACGGTATTGTAGTCCCGCCCCATATCAGGCATTCCGGCCAGCGTCTCGAAAAATGCCTCAAGTGCGTCTGTATAATGGTCTGCCTGAGCTTCACCAAATTTTAAGAGCGTATAGTCATAAATCCCGGCGAAGTCTTCTGCCGCCCGTTCGGTGAGTTTATACACGATGTCTCAGTTTTCTTTGTGCTGCAATATCCCGCAGTGATAGCGAGCTTTCACCGCTTTCCAGCCCAGCAATAACAGCCTGGCGAACAACTTCATCGTTTGTTTCCTGTTGCTCCAGCAATCGCAGCGCAGAGCGCATAACTTCACTCGCAGAGCCGTAACGGCCACTGTCTATTAATCGACTGATAAACGAATCGAGTTGTTCGCCAATCGTAACGCTTGTTGTTCTGGCCATAACGCCCCCTGTGTTAACTATCAACACAATGATAGGAATACTTGCTCCTGGTGTCAACGAATGCACCCAAACGGATTTTTACCCCCTTTCCTGCTAGACCAGTTTTTTTAGCTTACTTTTAGCGATGAAGTAGGTAAGGGGGCCGCTTGGAAAACGGAAAATATCCTACGTTAAGCCTGTTTTTTAAGCAGGAATGACAGGCAGCAATGAGCGAAGAGCGGACCTTGTTTATGCTTATACTTTTTGAATTAGAACCCCTGCTACATGACCTACATAATTGATATGCTATTGAAACTGGCAAATCAGGAAGAAATTCATGGACAAGAACACACTGGTTACACTCTTGAAATTCAAGCGCTGGATTGATGCTGAAGCGCTAAAAGCAGTTAAAGCTATCAGCGAATCTGCTTATGCAGAAAAGCGTCATCTGATGCTAAGATTGATGAACCATATTCATGTGGTAGACATGATTTTCAGAGCAAATATTTCGGGACGGCAGCATGGTTACACTGCCCTGAATACCCCTGAAACACCCTCTGTAGATGAGCTTGAGGTCAAAATGGAAGACTGTACAAACTGGTATATTCAGCACGTCAGCTCAATGGCTCCGGCCGATTTAGGAGAAACGATTAAGTTCAGTTTTGTCGATGGTGGAGAGGGAGAAATGACAGCCATAGACATGCTAAATCATATGCTTTTTCATGGAACCTACCACCGTGGGGCAATAGGCTGGTTAATTTCAGAGTGCGGAGGTGTTCCTCCGAAAGATGTGCTGACGGTTTTTCTAAGGGATCATAATCACTGACAGGTAAGTTCTTCAGCCCATCACCTATCCAGCGGCTTTGAGGGCCGCTTTGGCGAGAAGCCTACCTTAACGACCTGCGATGGCGATAAGTTTGGGCTAAAAATTTTCAGAGATAATGCTTAGAGCTCTCTCAAAAGTCTGGCTGGATTGCCAGCATACACCCCTTTAATTAACACAGGCTTTGTAACCACGCTACCTGCACCAATCACCGCACCACTGCAAATGTCCGTTGTTAAGATAGTTGCTCCGCTCCCCACGGTTACCGCGTTGCCTAATACGATATGTATCCAGCTTTCTGCAGAAGCATCAGGACCGCCATTCTTGAACAGGTCGTTAGCAAAGGTTACGCCATGGCCTATAAAACAGTCCTTACCCAAGGTAACGTTCTCACAGATAAAAGTGTGAGACTGTACTCGGGTTCTGTCGCCTATAACGCATCCCTTTTGTATCTCTACGAAAGGTCCTACAAAAACATCATCGCCCAGTTCACACTCATAGATGTTTACCGGCGTGATTACTTTCACATTTTCACCTTGTTTTACGTCACGAATGCCACTTTCAATAACCTTCATATGAGCTGTGTCCTTCCTCGAGATGATTCGGCTAAGAGCTTGAGCAGGTTTTGAACTTCACCAAGTGCCCAAGTTAACCTGCTTTCACTCATTCGCGCACTATGATGATCGCAATGTCCGCTCCTGGCACGAAGCGGACGAGTTAACGGAGCTGAAGGTCCGCTGTGAGCGAACAGCAGACATTACGCGCACAACGACTGATTGTTATCGTTATATTTGATATAACATCCCTGTACGTCCTGCGGCTATGTACGTTCAGCGCCAGCGTTCCATTCGGTACCGGACAGTGATTCCACTCTCAGACATGGTATGAATGTAACCGGGTTGGTTCAAAGTCTGATCGATTGCCTTAGTACGATGCGTTTTATATTTTTGTCTAGCCTCTTCTGGAAAGTTTTCACCAGTCACCATTTCATCCCAGCTTTCATAGGATTTCTCCCCCGGAACCATAATGACTTTCCAGCGTTGAAACCGACGTTCGATCTTCTCCATTTATTGCATCTCACCCAGTAAAGTTATCAATGATTCACCTTAACACACTATAAGCATAACCACTTTAGCTCCACGCACTTTTTGAAGTTTCCGGTTTTTCTATCATCAGCCGGTACTCATCTGGTGACCGGTTATTCAGGTATTCATGAGGCCGCTCGCTGTTGCATTCCGTGAGCCAGCGGGGATTTTGGGCTGAACACGAGCTAAGTTACAGTTGCTTACAAGAGAAAACTATGTATTAAATAAATGACGTTCCAAGCGTACTTACAACCAGGCGTCTATCATATTCAGCTTTGTCTTTGCTGAGGGCGGTAGCGTTCCTTCATATGCTCTCAATTAAACGGAATATCTAATGAGTGAAACAAAGCATATATCTGAAATGGCAGAAAAAGTAGCAGACAACTTGTTCGCAGTTTTTAAATGGGAAAGAAAGGTTGTTTCTGATCATAGTTGGGATTGTAACAGTCCAGAAGAGCATGGTGGAAAAAAGGATCATCCTTCAGATTGTGTTTTTTATTACAGAGATCCTTACGATGGCGAAGTTAAATATATAAACACTGATCTAAAAAGTTATGCGAAAACTACAATAAGTAAAGAGCAAATTAATAAGGCAATCCATTCACTTTCATATGCAACTAATTGTGCGGCATATAATGACAATTGGAGAAAGCTTTTCAAGCCGATAGGGAGTTTTTCAGTTATAGGAATGCTCTTTGTATATAATCATTGCGGTGGTTATAACGGGAATTTTTCAGAAATAGTCGCAGAGATTGGAAGTGATGATAATCATTTAGATAGTGACAAAATGATTTGTATTTTTTCTCCCTATCAAATTACTACTTTGAATAGCATTGCCAGTGATATTAGAGTAATGATAGGCAAGGATGAGCTACCTAAGTTGAATAAATTTAGTTACTATCATCCAAATGAAATGCTAATTAAAAATCATTTTGACCATGATTATACAGAGCCTGCTACCATTAATGTTTTATCTTCTCCTTGGATTATAATAAAACATGCGGAATGTGATAAAGAGAAAGCTGGTTATTTAATATATTATACAAAAGATGGTTCAGAAGAGGAAGAGTTTGATTATTTTATTGATGCATTAAGTTATTATCAAATAATAGATAATACTATTAACGTTAGGATTAAACTTACCAAAAAGAATGATCACGCTGCTAATAATTTAATAACTGCCATATGTAAATATTATAAGTTTTTAGGCCGCAGTGAAGAAGAGTCAAGAGCTTTAGCCAACAACATGGTTAAAGGTACAATTGATCAAGTTATTCCACAATTTTCGCCGATTGAGTTGGGGGTGTTGTCGTGAGTGAGGTAGAGAAAAAATATGGTCATAGCATATATTATATGAATGATCAAAACATAAGAGATGGTCTTTTAGCTCAAAAAATAAAACCTTTGCATTTAATTAAAATTTTAAAAGAGCGAAATATCATTGTTTCGCCTTTAGCGTCTAAAGAAGAATTGATTAACATACTAAAATACCTCAGATTCGACTATTATGAATATGTTTATTTATCCTCTTTACTTGCTAATCAGGATAAAAAGGAAAGTAAGTCGAGTATTGATATTGATAAAAAGGTTACAACAACGCAGATCGTACAAACCTTTGATGCAATAAAAGGCGCCTTAGAGGACCATCAAATAACTGCGAATGTTCAAAAGTTTGGGTATAAAAAAGTAGTAATCAATTATGAATATGTGGAATTTGATCATTCAAAACCACCTATGCGCCAAAAATCATTCCGCAAAGGCATTGTTGAATGTGACATAAATGATAAGGGAGCTATGTTAAATTACCCCGCTAATAAAGTTGGCTCTATTATAAAGGAGCATTTAATTAGTCAACTTTCTGCAAAGCTACAAACAGAGTTAAAACCAATTGAGTTTGATTTTGAATTCTCTAGCATAGAGACAAGAAACAAATTTTTCCTGGAAGTAATAAATAATGTCGAAAGTTATGATGTTTATGATGTAGTCACTGTTGCAGTTAAAAAAGTTGATGAGAAGAAGGAGCAGGAAAGTTCTTTGACAGATGAAAGTGAAAGTGTTGACGAAGCTTTCACTGGAGAGGTTAGGAATGCTATATTAAGAGGAAGGCAAATATTAACCTCTAAAATATATGGTAGTTTAAATGCCGATAACTATTACATTTATAAAATAACTTGGAAGATACGTAAGGTTATTCCAATGGTTGGTTCGGATAAATCTGATTGTTACACTGTTGAGATAGAGTTTAGTGATAAAGATAAGGCTAAAGGGTTAAAATATTGTGTTAAAACAGTGCAAAAATATTCGTCAAGAGATAAACTTAATGTCACTACAGAAAATCCGTTGAAGAGCGATCAAGAAAATATAGGTAAGTTAATATATCAAACAGCTCTTAAAGTATATTCTTCATTACCATAAAGAGACGCTGCGATGGAAAAAAGAATAGTATTTTATGATTTCGAGTCAAAACTAAATCACGAGCAAATCGTTAACCGATTTCTTGAACATCGTTTTACACATGATGCCAATTCTGGTTTTAGTCTAAATAAGAGAAATGATAATGGGATTTATTTTCGGCACATAAAAAAGAATATCAATATTGATAAGGTTGTGACGCCCTTCGGAGATGAGTATGAAAATACGACTATTGATTACGCTATCAATGAAGTTAAAATAAAAGACAATACGCTATATATTACTAACCCGACAAGATCACTAATACCATTCAGGACTGATTTATTGAAAGCTTTGGGTTTTCAATGTATTATTGCTAATAAAATTATCAACTTAAAGGGTGTTATATCGTTACTGTGTAAACAGGAATATGATGTTAATTTGACTGATGTTGAGCTTACAACCAACGAATTGTTCAAAGACTCGCGAGTGAAAATGGTTGTTTCTTCAAATTCTGATCTGATTAGCAAGATGAAAAACTATCTCGGAGATATTGATTCAAACTTAACTAAGATAGGTTTTAATATGAAAATCCTTAACGAGGAGTATTTTGTTGAAATTGGTTATAAAGGAAGCGTCAAAATTAAAGGAAGGTTAGTAGAGGATTTTGCGGAGAATTATGTTATTAGAAATTTTCTATCCTGATAGTTTTGACGAAATTCAATTTTTTGATGGCGTATTTATAATTGCGTAGTTCTTTGTTTTATTTGATGGACACTGCTGGACTTGAACCAGAGACCAAACGCCTATAAGTAAGCCATAAGTATTGTCGCATGGCATCATGGGTAAATCATGCCTAGTAATTACCCGTGAGTCAGTGCGCAATCTTGTATAAAGTCTCCCCCAAACATCCCTGAAAACTCAAAATAGCGAATAATATATTATAAGTTACCGCGTTTAATTTTTTGTATATTAATAGTGAATTGAAACTGGCTAGTCTGAATTGAGTTGTTCACTTCCGCTTTTGGCACATAGCAGACCATCCAGCTAAGAGGTTTTGAGCTGTATTTACACTCAGGATTATTGCTGCCCTGCTTTTACCCGGAGTATGGTTTGCCGGGTAGTATTAAATTCCCGCGCAATGGCGCTGATACTTATTCCGGCGTTAATCCGTGCAATCACCGTAAGTTGCTGTTCTTCCTTCAGTACTGAAGGGCGTCCAAACCGTTTTCCAGCTGCTTTTGCTCGCGCGATACCAGAGTGCGTACGCTCAAGCAGCAAATCTCTTTCAAATTCCGCCACAGCAGAGATGACCTGCATGGTCATTTTTCCTGCCGGGCTGGTCAGATCCACCCCGCCCAGGGCTAGACAGTGAACGCGAATATCTGACGCCGCCAGTTGCTCAACTGTTTTTCTTATGTCCATGGCATTACGCCCAAGACGGTCCAGCTTGGTGACAATCAGCACATCACCATTTTCCATGCGATCAAGCAGTCGGATAAATCCGGGGCGTTCGCTGGCAGCAACCGAACCACTGATTTGCTCCTCAATCAGTCGCTGGGGTCTGATGGCAAAACCTGCCGACTCAATTTCTCTGCGCTGGTTTTCAGTGTTCTGTTCCAGAGTCGAAACCCGGCAGTAAGCAAAAACACGTGACATAGTGATATTTTCTGTACGAAAAGGATGTACGAATTATAACGTATGTCCGATAGTGAATTCACTCACTTTCGTACAGTATGGCTGACTAGTGTACGAAACCGACCGGTTTCGGTCAGTGTAAAGCGATAACCAAAACGAACTATATGCAGAGGAAGCATTTATGCCACGGAGACAAATACTCAGCAGTGAAGAAAAAGAGCGCTTGCTGGTTGTGCCGGATGATGACGTTCTTCTGGCGCGCATGTGTTTTTTGAGTGAACATGACCTCGCTCTTATTAATAAACACCGCAGACCTGCAAATCGCCTGGGCTTTGCTGTTTTACTCTGTTATTTGCGAGGGTCGGGGTTTCCTCCCGACAAAAATATTTCCCCTCACGACGGGGTTGTTTCCCGGCTTGCGGCTCATTTGAAACTTCAGCCTGATTTGTGGGCCGAGTATGCATCAAGAGAGGTCACCCGCTGGGAGCATCTGGCTGAACTATACCGCTATCTGGAATTATCCCCTTTCAACCGGGCGCTGCAAAAAACCTGCATTCGCCACCTTTATCCCCACGCTATGCGGACAGACAAAGGTTTTTTGCTTGCGGAAGAAATGCTCTCCTGGCTTCACAATAAGAATGTCATTTTCCCCTCAGTTGATGTCATTGAGCGGACCCTGGCTGAAGCAGCAACGCTTGCAGACAGGGCGGTTTTTTCTGCGCTTACCGCGCAGCTTGAACCAGGGCACAAAGCGGCACTGGACCGTCTGCTGAGATCTGAGGGTGAGCAACCCTCACGGCTGGCCTGGCTGCTCCAGCCTCCGGGAAAAATTAATGGCAAAAATGTCCTGCAACATATCGACCGGTTAAATGCGATTGAGGCGCTGGCACTGCCTGACGGTATTGCGCTTTCCGTTCACCAGAACCGGCTCCTGAAACTGGCACGCGAAGGCAGGAAAATGAGTAGCCGGGACCTGGCAAAATTCACGGATGTTCGCCGTTATGCCTCGCTGGTTTGTGTTATATCGGAAGCCAGGGCCACCCTGACTGACGAAGTTATTGATCTGCACGAGCGTATTCTGGGCAGTCTGTTCAGCAGGGCAAAACGCACGCAAGCCGAACGGCTTCAGCAAACGGGAAAGCTGATTCAGAGTAAGCTGAAGCAATACGTTACCATCGGGCAGGCATTGCTTAACGCCAGAGAGTCTGGTGAAGATCCCTGGGCCGCAATAGAAGACGTCCTTCCCTGGCAGGAATTTATCAACAGCGTGGAAGAGACGCGCTTCCTGTCACGTAAGGACAACTTTGACCCGTTGCATCTGATCACAGAAAAATACAGTACGCTGCGTAAATACGCCCCCCGGATGCTGTCTGCGTTGCAGTTCAGGGCTGCACCCGCCGCATTGCAGCTCAGTGACGCGCTGGACACCGTCAGAGAGATGTATCGAAAACAACTCCGAAAAGTACCGCCTTCCGCGCCAACCGGGTTCATCCCGCAAAGCTGGAGAAAGGCTGTGATCACTCCCACCGGCATTGATCGAAAATATTACGAATTTTGCGTGCTGAATGAGCTGAAGGGAGCCTTACGTTCTGGTGACATCTGGGTAAAGGGATCACGCCGCTACCGGAATTTCGATGATTATCTGATCCCGTCTGACGATTTTGAAAAATCACTCCGTGATAATCAGCTATCCCTTGCCATTCCGACCGATTGCCATGAGTACATCAAGAACCGTATGACACTTCTGTCATCGCGCCTGGAGGAAGTGAATGCGATGGCGCTGGTCGGTGATTTACCTGATGTTGATATATCGGATAAAGGCGTGAAAATAACCCCGCTGGATAATAGTGTCCCTTCAGCAGCATCCCCTTTTGCCGATTTGGTTTATGGCATGCTGCCTCACCCTAAAATTACTGAAATTCTGGATGAAGTGGACGGCTGGACCGGTTTTACCCGCCATTTCACGCATCTTAAAAATAAACACGTCAGACCAAAAGACAGAAAGTTATTACTGACCACCATCCTGGCCGATGGCATCAATCTGGGGCTGACGAAAATGGCCGAATCCTGTCCGGGAGTGACAAAATCGTCACTGGAGGGCATTCAGGCCTGGTACATCAGGGATGAAACATATTCAGCCGCGCTGGCTGAGCTGGTTAATACTCAGAAACAGCGGCATCTGGCTGCATTTTGGGGCGATGGTACAACGTCTTCGTCTGACGGGCAGAACTTTCGGGTGGGGAGTCACGGGCGTTATGCGGGTCAGGTCAATCTGAAATACGGGCAGGAACCAGGCGTGCAGATTTACACGCATATCTCGGATCAATACAGCCCATTTTACACCAAAGTGATCAGTCGCGTGCGCGACTCCACCCACGTACTTGACGGTCTGCTATACCACGAAAGTGATCTGGAAATTACAGAGCATTACACTGATACCGCTGGTTTTACGGAGCATGTTTTCGCGCTGATGCATCTGCTCGGATTCGCTTTTGCCCCAAGGATCCGGGATCTTCACGACAAGCGGCTTTTTATTAAGGGAAAGGCTGAGCGTTATCCGGGACTTCAATCTGTGATATCCACAACACCACTGAATCTTAAAGACATTGAGACGCACTGGAATGAGGTACTTCGCCTCGCAAGCTCGATAAAACAGGGGACTGTTACCGCATCGCTCATGATGAAAAAACTGGCCAGTTATCCTAAACAAAATGGCCTTGCAAAGGCATTGAGGGAAATCGGACGCATCGAACGGGCACTGTTTATGCTGGACTGGTTTCGCGATCCATCACTGCGCCGACGCGTACAGGCTGGGCTGAATAAAGGTGAGGCCCGCAATGCGCTTGCACGAGCGGTCTTTATGCACCGGTTGGGTGAGATCAGAGATCGGGGGCTGGAGAATCAGAGCTACCGGGCCAGTGGTCTGACATTGCTGACTGCGGCGATCTCCCTGTGGAATACGGTATATATAGAAAGAGCCATAGATTCCCTGAGACGAAAAGGGATCCCAATTAATGAGCAACTGATTTCTCATTTGTCCCCTCTGGGATGGGAGCACATCAATCTGAGTGGGGATTACGTCTGGCGGACAAACCTTAAGCTGGGGCAGGGTAAATACCGTTCATTACGCTCAGTGGATAGTGGTCTGTACAAAAAACAGGCTTAGCGTAGGATATTTTCCGTTTTCCAAGCGGACCCCTTCTTTGCTATCTGAAAAATGTCGGCTTTGCACCGGATAAAAAAATCCCACCCTCTGATGCGCTGCTGAAGCATATCGCCAGCAGGCTAAAACTTACCGGGGATCTCTGGCCTGCTTACCTTTCCGGCAGGGAAACCACGCGACGCGAACATTTAACCGAACTGTACCGCTATCTTGGCGTAAAAGCGTTTACCGGAAAAATACAGCAGGACTGTATTACACACCTGCTGCCGATGGCGACGCGCACCGATAAAGGTATTCTCCTGGCCGAAGAACTGCTGGTCTGGCTCCGGAAGAACAACGTGATAATTCCCGCGATTGATGTCGTGGAGCGTACCTGTGCGGAGGCCATGGCTGGCGGCGATAAAATCGTATTTCAGACCCTGAATGCCCCGTTAACTCCGGCTCACAGGGATGCCCTGGATCGTTTACTTGAGTCCTCAGATAATCAGCCTTCCAGGCTGACATGGCTTCTGCAACCGCCGGGTAAAATAAATGGTAAGAACGTGCTGCAACACCTTGATCGGCTCAGTAGCATTGAATCGCTGGCATTACCTGAAGGTATAGATCGTACCATTCACCAGAACCGGTTGCTGAAACTGGCGCGGGAAGGCCGAAAGATGAGTAGCCGGGATTTGACCCGATTTTCAGCAGCCCGCCGTCATGCGATCCTGGTGTGCGTGCTGGAAGAAGCCAGAGCCACACTGACAGATGAAGTGATTGAGCTGCATGAACGCATGCTGAACAGCCTGTTCAGCAAAGCCAAAAGAACACAGGCTGAGCGCCTTCAACAGACCGGAAAGCTAATCCAGTCAAAACTGAGGCAGTACATAGATGTCGGCCAGGCACTGTCTGAAGCTCGTGATTCCGGTGGCGATCCATGGCTCGCAATAGAAAACATACTCCCATGGCCTGAATTTGTCGCCAGTCTGGAGGAAACACGCCATCTTGCCAGAAAAAATAATTTTGACCCGTTACATATTATTACCGAGAAATACAGCACATTACGGAAATATGCCCCGCGCATGTTGTCCGCTTTACAGTTAATCGCAACCCCGGCAGCGCAACCTCTGGCTGATGCGCTGGTTGTGATCAAGGATATGTACCGGAAGCAGTCGCGTAAAGTTCCGGCGACAGCGCCGCTTGAGTTTGTCCCTGAAAGCTGGCGCAAAGTGGTGATTACACCTGCGGGTATTGACCGGCAGTACTATGAATTTTGTGCGCTCAGCGAGCTTAAGGGTGCATTGCGCTCCGGGGACATCTGGGTTAAAGGCTCACGCCGCTACAAAAACTTTGATGATTACCTCATTCCCGAAAAGGACTTTGACAAACTCACACCGGCGCTGCCCCTGCCCGTATCTGCTGATTATCATGAGTACATTACCAGCCGTATGACCCTGCTTCAGTCCAGACTTGAAGAGGTCAATGCCATGGCTGCCCTTGGTGAGCTGCCCGATGTCGAAATATCTGACAGGGGAGTAAAAGTCTCTCCGCTGGATAACTGCGTCCCGGTACAGGTTTCACCGCTGGCAGAGCTGGTTTACAGCATGCTACCGCGCCCTAAAATCACGGAAATTCTCGATGAGGTAAACAGCTGGACGACGTTTACCCGACATTTTTCGCATATAAAAAATGACATTACCCGTCCCGATGCCCGCCAGCTCCTCACCACCATCCTTGCGGATGGCATCAATCTTGGCCTGACCAAAATGGCGGAAGCCTGCCCCGGAAGCACCAAATCATCACTGGAAGATATCCAGGCATGGTACATCCGCGACGAAACCTATTCAGCCGCCCTCGCAGAGCTGGTAAACGCGCAGGGGAAAAGACCACTGGCGGCATTCTGGGGAGACGGGACAACGTCATCATCAGATGGACAGAATTTCAGAACAGGCAGCTCAGGCCGCTACGCAGGGCAGGTTAACCCGAAATATGGGCAAGAGCCTGGACGTCAGTTTTATACCCATATTTCGGATCAATACAGCCCGTTTTACACCTGCATAATCAGCCGGGTCAGGGATTCAACCCATGTGCTCGATGGCTTGCTGTACCACGAAAGCGACCTGGAAATCAGGGAGCATTACACCGATACCGCTGGTTTCACCGATCATGTCTTTGCCCTGATGCATCTGCTGGGATTTGCGTTCTGTCCGCGGATCAGGGATCTCCACGACAAAAAGCTGTTTATCAAAGGGAAAGCAGACCAATACCCGGCGCTTCAGTCACTGATATCAACGACCCGCCTGAATCTGAAAGAGATCGAAATTCACTGGCGTGAAGTACTTCGTCTGGCCACTTCAATAAAGCAGGGAACCGTGACGGCATCCCTGATGTTGAAAAAGCTTGCCAGCTACCCCAAACAAAACGGACTTGCCAAAGCACTGAGGGAAATTGGTCGTATTGAACGAACTCTGTTTATGCTCGACTGGTTCCGCGATCCGGCACTTCGTCGGCGGGTACAGGCGGGACTGAATAAAGGAGAAGCCCGTAACGCGCTGGCGCGTGCGGTATTCCTACACCGGCTGGGTGAAATCAGGGACAGAAAACCGGAAAATCAGAGCTATCGCGCCAGTGGACTGACGCTGCTGACGGCTGCCATATCCCTGTGGAATACCGTCTATATGGAAAGAGCGGTCGATGCCCTGAAGCGCAAAGGGGTGAAGATCAACGAGCAACTGCTGTCGCATTTGTCCCCGTTAGGCTGGGAACACATCAATCTGACAGGCGATTATATATGGAAAAGCAACCGGATACCGGCTTCCGGTAAGTTTCGTCGGCTGAGACCAGCTAAAGTCGAAAGGTCAAAAAATAGCCTTAACGTACAATAATTTTCGATATCCAAACTGACCCCTATAAGGCCAGTGATAGTCGGCTTTTCTTTCCTCCATCTGGATCAGGCCGCCCATCACCAACTGGTTTAAAAAGCGTAATAAACCGGCTTTAGTGACAATACGCTGCGGCAGACGCATGGCGATCTCAGCTTTCTGTGCCAGGTAGCAGGGATCTTCATCACCAGGGAACCTGCCGCGTTCCATGGTGCAATTAATTGAGGTGACTGCCGGACAGAGGTTACCAGGATTGCTCATCATCTTACTCCTTGAATTCCATGACACGTTCTACCTGGGCATTATCACTGGCCTGGTAATAGGTTTCCTTCGCTGGCTTTTGGGTTTCCGGCAGGCTAAGTTCCAGGTTGTCTTCTTTTTCGGATCGCACCATCAACGTTCTGCCCAGGGCGTCGGTCTTACCTGAAACCACCTGACCGTTGGCCCCCTTGATGGTGTAGGGCGTATTGATCAGTGGTGCACCGGTGTCTTCATGCAGCAACGTATAACGGGCAGAGTAGTTAAACAGCGGGGTTGTGGGCATGACGCCGGCAGCATGTTCAGCCAGCGTAATACTCACCCCTTCAATGCGGATATGCCCCATGGGGTCAATGACAATGCGCCCCCCGGCATTGCCGATCTCAATCTGGCCGCTGGCAGAGTGGATCGAGATATGTTTGCCGACCTTCAGGGAGTCATTGTCTGCGACGTCAATAAAGCGGCTTTTCTTCACGACCGTGGTCTGCTGACCATCAATGGTGACGGTTTGATCCTTCGCCACCGTGAGCGATTGATACCCACCGATGGACTCATCATCATCAACTTTGATCACCGAGGTGCGGTTATTATCGACCGTCAGTGTCATATCCCGATTGATGGTAGTCGCCTGATCCCGCAGTACGTCGGTATTCATGTCCTGTTGCGCATGAATATAAATTTCTTCACCACCCCTGAGATCCTCAAACCGCAGCTCATTGAAGCCATCGCCTTTATGGGTTTTTGAGCGGAGGGCCATCTGGGTTTTGGTTGCCGGTAAGTCACCGGGTGGCAGATTGTTGGCGTGATAGGTGCGCCCAATAATGACCGGCTGATCGGGGTCACCATTGAGAAACTCCACAATGACCTCATGGCCCACACGCGGAATGGCTAACATGCCCCAGCCAGCACCCGCCCAAGGATGCGAAACCCGTACCCAGCATGAGCTGGTGTCATCCGTTCTGCCAGAGAGATCCCAGGGAAAGCGTACCTTGACCCGCCCATACTCATCGCAATAAATCTCTTCAGACCCTGCTCCCGTGACGATCGCCACCTGCGCGCCATCGATGCGCGGTTTGGGTAGCGAAAGGGGACGCCAGGTCTGGTTGTCGGGAATAAAGGTAAACTGGCAACCCAACGTGGTGCCCTGTTCCCCCGTGGCCTCTTCCAGTGCTTGCGGTTGTCTGCCGGTGTGCGTGGCCCCGGTGATTTGCCAACGGGCGTTATGGGTTTCCAGCGGATGATTTTCCAGTGTAAACCACACACCCGGTTGGAGCGCCGGGCTGTTGGCCGCACCTTCTCCCTGATGCGCGTCGTTACGCAACGCCTGGACGCGCCAGCGGGCAAATTGATCCCCTGTGGGGCCAGTGCCTTTGAAGCGACCCGGATAATCATAGTGGCGATAATCGAAAGCCTGGTGCTCGAGGTCATTGGCAGTCTCACGGGATTCTGCCTGCCACCCCGGATTTTTGAAGGTGTAATCTTTCAGCAAGACTTCAGACGGGCGCAGACTTTCTTTGCGACGGAAGGTACTGATACATAACGTATCTGAATCTGCCCTTTTGGCGGGATGATAAGGGAGTGTTGGCCCGGTATCCAGTGCGGCGCAGTCATCGGCAAAGACCAGCGTGTGTTGCTGATCTTTATGCTCAAAGAAATAAAAAATCCCTTCCTCAGCGGCAAGCCGATCCAGAAATTCTAGGTCACTTTCCTGGTACTGGACGCAAAATTCACGCCTGGCATGGGTATCACGCAAAGCAAAGGCATAGTGACTGATATGATGTTCTTTCAATAACGTTTCCAGGATCTCCTGAACATTCCGCTGTTGAAATATGCGTGAATTTCTGACTAATCCAGCGCGCCAGAGTGCGGGGCGTATACTCAGGCGATAATGTGTCTGATGGCGTCCTGTATCTCCCTGTTCCACTTCAACCACGATGCCATTGACGATCCGCTGTACCTCGGTATCGCGCCAGACAGTCAGCGTGGCGCTTCTATCCAAAATAGCAGCGAACTCGATGCTGGGATTGTCACTGGCAGCCTCAAGTTCAAGGAAAAATGGCGTAGAGAACTGTTCATGCAACGTAAAGCCTGATACCACAAAAGTTTCTGGTTCCAGACTGCCCACACTCAGCGTAAAGCGAAGCCCACTGGCTTCCCTGCTCATGCTTGCCATCCGCCTTCCTTATTTATGGCGTGAATATATTTCCGTTTAATGAAAATAAAATCGTATATATACATAAAAAATATTAATGCATAAAAAAATGCAGCACAACCGATAAGTACATGACCAAATGTGTTCTAACTTGGTTATGCATGATTTTTTGAGGGGGTATGCCTGAACCGCCGAAATTTCCGACTTTCTATTTTTAGTGAACTTTTGGGACCAGGATGACTCCATCCTGCTGCTTACCGGTTACACTGAATGACGATGGGTCGTAGATCTCTTATTAATCTTTCGTCAAAACAGGCAGGATAGACGTTGTTAGACAAGACCGAATCCGTTACCACGGAAAATACCACCTCAGCACTCAGTCACCTGGCATTTTGTGCCTTGGCAGCCTTGGGGCTGGCGCGTCAAGATGGCATGGCCGGCACGCAATATGCAGAGAATTTGTTTCTTATTCGCTGGCTGGCCACCGCCCAAAAGCAGAAGCGATTCCCCAAAAGCGTGGCCGTCGACATCAACTGGCTACTCGAACGCGGGCGTAAGCACGGAGCGGCAGGCAAACTGCGTCAGCACCTGGACTCCCTGTGGCGCTCCTGCAGTGGCAATTTGGCCGCACAATCCGATCTGTTCCGGCTCACCTACGCCTCTGAAACGCTGAAAGACCAGGGCTGGGACAATTACGTGATGGATGCACATGAGTGGAAATCCGGAGTGACCCTGACGCCGTCACTTAACAACGGCTTCTACGTCGAAAAAACGGCGCTGAATGCGGCCTTTACCCAGGACGGACGCCACCTGCACCCCGTCCCTTTTCGTATTATTGGTGACACCGTCACCTTCATTCGTGTCATGACGGAATATGGCCTGAACGCGAGGCTCGTCGACAGCACCCCAGATCACCATACGGTCGCGCTGGAGCCCGCGAAGCATTGCTCCCTGCCAAACCGGTAAAAAGGAAACACCGATGACAATGGCCGATTTTCGCCGAATGGCGGCAAAAATGGATCAACATATGCTGCAGCTGGATGCACAAGGCGTCACGGAGCCGCAGCGGGTTATCAACCGCATGATGGGCTATACCCCCGAATTGCATCAGATTTGGACCGGCACCACGGATAAAGAACTGATGGCATTAACCCAGGAATATCCGGGGTTTTACCGTTACGCCCTCATCATGGAAACCGCCTTCGAGCAGGAGAACCAGCGGTCATCCCGCTCTTATGACGAGATGCCTGAATTCTCTGCAACACATAAACACACCATGGAACAGATACTCACCACGGCCGCAACCCTGGAACGGGGCTACCTCGCTTATCAGGGCAACACCCTGTCAGTGTTTGATGAACAAATAATCCGGCTGAGACAGTCGTTCGAATTATGGCAGGAATGCGTGGAAAAATTTCGGAAAGTGCTGAATGCCGATGAAATCGTCCCCCCCATGCAGCGTGACTATGTTCATGCGGGGCTGACACAAATTGCAGATCGGCTCATCGATTTACAGACTAAAATCCAGATGCATAGAAAATGACATCTATGCCGGGATCCCCGAAAATTCCGCCTCATTCGTTTCTTTAGCCAGTGGGGCTCTCGCCAGCCAGTGTTCTGATCCGCTGGCGCAGAGTCTCAAGTGGCAGAGTATCAATGTCCGGTAGCATCGCCACCAGGGATAATGCCTGGATAGCCAACACAATGGCTCTGGGCGGCTTACTCTGCTCATAACGGATGTAGGTACGCATCGAGATACCAAACTCCTCCGCCGCCCGCTCCTGTGTCCAGCCAAGTCCTGTCCGCCAAAGTTTCAACTCGAATCCTGTCATCGCTCACCCATACACTTAAAATATGACATTTTGTCATATTATATCTTTATAATATTGTTTTTCACACCCGGCAGGGCGACGGCCGTTTCGGCTCACCGGCATGAAAGCTTTGGGTTCAATGCGCGTTAGCGCATGAAGGCGACAAACATGGCCATAAAGAACTCAGATGATAAGGGTCGCCGGTCGCGCGGCATAGCCGCCCAGTTCTGATAGGTTTCGCCTATCCCACCCCCCGCCCTGTAGAGCCAATCCCACTAATAGCACCACAAAACTGTTTTTGCGCGGTCGGAGTGGTCATGGCAAGGCGTAGCCGCAGCCGGGGCGTAGCTCCGCGTTAGCGGGCCGGTAGGGCCGCTTACGAGCGTGTATATGAAACTTTCAGCGATAGTTTTTACAACGACTCGATAGTTAGTTACAGCATCCATCTTAAAGCCACTCTGTTCCGGGCCTTTAGGCCCGGAGCTGGGAGGCTTTGCGGTGGTTGAGTTCTGAGAAGGTGTATGAGTTAGCCTTGTGACTTTTGCCCGCCTTTGGCGGGAGCTACTTTGAAGGAGCTTGCGCCGTTTCTGAGTGGGCGGGTTTACCCGCTGCAAGTGAAGCCATTACGCACAGAGCAGAGCTCTTGTAAGGTCTTTTTAGGTCTTAATGAAGTTACAGTTACTTTGCATGTAATTCTTAGTAGGCATTTGCCTTCATAAGGTATTTGCATCTATCTGTGGAAAACTCGCAACACCTGGCCAGACCCTTGCACTAGCCATCGGTTTGACGGACTGCCTCGCAGAAAAATGGCACCGAAGAGTCAATTCAGAAATAGTGGGCGTGCCGAGGCCTACGCAATCAAGCGCATCAATGGCAGGAGGGCGGAAAGCCGGGCAAAAGAGAAGGGGTTATGGTGTATCTGGTGGGGCTGACGTGGCCAGTTTACGCAGGGCGTGATAGCGCTGATCAACCTGTCGCTTTAGCGCTAGGTGTCCCATGGCCTCCAGCTCATCCTTGCTGTACATCTTTATCAGACCGTTAAGGATCTCAGTGCGCGCCTGCTGGCGCTCCATCTGCAGCAGTTTTTGCGCTTGCCGCCGCTGTTGTTTGAAGGAACGGTGACGTGCCCGGTGTTCAAAGGCCCGTTTGATATGCTGTTCCTTGGCACGCCGGCGTGCCTCTGACAGAGTTATAGGGGCTTCGCCTTGCTTGACCAGCCCTTGATTCATCCACGCCAGTTGTTGATTCTGCGCCGCCTGATACTTGCCCAGCTCGTAACCGATCAGGACAAAGAACAGCTCGGTTACCCAGATAATTTTGGGAATGTGGGAACGGCTGGCTTCATCCCAGGCACGTTCACAGGCGAGGGCACCCAATTCTTCCAGCGTGGTGATCGCCCGACTGGCGCGTGAGATGCTTTTTTTGTCACCACTACCGGTCGACAACCCACACCAGTCGGAAAGCTGTTCAACGCTGGCCTCAACCTTGCCGGTCACAATATTCAAACGATCGGACATCGCCACCATCAGCGCATTGATCGCTCTGGCCCGGTGTTCATTCATACGTTTAAAGAACGGCCGCGTCAGTCCGGTTTTCTGCTGGACGCGCGGTGTGGTGTACCAGGCTTCATGTCTGGCCGGCTGATTCTCACGGGCAGCCGTCACCAGTGCCCGGATAAGAGCAGGTTTGTTCGCCCCAGCCTTGGGAGGCTGGTAGGTGGGGAAAGGATTGCTGACGTAACAGCCCCGGGAACAGGCTGGTGTCGCTTGTTGGATTGCTGAGCGGTTATCCACCACTCCCTGCACTTAAGTTGCACAGGAGGAGTTGACCTTTAAAAGGCATAAAACTATACTCCCTGCATAGAGCAACGCTTCTATACAGTTTTAAGTGAGCCCCGGTAATCTTCTACGTCGCCAAACAGAAGAGATTATCGGGGTTTTTGCTTTCCAGGGGCAGTACAATCTTCTCAACAGCCCCTGTTCATTGCCACCTTGCGGCGTGGCCAACCAAAAAATGCTTCAGACGATCAGTAATCTAGCACCAGAAGTCAGACCTAGCAAGAAAGTAAACCATTTACTTTTCGGTAAGCCGTCTTTTCGCTTCACGTTCAATCAGCATCTCAATCATTTGTCCTTGAGTAAGACCATCATCTGAACAAAACTCTATAAATTGTTCTTTTAGAGGATTTCGGACAAATACATTAATCTCTTTATGCGTTAAACGTTTCCGGGCTATCGATGCAAGCTGCTTTTCAGACGCAGTCATAGCATTGCCTTTTCTATACTGACGCTTCGCTTTCGATGAGGAAGTTACTGCATTTACGGCCTGTGACATTTCTGCCTCCCCAAGGATCTGAAAAGGATCGTTTGGCAAAGCGTACTACAGAATCCGTAAGTTAGCAGCATAAAAAGCATTTTTCAGTCCCGTTGGCGCGGGATGACAGATAAAAATGCAGGAAGAGCGGACGACCGGAGCCCAGAGGATCAAGTCGTCATAGGGTGACAGAAAGGTATGGGGGACATTTCAATACGAGGAGCGCCACTCCTTCCCGATATCCCAGCGCGATTGCCAGTGCGCCAGGTAGGTTTGTGCCACGCCAGGCATATCACGCAGCACCAGCGCATTTTCAGAGTTGGACCGCGCCGCTGCGCGGCTAAAATTGAATGACCCGGTCTCGACATTCACCTGGTCGGTGATGATCAGTTTGTCGTGCATTATCTTGAAGTTATCGACGGTACGAACCGGAATACCGGCATTGACCAGCAAATTCATCGCCGCCTGGCTGGCCTTGTTCTGATTTCCCTTCGCGTCCAGCACCACTTTCACATCAACACCACGATGCTTGGCGCTCGTCAGTGCTTTCGCCACCTCGGGGGAAGTGAACGAATACCCCATCAGACGGATACTGCTCCGGGCGTCATTGAGCGTATTCAGCACCAGCTGCAGGGCGCTGCCTTCGGGTGAGAACCCCACCTGCACCGAGGGTGCCGCCATGGCACACGGAGCGACAACCAGGGTTGCGGCCAGACACCAGACTTTCAGCGAGGTCCGTATCATTTTGCCCCCCCGTAAAACACATTGCCGTTCCTCGAACTGACGCCGCCCTGCACATGACCACAGGTGACGTTACCTGTACGCGTCTCGATGTTGCCGGTGACATTACCGGCCCTGACGTTGCCGTTGGTACTGCGTACAGTGCCAACATTTCCCTGCACCGTCACATCGGCCTCTTCGGAATCAATCACCTGCACATCACCCACAATCGTAATGGCGACAGCCACCACCATCCCATCGCCCAGCGACACCGTCTGGCCATCCGCAATCACCTGGTTACCGCTGACGCGGATATGATTACCATCGACGACCATTGTCTTGCCGTTTACTGTGATTTTCGTTGCCATTTTGCGTTCTCTTTTGAAGTGTTGTTGGCCGGCTTCTCAACCGGAATATGTTGCATTTGGTAGGCCATCAGACGTGGTTGCCCAACACCCAGTACGGTCGGGGTTTTCGCCTGCACCTGATAACCCCGCCCACGTGCCGGCAGATGCGCCAGTGCCGTTTCCCATAGCAGGCTGGTGCTGACCGCCGCCGTCGGACGTCGGCGCCAGATATGCTGCCATTCGTCTTCCAGGTCATTGATGGCCGCCAGCGCGGGATCGGTCAGCAGCAGGTTCTCCAGATCTGAACGTGCGTCCGGCGCATCCAGCCGGCGGACTATCTGCTGTATCCGGTCAGCCCGTGGATAGCTACGACGAACGGCTGCCGGTGCCTGCGCAAGCAGCGCATTGAGAGACGGCGGAGCCACCTCAATAAAACGGTTAATCTGTATCGCCTCTTTCGTGAACTTGTCAGCGTCAGCGATATAGAGCGAAGCACCACGAATAACCTCCCCCCGGAACAGGGTAATGTTCTCGCCCTCCTGCAGCTGCTGCACTTCTTCCACGCTGACTTTCTTTTGCTCGCGCAGTTGCAGTTTGTCGTCTTCATCCCAGCGACTGCCCATGACACCGTTCTGACGCACCATCTGGCTCATTTCCGGCAAATACTCCGTGCCGGCCATCAACTGCAGGATTTCCAGTGTGTCTTTCGGGTCCATGATTTTGCCGGTGATACGGGTACCCATGTTGGCGATCAACGTCCATACACGGTCACCGGCCGCCGATTTAAGCCGCTGTGCTTCTTGTCCGGCCAGCAGCAAGCAATACCCCAGCGATCGGACCTGGGTGGCCAGCTCACCCAGCTTTTCGGTGTAACAAGCCCCCACCTCATCGGCTATCCACAGAAAGGGGAACCTGTCCTTGTACTTGCGTACAACCATGATGTCTTCCGGCCGCCCCTCCAGCTTTTCACCGAGGTCCTGGCTCAGGATCATCGCCAGCTGAGATACATACAGTCGCCCGAGTGCAGCCGCCTCGGTGGAAGAGATTTCCAGTGCGGGGATAAGGATGACGAGGATGCGATCGTTGTGAACCACATCTTTCAGGTCGATGTCACCGGCGTCGCGGGCAAACACATGACCGTAGGTGTCATTGAACAACGCCAGCATGCGGGTGAACTGCTGAATGAGGTAACCATGCTGGTTCAGCGCCTCCGGCGCCCATTCTGACGGGGAGTCCACGGTAGCCAGGTCAAACCCCGCCAGCGTGCCCAGATAGTTCTCCAGCGGTAATCGCGCCTCATCATGCCACTGCTCTTCCACTGACTGGATATAGAGCCGCGCAATACTGCGCAAGGGGAGATGGGCTTGAATAGTACGCTGCGACATCACCGTCCCTTCTCGCCTGCATTTGTACACCAGAGCAAACACCAGCGCCTGTATCATCGCCCGCGCTTTCTCCTGCCAGCCGCCATCGTTGCCGGCCGGTGGCAACATCGAATCCATCAGGTTGATGATGTAGGTTTCTTCAGCGATGCCGAAGGCATTGACCGTATTGGTTTGCGGTCGGTTTTTGACATCTTCCAGCAGCTCCTGAGCCCGCGAACGACCGCCGGTGATGAAGTTCATCATTCGCAGATCGTCTTCACGACCAAAGCGCCGCGCCATGGACGCAATGGCCAGCGCCACATCGTTTTGTGCCTTGGCGTCGGAATAAATCAGCCCCTTGCCAAGAGCGAGTTGGTTGAGCACATAACCCAGCAGCGTTTCCGTCTTGCCTGCACCGGTGGTGCCAAACATCAGGATGTGCCGCGTCATGTCATCCATCGACAGCCACAACTCACGCCCCGCATCACGCCCACGCAGATACCCCAGATAGAGGATGCCGGCTGCCTTGCCCATGGCGATACGCATGACCGTCACGGGCAAGAAACCAAACAACTTGCCCGGCACCTGCCGCTGTGTAGAAGGGTCGAGCCGATCCATATCGGTAGGCATACGCATCGGCATTTGCCAGGGTTCCATCAGCATCGCGGGCGCCCAGAACACCATCACGGGCAGCGTTAACCACAACGTGACCGGCCAAACCACACCGGCGATGACAGCCCCTGTCATCCCCAGCGCCAGCCCTCCCGGGGACAACATCCAGTCCCCCAGGGCTGAGTGATAAACACGGCGGTTAACGCGGTTGCGTTCAACGCCATAGTCAGTGGGTTGCATCCGGCGTCTCCTTCTCGCTCAGGAACTGACTCAGTTGGGCTGGGTCTCGCAGGACTGCCTGGGGTACATAGCGACCATCATCCGCAATCACCCAGGGCGTACCCGGAATGCGATAGGCCTGATAGGCCACCTCGTTGACGCCCAGTGCCTTTTCAGCCACATCACAGGTGCTGTCGGCTTTCTTGTCGACTGGGGGTTGTTTACCCAGCTGCAGTCCATCCGTACCAACAGTAAATAATGCCTGCCAGGCAGCTGGCCGTTGCTCCGGCGGCAAGCACAACACCGGGGTGATGGCAGCAATGGATTTCTCGCGCCCAATCACGGCCACCGGGAAGACGACCACGTTCGCCAAATGGGCTGCAGCCACTAATGCCGGCTCCAGATGCCGGCAATTCGGGCAGTTGGGATCAGCAAACACGTATAAGGTACGGTCATGGCCAGAGGAATAGTTCACGGTGAACAATTGGCGATCGGCAGCACTTTTCAGCTTCTGCGGCAGGGTTGCCCGGACTGACGTCGGCAGCGCCCAGCCATCTTCTTGCGCGGCAGTTCGCGTTTGCTGGACAGGAACAGGTATTTCAGGACGTATGGCTTTCGCGTTGGTATGCGGAGGAAGCGCTGGCGGCAAAACCAAAGGCGGTGGTGCCAGGCTAACCTCTGGCCCCATCCCCAAGGGTGCAACCTCCCGGGACTGCGCCAGGTAAACACCCAGCATGACCCCGACAAACAGCAACGCACCAGCCATCGTCAACCGAGTACCCCATCGGGAGCGCCATTTTTCCGCCTGCTGCAGCTGCGCACCGGACAAGGCCGCAAGCAACTGATCGTTGCCACCATTAGCGCTGGACTCAACTGTGAATACGTTCCCCAACGTGTCGCAGCACATCACCCCAGCGTCAGACAGGAAAAAAGTCGGCTGGCGGCGCAGGTCGACAGTACACAAAGTACGGACACCACCGTTCTCCCCAGTACGTTGAACGACTAACAGATTATCGCGAATGTATACGGAGAAAGGCGCATAGCTTGATTTTGCACGCATGGAATATCCTTTTAATTCAAATACAGGTCGACACCAGAGCCTGATTAGCCTGGCGTACAAATGGGGTAAAATTCGGTGGATGTGATCAGATAAATCAAGAGGGGTGACGCTAGGCTGCAGTTGTCTCCTCGCTGTCCGGCGGGTCGGTAATGGCATAAACAGCGGACATCACCGACTGTTCTGCCGCCTGGCGACGACTAATCACCACCGGTGTATACGGATAGACCAGACCCAGACTTTCCAGATCGGCCTGCAGCCCTTCAACAGCTTGCTCCACCATGATGCCCGGACGAGGCAATCCCAACTTGCCAGCGCGCACCTCGGCCCGAGCCTGAGCAGCAATACCAGCACCTTCGACAAACACCTTGGCGGTATCTGCCGAATGCAGGCCATACCACAATGTACGGTCAACACCCTTGAGCCAACGAAAACGCGCCGGGGGCAATCGCAGGTCACGGGCATACAACCCAACCAGCGCACTGCGCACATACCCATGTCGCGCCAACCACTCGTTGACGCCTGGTGCTTGAACCACGCGTTCAAACGCTGTATTGGCCAACGGGAACAACGGCACAGGTGAAACCCGCTTGCGCCGTAAAAAACGCCGCACTACGCAGGAGCGATTCAGGTCATCCAGCAACCGTGACGCCGCCGCCCGATCGTTCAGGAATACTTGCAGACCAAACACTGCCAGCAGGGCGCGTTCATAAGGGTGCCAATTTGTCACATTACACATTGTTTTTCCCAACTGCGCAGTGAAGACCTCCGCTGCGGCAGTCCGATCGAGCGTCTTGCGTTGAACGAGTTGATGTTGCGTGGTGAAGTCTTCGGGTTTCAGCGCCCAAACATTCGCCGGTGCGGGATCATTCATCAGGCCATCCGGCCCGGATGCCATGGCCAGAACAGGCATCACGGAGGGGGCAAAGCCACTGACCAGGCCCGGCAACGTATGGACATTGATGGACCGTTTGCTGCGAAAAGCCAGAACGGGGTGCTGCGCCAGCGCGATAAAGCTGGCCACAACGATCGGCACCAGGAACAACAGTAAGATACCTGAAGTGGCGTTCATCACATTAAGCCACTCATCGAAGGTAACGCTGGCGGCGTGATTGGCCGTGTCGGCCAGCAGGTTAATTTTTCCACCGGTCCAGTTATGGATGCGGGGAACATCTACCGCAGTCCAGAGCCAGTACAATACCCAGCAACTCCCGTATACAAACGAATCAAAAAATAGCCAACACAATAGAACGGCAGCGCAGAAGGCCAGGAACATTTGCCCTTGATCGCCGTCCCACGCGCTCTGCGATGGGCGGTTATACATAGAGGAACTCGCAAAAAAGAACACCGGCTAAAAGCCGGTGTTGAGGGTGTTTGCCACCCGATGAGGTGACTAGAGGGGGATAAGGTACGGCTCAGGCCAGGCGAGGGATCGCGATATGGTTTTCACGCTCCAGCTGCTCACGGTGAATATCAACATACTCAGAGAACGGCATCGCCGGCTGATATTGCTTGAACTCCATAGAACCCAACGTATCAAACCAGCGCTGGGCCCAAGGGGTCGCAATTTCAATGCGGGGCAACTCAGGGAGTTTGGTGTAAAGGCGGAACATCTTTCCTTCCACTTCCCGATTGGTCCAGTCGTTCATATCCAGTCCAATCACGTCCACTTCACCTTTGCGGATACGGTGCACGTAAAGGATGGTGCCGCGCTTGATATCGATACCCAGATATTTACCATCACCTTCATGGAACATCTCATAGCCTTGCTCTGGCATAAAGAAATCGGAACTTTTTATATCATTGGTAATGATTTTCAAAAGACGGCGTTTTTTTAAAACATGAAAGAAGAATACAGCTACTGGGATTATTACCCCCATCCAGATTGTTCCAACAATAATATATATGTCGCTACCTGTCTTACCAGGGGCACTAATGGCAAACAGAGATAAAAGCCCCAATATGAGCAGACACGGGAGAGCAACTAACCCATAAGCAAGTTTGATAAGGAAAAAAGTGAACTCTTTCCCTGTTTTTAGTCGCTGAGCCATAAAATCTCCTCCTCTATAATTGAATACATTATACCCAACCACTGTGTATTTGTCAGGGGGTTTCTACTGTATTCCATCAGTTTCATTACCCTTTCCAGACCGCTTCGGCATATTGCGCATACCGGGAATTCGCTGCGATCCCGTACCTGCAGCACCGAACATATTTTTCATATTATCGACCAAGCCACCCATAACATTATTCCCTTCTCGACCACCGAGGAATGAGATCACATAATCTGGCAGTGAGGCCTGTAAGCTGAATAAGCGCGTCACGCCAAAGGTGGCAATACGTGCATATATCATCAGCCAGCCGACCATTTTGACCAACCCCATAATCGAGTCAGCATTAGCGTTGGCCAGGGCTGAAGCAAACAACAAATTGAGTACCGTGCCGCCGGCAATCGCCGCCACAGAGGCGAAGAAGAACCCCAACACCATCAGCGAAGGCCGCAACATCATGTCAATCAGGAAAATATACCCATATGCGCTGCGGCTCCCCTTGTCTTCTTCTGCCCCCAGATGCGTCGCTGACCACATTGGTCCTGCTGCGCACCCAATCAGCACGCTGACAATCCAGTTAAAGAAGCCCGTCATCCAGAAAATAAAAGGGACGGCCGGCAAAAATACCGCCAGTGAGAATCCGATAGCCAAAAGTGCAAACATAAAGAAGTAGAACATTGGCGCCATCGCGCCCATCACATCCTTCACCACCGCGCCGGCATCAACCGCAAAGATCTTACTTGCCCACCCCACCGGTGAGTTACTGGCCGCCGATGCAATCGCCCAAGTGCCGGCATAGGCTGCCATCAGCGTTTCTGTGGTACCCAGCGTATAATCGCCTACTTCTTGCATTTTAATCAGTGGGTTAACTTGCTCAGTGTAGTCTGAATTTGCTCCTATATTTCTCGTTGCTATAAAGTTAGTTAGCCTTTGTATAGGACTTTTTAATATGCCAACAAATACAGAGTTGGGCTCTTGAGCTGCACCGGCTGCACTAATCTCACTCTCCGTTTGTGTTCCCAGGGGGGGTGTATAGGTACTGTTCTGCACCTGTGCGCGATAAGCGGTAAACACCTGGTTATACAAGTCTCCCGTACCGTGCTCACCCACCCCACTCATGCCACTGGTGATAGGCGTCGCGTTGGCCACATCGTTGGTTTTACTGTTGGCGGTCGCGAAGGTGTGATACCAGGCCCCCAGAGAAACCCAGCCATAACTCTTGATCTGATTAACCAGTTGGCTCTGCAGCGAATCCTTGTAGTTGATCTGGTTCAACGCTTTGTTGACCGTATCTTCATAATCGGCCGCCGCATTCTGGATGTCGGTTTCCACATCCTGAAAACTGCCACTGTCCTGATCACGTTTACTCAGATAGGTATCGACGAAATCCATTGCCGCCCGATCCAGCGACGTCTGCATCCTGTCCAACGCCTGCTTTTGTGACGCCACGACACTGTCGGTATCGACCTTGCTGTCAAACAACAAGTTCCATACACCGCTACGGGCAGAGTTCGGTGTTTTCGCCGACCCGCAAATGGCACTGCCATTACCGGTCTCATATTCCCCGCTGCCCCCTTTCGTACTCATCATGGGTGTATTCGCTTCCCCTGACGCATAAAGAGCCTGCAGTTCGCGGTTGATGGCATATTTGCACAGGTTCATTTCAAAAATGGCCCGTGCAGCTGAACGGGTCGCCGGCGCGGTCGGCTGCGTGACCATCGAATACCCGCTGGCCATCATATCTGCCGCTTTATCTGTCAGCAGGTTAGCGCTTCCGACGCCCATCACCGACGCGGCCCACAGCATCACCAATTGCGAAATCGACCACCCCGAGCCTGTAGGCACCAGCGTGATAAAGCCCGCAAAGGTCATAACCGGATACAGCATCGAGCGAGCACCATTAAACACACGCCCCTCATGTCCAGCCTTCACGACGGTTTTCATCGTCACGGTCAAAAACCAGAACAGGGCTATGGCACAAAGCACACCGTTGATAATGGCAAACAGCGAGCCAATCAACGTTTGTTGCCCAGGGTTAAACGGATGTAGAACCACATCCCCAAAGATCATGACCAGCGCCTGGCGCGATAAGTCATTGGTTTTCTGTGCAGCGTCTGCGATGGTCTGATAATTCACACCATCAGCGAACGCCGGCCAGGAAAAGAGCAGCAGCAAGCCTGCTGACCACAGCCTTTTGAGAAATTTCATCGTGTTGTCCGTATGTTATGTCCCCGGTAGATCGCAGGGCAGAAGGCAGGGAAGTGAATGAGGCGTCAAAGGGGGATAAATGCAGTCGGGCTGTCAGCGCCAATAGCCTAATGACACCACTTGCCGGCAACAGCGATTCTCCGACCGGAAATCACCGAACGTCCCCTTTTCTTCTTTACTGACGCGCTGCGTATTGAGTTGCCACAGGCGATACGTCACGATCAGCGCTTTCACGAACCCTGCAGCCCCTAACAACGCCAAAATCAATGACGCAATCGTCGCACGCAGCAGGACCGAGCCTGGCAGGGAGACTACACTCACCATGATCATCAGTAACAAAATCAAGGAGAGTCCGCCGCAAACCAGCATAAGGAACCACCAAAATGCCCGGATGCGTACATAGTTGGTGCGAAGCTGCTCAACCGAAACGCCCGCTGCCGCCACGGCTTGTGCCCAGGTCAAAGCTTCACGGTCAACCTGACGACGTTCGCGAACCACCTCCCGTACCCGCCCCAGGTTGTTCAGTATCGGCCGCATGCTACCCCGGTAAATAACGCCCAGGTCAGAGAATGGGTTTACCAATGACAGCCCTACTTTCCCAACACGCCGCAACGAGGAGGTTCCTGTTTTCTTATCGTCTCGTTCAGTTTGCATTAGCCGTTACTCCCGCACTCATCTGGTTGGAAAGCTGCTGCAGCTGCGGCGCATATTGTGCTTTCGCCGCCATGGCCAATTGCTGCCCTGCGATAACATTTGCCTTGCGCAGCTCGTTTTTAATGCCCAACTGCAACCAGTTACCCAGGCTTTGGACACGGACCAGCTCACGCGTCAGATTGTCGCCACTCATCGCCTGCAGATCGGTTTCATAGGCGGTGTTGGCATAACGCCGGCCGACTTCAAAAGACTCGTACTCCCGTTCGCTCATCACCCCGGACCTCTGCGCTTCCTGGCTCGCCGTCGCTGAAAAATACTGACTGGCCGACGGACTCTGTAGCGACTCACCTAACGCATCCCGGGTCGCAGGATTGGGCTGGCTGGCCGCAATCATGTCCAGCTGGGGCTGCGAGGCCGCGCTCTGTATTGATTTGTATTGTGTCAGCAACCCCTGATATTCGCGGCCTGTGGCCGATTGAATATCACCTTTACCCGGTGTGCGTCCCGCATCATGGCGGGACGAGTTTTTCATGTAGGCCATCGCCGCATCCACCTGTTCTTGATTGAAGGTCAGGTCAGGTGCTTTGCCGACAGCGCCGGCACCATCCATCAGGGAACGCAACTCGATATCACCGCCGGGCAGCGGAGAGACCTGTGGACACAGGTCTGTCCCCCCATAGGTTGCCGCTTCCTCTGCCGTACAGTAAGCCGCATGTACCGCCGCACTGCGATAGCCACCCTGACGCGGTGCCACCGGAAGGGACGCTACGCTCTTGCGCACCATTTCGCTGCTGACGCCCCCGCCGCCAGACAGGCGGGAGGCACTGGAACGGGTTTGCTTGCTGACCTGCGTGGCCATGCCGGACGCCGATTCGCTGCAGATACTGTCCGTTACTGTAAAACTGTCGCGGGCTCGCTCCAGACGCTCTGTCTGACGCCCAAAGATGTCGGCCTCACGCTGCGCGCGAGCCGCCTCGGTCACCGCCGACACCTGTTTGTCACTGGCCTGCACGATAGCAGTACCTATCTGGGTTTCCGTTGTGAGGATCTCCGCCAACGTGGCATTGATGGTGGCCATTGCCGGCATCACCTGGAATTCAATCGGTGCACTGCCGGACACATAAACGGTATACGCGGCCGCAGGCTGGATCAGTACCAGACTGACCGCCAGCGCGACCACTGTCGCAGAGTATTTCATGATATTTCTCGCTTAAAGGTGATAGCCGCGTTTGGCAATAAGCTCAGAGGCAAGGTGGCGCGTGACATTGCCGGCATCCACATCGCCGACCTGCTTTCGACGCAGTTCGATCAGCTTCTCTGCCGTGCCCTGCGGAAAAGCCTCAGCCAGAATGGTGCGCGCCGTTGACCCGCCAACTTGTTCGTACAACAACCGCCGGAGCGAACTGTCTATCGGTGAAGAGTTAAGCGCCCACAGTTCAAGGGGCCCCAGCGCGTTTTTCAGTATCCGGGCCAACGTCCCCCCACCCTTGATACGAAAAATGCCCAGGAACGGCACGCCACTCCCGTCCGGCGCTGGGCCTGTGCCGCAGCGCTGGAAGTTACGCAAGGTGACTTTCGGTACCTTGAAGCGCTCGACCAGCAGCGCTTCGTCATCCGGATCGACCTCCATCATGAACAATGAATTAGCCGAGCGAAGTATGGCCTCAGGGAAATCGCGCATATACTGGGAAGACAACACGGTGCGGACCCCGAATTTCCGTTGTTCACGATCCTGGGTTTCCAGCATGGGGAAAATAAACGGCACTTTCTTGGCGTTATGCAGTTCGTCATACCCCTTGGTCTTGACCTCTTGATCCAGCTGTTCCAACCGTTCGATATGTAATGCGTGATAACGCTTGTCGACCGCGGCAAGCAACGCATCACGGTACTGAGGCAGGACGAAATCACCGCCAGCCACCTGGCCAGCAAACAGGAACATGATCCCCGTTTTGAGATGCCCCGCCTTACTGTCATCCCCCATCACGTTATTGAGGTCGATCGCGATCACGCGTGTTCGAGGACTAATGACAAACCGCGTGCGCCCAGCCAGCATTTTGAATTCACCCACCGCGTCTTTCATGCAGCGATACATATACTCCAGCAACTTTTCCTGACTGCCATCTCGCTGCACTTTACCGAAGGCCCCCTGAATATCTTCATGATTCAAGATACCGGTCATGTCGGTCAGTTCCGGTACAGCCTGGAACTGGGCCAATTGAGCCTCTCGCACATAGCCTCCATCAAACAGCAGATCACGCACTTCGTACCATAGCGCTTTATCCCACCAGTCTGCATCGAACCGTTCAAACAGCCCCAATTTATCCAATGCCGCATCGACACACTCCAATCCAGGAAGACCGCGGCTATAAGCCTGCGGGCTGACTTCCGCATTCGTGGTGTAGGCTTTGCTGATGGCCCGCTCGAGGATTTGTCGGGTATCGCGGGCATTAGGGGGTTCGCCGGTGCTGGGATCGATACACATGGCGGTCAACATGCTGAGGATCCAGTTGCGTTCAGGCTCTATCGGATAACGCGCCCCCAACTGGATATCAAACAGGTTGCGGCAATGGGCCACACTATTCTGCAGAACAATACCCACCACCTCATCTTTCCGTTCCGGCGGTAAAGCATCACGCAGCAAGGCAATCTGGCCTTGCATTGAAAATCCCTTATCCACGCCGGCAAAAAATGGCAGGTTTTGCTGAGCGCTGGTGATTTGAATGTTACCAAGGGCGTTAAGTAACACTGACTTCCCCGTCCCTGGTGAACCGGACACCAGGTTGGTCAACTTGTTCTGCTTACTGGTGGCCAGCCCCACAGGATAAAGTTTGCCATCCAGCGTGGGGAACAAGGCGTTGCCATCGTCCTCCCAGGCAGATGCTGGCCGCGTCAACGGCGTCAGGTTCAGTGCTTCGGATAACGGGGGGTAGAGCGGGTTGGGGCCGCTGCCTTTGCTGGATGCCACCAGAGTGGAAACCCAGGCACGAACCGGATCGCCGAAAGTCTGCGTGACCTCACAGACGCCCCATGACTGGAAAGCCTGTGTCAGTAGCGTCAGATTACGGGTTACCGCCTGTGGACTGTCCCCCCAGGTCGCTGCCGTTATCGTCATCACACAGACCGGTTCATTTTTTTCAACCTGTGTCAGTGCCGCGATGGACTTCCAAATCGGCCGTAAGGTCGGCACAAACGCCATAAAGTCGAGCGTCCCTTTCTTGACACCCAGCGCCGCCATGCCACCAGGCATCACATCCATCCGTACCCGCCAGGGCACCGCACGCGGCACCAATGCTTTGAGATGTGCAAATGTCTGAGGGGTTTGCGGCCCCAGGATCACCGACAACGTGCCATGCCACACGCCGTTAATGCACAGCATATTGCCCTGTGGGTGAACATCCTGATTCATCAATTGGAAGTTCAACCAGGGGGCCAGGAATGGCGTGTGATCATCTCCAGCACGTGCACCATGAGGCATAATGGGATCATCCGGCAACAATGGCTGCCAGTGCTCGGAGGTACCGGCACGATCCACTTGCTCACGCAATGCGTGCCCAACAGCATGCGCGTCAAGACGACTCAACAGCACGCCTTCGCCGTTATCTCTCAATGCCGCCTCTATGCCACTGAGAAAGGCATCATGTCTGATTTTTTGTCCCACCATCTCAGCCAAAACAGGGATTTGGCCAAAACGCGCATCGGGGCTTTGCTGGATAAGCGCCTTGAGACGCTTGTTTTCGTCCATCAGTTCGTGGGCGGACAATGCCTTGCGTCCGGTGTAACACACCAGATAGCAGCGTTCTCGTGACACCCAGGGGCTGATCTTGGCCACCCGCTCATCCAGAATTTCCTTCAGCGCCATGCCGGTACGGCGAATGGATCGGTATTGAGGTGCCATAAGACGCCTGACTTCTTCTTCCCCACGGGAGGGATCATCCTCGTAAATCAGGCTGAATTTATGGCCATGTCGGCGATACACCGCATTCAGGGATTCGGTCATACGTTTGATGCGCCCCGCCCAGGAAAACGGGGCGTCAGAGGCGGCCATTTCATCGGTATCGCAAAAGCTGCCGGCGACGGCAAAGGCCGAGCAATAATCACCGTCGTCAGTCACCAGGATATAGGGCGCTGCCAACTCGGGGTGGCGTATACGGTCGTCATCTGTCAGACGGATCACCGTCTGCAGATCACAGTAGTCGGGTAAATCCCGCGACACGGCAAAGCGGGAGGTGGCAGTAATGATCTCTTCAATCCAGCGGATCGGGTTCGGCATACAAATCACTCCGGCGGTAGGTAGGGAAACACCAGGTCGTCAGGGCCTGCGCCGCTGTTTTACCCTCAGGCAACAACAGGGACAGGTCATCGAACACATCAGGGGGAAATACAGGTACGCAGCCAACCAGTCGTTCTTGCAGGCGTGCCCGCTTGACGGGGGGCAGTCGCAGCATGGCTGCGGCAAACTCTCCCACTCGCGCCGTTCCCCATGCCCCTTCAACCTCTCGGGCATGGAGTATCATCCAGCGCCACACGCGTTTCCCCTCACGCTGCTGTGCTCGGGTGCCGGTAATCATCGCCAACAAAATCTGACGCTGCAGATGAAGGGCGTTCGTCAGTGAAACGCCGGGAAGCCAGACCAGACGAGCATGGGCTGCGGTGGGGCTGTCGAGGTGCCCGGAGAGGTAACATAAGGTGCATACCGCATGTGGCTCATCAAATCCTGCGCGGGCCCCCTGCCACAGTTTGTTAATATGCAGGCCACAGCATCGACAACGTGAACCGTCCATCGGCTGCGGCACCGGTGTTTGGGGATCGCCACTGATATCCAGTGAAAGTGGCGCTAGCGTTAACTGAGCTTCAGTCATGACGAATTCTCAACCAAAAGCAGACCGGGCCATCTCCCCGAATATGTCGCTGTGCCATAGATTCACTCCATAAAAAACGCTCCGGAAATCCGGAGCGTATCTCGTTAGCCGACGTTGACCGGTGACAGTCCCACCTGCGTTTGCGCTCGTTTGATAATTTCCGGCACCACGATGAGGCAGACCCCAAACAGAATTGCCGAAATAATATGGGAGACCTTAATCTGCGGATTGTCCTTCTTATTTTTTGCTGCAATCAGTCCGCCAATGACAAATACGGCTCCGGCAAGCTGTGCAATAACAAGTGCAGACTTAATCCCGGACTTGGCACCTTCAGCGGCACGGTCGGCCATGTCCGCAATATCACCATCGGCCAGTGCAGTGACCGGTAGAACCGCTATAGCTCCTGACAAAAACGCCATAAATCGCTGACGTAACCACGTTTTAATGAAATAAGCGCGCACGGAAAGTTTCAGCATCATGTCGTTTGGCATGATTGACTCCTTGAAAATGAAGATTGTTATTAATGAAGGTGAGAGTGCGCTTACGCGCGGATGAAACCCGGCAGGCTTACAGCATGCCAAGGGATTTTTGCAGGGCATCAAGCAGATAAGGACTGCAGACCATCATGATACCCAGCGTGAATTTCAAGCTTCCGGTGGAAACGTCCTGACTGGCCGACAACCCCGTATGCCCATCTTTAAGTGACCGGCGCCAGGTCAACATCCCCTGCAGCGCAACATAAACGCCAAAGACACGGATCAGGGTCAGCATGGCGTTCGCGGCATCGGCCGCCACACCAAAGGTGCCAACATCCACATAGCTGATGGCGTCGAAGGTAGCACCTTGCCAACCCACTTGCCGGGCTGCAGCACCGATCATCTGATCCAATCCCGCCAGCCCTCCGCACAACAGCAACCAGGCGATCACCTTTCCGCCCCCAGCGGACTGGCCCGGCGATTTACGTGATGCACTGGCGTGATGTGCCAGAAATGTCACCGCGCCTACCACGGCAAACAACATGGCCAGCGTAAACCCCAAACGGGTAAACGCCCCCTGCACGTTATGCGCGAGATTGACCAACAGCTGGATAGCATCGCTTCCGTTAGGCATAACCCTTACCTCACTTCAGCACGCCCGCGCTGGTGCTGACTTCACGAGACTGAGCATCGATAACGGTGATGGTCACCCGCCCCAGCCGATCGCCCGCTTTGACAGCCCAGGTTTTACCTTGCCAGTACACCCACGCCATGCCGTTTTGCACCGCATCAAGTCGCATGCCGGCAAGCGCAGAACGAGAACGGGGCGCGGCACGGTCATTAACCTGCGACACCACAGCTGCAGGCTTTGCCTCAAGAACAGACAACCTGCTGAGCAGATGGTTATTCTGTGCCTGCAGGTCAGTCAATTGCTGTTTCAGCGCGGCCAGCGCGGTACTCTGCGTTTTGACCGTGTCCGCCAACCGGGAAATCGCCGTGCGGTTAGTCTCCGCAAAAGAACGAACACCGCCCACCATGGTGGCAACGTCATTCTGCAGTTGAACCGCGTCCGCTCCCCCTGCCGGGGCGACAGCGGCCAACGCCACCGGTGCCGCAGATTGACCATACTCAGCCTCACTGAAGGCATCCTGCGTAGCGGCCGAACCGCCATCACCACCATTCACATAAGGAGCGAACAGATAAGCCGCAAACAGTCCCAGAGCAAGAACGGCCCCTGCAAGCCAGGGCAGCGTTAGACCAAAAAGCAACTTGCGTTGCATTAAGCCAGGTCTGCCGGGCATAGTCGGTGTTGGCGGAGCTTCAGGCGGGGCGGATACTGTTGGGTTAGTTGAAAACTCACTCATGCCTATTCTCCCGAGTAATCAGTTGAACCAGATAATCATGGGCACGCTCTGCGGCTTCCGGCCATGGACTCATCGCCGCCGCGTGTTCAGGATGCACGCCGGGCAGGCAGTCAAGGTAACTCTCCAGCGCTTCCCGTCCTTCATCAAAACGTTGATCGGTATACATAAGAAGGTACAACTCGGACACCCTATCCGCCTGTAACCAATCCTGAAGCAACCTGAAGGAGATAGCGTCAGGCTCACAGGCGTGCAAACAGGCCAGCGCGCAGTTCAGTGCCTGCCGCAGTTGCTGACTTTTCTGACGCCACGCCAAACTTTCATCCCGCCCTAGAGTCGTGTTCTGCTCGAATTGTTGTGCCATGGAATAACCCTTATTGCTGTTGCAGCCTGCGCTGCGCGTCGATACGTGCCTGCGTCTGTGCCCGCCAATCGTTTTCTGTCGGAGGCATTCTGTCTACCGGCTTTACCATCGGTGATGTGACCATTGGCGCTGTCGCGGCCCCCACGTTGGCCACATCGGTCGAGTAAACCCCGCGCATGAACTGGATCGCCACCACCTGTTGCTTCTCGACAAGCACCTGTTTCGACGGTAAGCGGGCAGCATCACTGCTCAGCACATTCGCCGCCTGACTGGCCGTGCCGCCGGCAATCACGCCAGCAACGGCTTTACCATCCGGTGTTTCCGGTCGCGTCGTCACCGCGTTGAAGCCGTTCGTCACCACCTGCGTATTGGCTTGCGCATACATCTCACCGATACCACCAATCCCTTTCAGCAAGGCTGGCAATACAATGCGCGAGAAGTAACGGTTATTGACTTCAGTGGCGACACTCGGCATCAGACTCTCATCCTGCAGCGCATAGGCATCGACCTGATAATTGACGCCCCCAAAAGCCATTTCGGTGAAGTGGATCACCACCCCATCCCCCGCCAGCTTCGCGCCGGCAGGGGCTTTAAGCACCGCTCCCGCATAGGGACCTGACACAAACCGCCCCAACACTGGGGTGGTGCTGTTATCTGAGTCCACGCCAATGTCGATCACGCCCGGACCACGCCAGTAGGGTGGCACGACCACGGAAGGCGTAACCGGAGATCCCCCTGTTCCGGTACTGAGTGAGGCCGTCTGCATCGACATATTGCCCGGCAGGCTGGCGCTCCAGCGGCTAAAGCCCGACATGTCTCCCCCGCTCCCCCCCGATGTACTACCATCTCCCCCACCGAGAGCCTGAGCCACCTGTATACCGGTTGGCGGTGATGTCGTATCCGTTCGCGGTACCATCTGCGCCAATAAGGCGTCCAACGCTTTCTGCCGCCGTTCGTCCTGCCGCTGCCTGTCCGTATCGGCCTGACGCGAATCACTGCGCCCCTGTCGGGCTGAGGGTTCTGTCGATGGCTTTCGCGCATTCGTAGCTTGAGAGGGTAGCGTCACGGGTTCCTGCTCCAGTGGTATAGAAGCAATAAAGCTGCTATTACGCTGCTGTGCGGTCGTGACCCCTTCCTGGTTATACTGTCGAAGCAAATCCCGGTACGCCGGCGTTTCTGTCCCCTTGCTGTGCACCGACGCGCCTACGCGATTGATATCAACCTGGGAGGGTGCCGGTGGCGGCGTAGCCAGCCAGCTCCAGACAAAATAAGTCCCGCCTACCAATGCCACCACAGCAGAGGCCACCAGGGTCAATGTCAGCTTTTTATCCCTTCCTGCATCATTTTCACTCGCCATGTCTTACTCCAGAGCAATGTTTAGCGCGGTGGTTTTCCCCATAACGGAAAACGTCACATAGGGTGTCGCCGGTAACTTCCACAGGTGAGTACCATCTGCAGAGGAAAGCGTCGCTTCAAACTCGTCACGAATATCGGCGCGCGATCGGATGTACAAATCATCCCCCAGTTGCCATACCGTGGTGTCAGGCACTCCACCGGTAACTTTGAGCCGCCGAGCCTCTTTAGGCGGTACACCGTCAAGGAAAGACTGCAGCGTACTGTCATGCAGCCCGATGCGACTTTCAGGTATGGCCGTCGCTTTGGCCGCTGGCCCACGCCGGGGAACGCGCATATCGAGGCGACTGTCTACCGTCCAGGTTTTAGCAGACGTATCCGGTTCGCCGCTGGTGACATTCAGCACAATGGGAACGGACAACCCACTCAGATAAACGGTGATATTGCCGCTAACAAAAGGTTGCTTGGCATAAACCACCATCACCGGACTGTCCGGCACCCAGTAAAGCTGGAAGGCCGGATTACCGCTGATCGGTGCAGCGCCCAATTTCCAGGGTGCACCGGTGCTGTCGATAAACGTCAGTGAACTGGGGTAATTCATCGCCGTACGCACCAGTGGCAAACTGGCTCCCGGCGACAAATCGACGGTCAGTGCACTGATGCGAGGCACCACCGATACTGAGGGTGAGATCATGGCCCGGGTGACGTCGGACTGACGCGCACGCAACTGTCTAATCTCATCAGGGGTCAAGGGTGATACGGCCTCCTCGGCCTGCGCATAGAGTGGTGAGGGAGGAGGAAGTGGATCGCTACCGGACAACCCGGCACCATTCGGTAATGGTGTCTCCGACACGGGCCGAGCGGCCGGTGCAGCAGGCACCGCAGCCGTGGGAGTCTGACTTTGTGACCAACCCGCTGGCGCGGAGGCGGCAGGCGCCTCTGCCAAGACCGGCGTGGTCATCAACGCCAGCAAGGAGAACATTAGGGTATTTTTCATGGGGGAACCTCAGTTGGCGTTTGTTGAAATCATTTGGGTGACTTCAAGACCCGCCGGCTTTTCCTGAACGTCGGTGCGCTGAATGCGCAAAGTGAAGATAAACCGCTGAGCTGGCGTACTGGTTTGCTGCCCATCAAGCTTGAGTGTGACCGGATACTGGAACTCCCAGGTATAACGATCGCCAAGTACCCCTTTGCTGCGTATGACGCCAGGCGCCACATCAACCGACAGGTTCATCCGCTGACTTTTAACTGCAGCAAGAATGTTCGACGACGTCAGTGCCTTGTTGTATCCCTCAAAACCCTGGTCAGAGAAAAGTGGCTCCACCCGGGTCATCTGCGAACGATAGTGAACAAAGTCGAGCGTAAAGCCTTTACGCAATGCATCGGCACCAAATGCCGCAACATCCTCAGAGCTAAACGCTGGCATATTCATCGGTTTGATTGGAGTCACCCGCCCGTTCTCAGTCGCAAAGTATTTCACCGGAGGGTGTGCAACCTGCCATCCCAGATATCCGTTTAGGGAAAGCGACAGCACCATCGCCACACATAGCCACAACATGACGGTCAGGCAGCGATGGGCAAAAGTCGCCCCCAGCTCACGCTGGCGTTGCAGGGACAGGGCATGTGCATAAGCACGCGCCTCATCGTCTGACACAGGAGGCACCATGTTCGGCGCCAATGGCGCCTCGGCAGAGCTCTGTTCTTGCGTTTGCATGGGTCTCCTTAACGCCCCGTGAACTCTTGCCACGGGTCAATGTTGCCGGGGATGTAGTCGTTGATCTTGTCAACGGCCGCCTGACAGACCTTCTCGGACACCTGGTTCATGATGTCGGCAAGGCTGGGGAACGTGGGCAGTTGGATAGTGGTTGTGCGTATCCGTGACAAACAATCCTGCAACTGGTCGGAGGCATTCTGTTCTCGCGACGCCCAGGCTTCGGCTGCCCGCCGGGCCTGTTCATAACCGGCTTTGCTACCAGCTTCAGCAGCAGCCCCCGCACGGCAGGTAGAAGCAAAACTGGTAGCCGGCAGACAGCACAACGCCGCAAGCAGTGTGGCGCACACGCTTTTTTTAAACATAAAGTGTCCTTTGCGGTCAGTGAGTTATATCGGGCGAGGGTCGCCCGGCTGCGCCTTTGGCGCTGCCGCCGGCGCGGCCTTTGGGGAGGTGTTCTCATCCCGCCAACGCTCGTCAAATCCCAATCGGGAATGAAGCGCGGGCGGTAAGCTGGCGGGTGCATCCAGTTTGCCAATCCGAACCTGGCTATCACCTTCCAGCTTGAAGGCAATATTCTCGCGGGGAACAGGCTGGCCGCTGCTGCGGTTGATCCCATTTCCACAACCTACAGGCCTCGCGCCCTCCGGGGTGACTGTGTTGAACACCATCGGTGGGGCATCGTCCCTGCCAGGCAACGTCACGAGGACATGCTGATACTGCCCCTGGTGGCGAACCACACCCTGCAGATACGGACCATCACTGCGGACCAGATACAAATCAAGATGGCCATCTTTCGACCAACTGCTAACAACCGGCTCCCCAGCCCCTTTATCCACGGACGGCCGTGGTGCGGATAACACATCTCCGGGGGTCTGACTGCCCTGCCCATCAGGACGCAACCAGTACACACCTTCCTTAGGCGCAGCCGGCGGCGGCATATCGAGGTGCAGTTGGGTAATGATGGCCGATTGGATTTTGGCAAAGCGCGACGCATCGAATGCCGCCAGCTTCACGCCTTCATCAGTGCCGGTGCGTACCGTATCGCCCCCAGTCGGGGTCAACGACCACTGATTGCGATGAGCAGTTTTAGACTCAAAATGGGTGACCACCCCCTGATCGTCCTTTTGCGGAACCTGTACGGTTACCGCCTCCTTTCCCAGCCAGGTCAGTGTCGCTATGCGGCCAGGCTTAATGCGCGTTTCACGCAGCAACCCCGAAAGCTCCTTACCCCAGAACGTTTGTTTTCCTTCTCGCGTCCGCAGCGTAATAAAAGCGCTTTGCGATTGACCGGGTTCAAAACGGAAAGGTGCGTTACCACATTCGAGTACCTTGCCCGTCACCCCCGCCGCCGCCGCTTTGTAACTTTGGTGAATAGCGGGAGAAATACTGCTGTCGGGCTGAGCCGCATTATCTTGCGGTCGCGCTGCAGGAGCGACACGATGATCAACGGCTGGTGCAACCTCTCGCGGGGCGTCCGCCGGTGTGGCTGCTTCGGGGTCGGGATGATTCACCGGCGATGCAGCCGGTTGCGATGTGGGGGAATGAGCTGGCATCGGAACCATGTCACCGGTGACGGCGTCACGCGCTGATACTGGTGTAGCCAATAACTTCCGCGCATCCTCCAGCATGGCCTGTTGAGCGGGTACCTTCATCGCCACATTGATTTTATGCTGGGCAATCAAGGCAATCGCTTTTTCCTGAAAAGCTTCACTACCGGTCAACTCAATACGTCCCCGGTAATACTGTGCCGCCGTCAACAACGCCGCGAGCACCTTCTCATCGCTTTGGCTGGCCCCTTCCGCCATATCCAACCGAGAACCCCGATCGATGAACGCCGGTTCGTTATCCAACTTATAGAGAACCGACTTATCGCTCTGCGGCTCCCATGACAGCCGCTGGAGTAACGCATCCTTATCTATCAGCGCTACGTCCGGATCAGCGGCTTCGCCGTTCGGGCGTGGCGGACCAACCCAGATAGCGTCAACGGTAGGTTCGGCCTGAGTCTGTTCTGACTCAGAGCGGTGAGCCCACTTTGACGCAGGTATGGCATTTTCTTGCTCTGGCTCACTGGCTGGACGAGGTGGCACGTCAGCCTCCAATTCACTTGCCGTATCCGCTGTCGCCACCCGGGACGTTTCAGTCGTCTCTGGCGTCGGTACAACGTATTCTGCACCGCCGGTCGGGGTTGGTTCTGGTACGCGCCCTTCAGGATTAAGTCGTCCAGCCAGAGAAATGGGGGCGTCGTCTGAGGGGGCTACTGCATCAGAAACCACGGGGATCTCTGCGGGTTCGGTGCCCACACCAGGTAAGGGAACTGTCGATGTTTCGGCTTGCGCGGCCCAGGACGCATAATCATTAATATCGATCGGCGTCTCATCAACAACGGGAAGCTGATCCACCGCCGGTTCAACAGGCCCGATATCGCCCTGGAAAGAGGGCGTCTCGGCCGGCATTGGCGGCATAGCGTCGACCGGAGTAGGCAGCGGTTCGTCAGGAGTGGGCGGCGATACGCCATCGGATGGAAGGTTCATTTTGTCTCTTTCCTCTCGGATGATCTCCAGTGTTCGGGCAATGTTGGCGGTCACGAGCAAACGCAACCCATCAAGCCCACGCGACTGGTGAAGGTCATTGAAATCGGTCAGCCCCAGTTTTTTTTCAGCGTCGGTAAAGTCAGGCACAATTGCAGCACCATAAGTCACTGAGGACGCTGCCTGGGTTGCCATCAGCAATCCCTTGTTCACTTTCTTCGCATGATCCAAATCGGCCAGGAAGATATGTGGGGTGTTGGGATAACGCGCGTGCAGCACGTTGGCTATTGCAGCCATATTGCCGGCATCGATGGTCATCACGACCGGCTGGCCAGTGGCAAGATTCAGGCTTCTGGCAGTGGCATACCCCTCGGCATACATCACCGAGGCGTCAGGTAAGAGCGGGCCTCCCACCACCAAAAAATTACCCTGCTTTGGCGCATCGCTGTAAAGCCGCTTATCACCGTCAGGCGTGATGTACTGCAAGGTGCGAAACTCACCCTCAGCATTAAAAAACGGCACCACCAGGGCACCGTTTTGAGTTTGTCGCAGCTCTGGCGTCGGGGTTATCCCCTTTCGCACCAGATAAGGATGGGCGGGGTCAGCCCCCGGAAGTTTGTCGTATAATGCCTGCGCTTTCGCCGTCTGCCGACGGTAATTGGCCTCTCGTGCCCGTTCAGCATTATCGTGTGCCTGGCGGGCTGCAGCCCGAATGTGCAGCCGGGCAACGGGGTCAACTTCTGTTCCGCTGGCCTTCCAGTTAGTGACCGACTTCTCCGTTTCCGCACGGTGGTAATTGATAAACCAGCCGCCGGGTCGGCGATCGAGGAACCCACGGTAAACGCCACTTTTTTGCCCCTTCTTATCCTCCAGCGTAGCGACGCGATGCCGCTTCCCGTCCATCACCGGCAAGCCTTTCACGACTAACCCCGCCTGCGTCAGGGCATCATGAAACTCTGCCTGCGCATCACCGCCGCCGGTGCTGATGGTGTTATCGGGCAGCCAGGCCTTCACGCGATCGATATCACTCCCTGGACGCGCGTACCACAGAACGGCATCTTTATCCCAGGCCAGTGCCGAACGGCCATCGTCAAGTAGCCCTGCAGCCTTGCGAGCCTTATCTCGTTCTTCGTGCGGCACCGCCAGCCAAAGACAGTGCTCAATTACTTTTCCCATGTTGATCTCCTCGATGCCGATCTATACCCCGGCACCCTAAAAGGCCTATGTGGATAATCGTCACTCGCCTTCAGTAAAACGGCGATACCACCACGGGCGGCCCGACAGCAGCTTTCCCCGCAACAGATAGACCAGCCGGGCATTCAGCACCGTCAACGTCCAACCAAAGGCCGACAGAATTCGGAAAAAAATGATGATGCCGCTGATCACATAAATCGTGTCCCAAGTAGGGAAGCGGAACCAGAATAAATACAGCAGAAACAAGGGGGCCGGAACACCGTAAACATTGAGCCGCCGAGAGGCATTGCGCCAATAGCCCGGTGGCAAAGGTTCCTGTTCATCATTCATGGGTATGACCTCGCTCCAACTCACGCAATTGGTGGCTAGTCAGGGCGACAGCCAGCTCGCTGCGAGCGATGCGGCCTTGCAAGTACAGCCGCCAGGCATGATCGGCAATGCGCCGTTTCTCAGTTCGAATAATGCCGTCAATGTGCTGGCCCCATTTGATGTAAGGCATTTGCGACAGCCGTTCCCGCAAGGGATCGTCAAAGATAATGTATTCACGCACAGCCTGCCGTTTACCATCAGTTGTTCTCAGCAACTTCTGCACCACGATGTACTGGAGTACCCCCAGCATGTCGTGCGCGATAGCTTCGCGGATCTCCGCCTGGAACAGGTTCAGGCAGCGAGGTATGGCCTCACCCGGTGAATGAATGTGCAGTGTCGATAAGCACAGATGACCAAGCTGGCCCGCCTGTATACCGGCCTCCACTGTTTCCCGATCACGCATTTCCCCGACGCCAATAACCGACGGTGCTCGCCGCAGGTCAGCACGGATACCTTCGGCAAAATTTGCTACATCCCGCCGGATCTGCAGCTGGGTGGCCGGCAAAATATCTCCGCTCTTACCCAGAACAAATTCTATCGGGTCTTCGGTCGTCGTCACTTTGCGGTCAGGGTCATGATCAATACAGTGCCGATAAACCGACGCCAGGAAGGTACTTTTTCCGGAGCCAGTTTCACCGCCAATGAAGGCCAATCCTTTATGAGGCAGAACAACACTGCGTAAATCATCTTCGATACCCAACGAATCCAGGTCAGGGATTGCGGTCGGGATAATTCGCATGGTCAGTGCAATGGTCGTATCAAGCCGGCCCGCCGTTGCCTGTACGAAATTGCAACGGAATCGCAACCGTTCGCCACGTTCCAGACCGTAACGCTGATACATATCGCCATCCAGCTGCAGCGCCCTGTCCACTGGATGCCCCCCACCGGCCGTTGCCCGGACCTCAGGTTCAAAGACCTCGTCAATCAGTTTGGACAAGGTATCGTCAGCCAGCACAAAGGTGCTGGCTCGTCGCAATCGACCGTGGTGGCTGACAACCAGGTGATTGCCGCCCTGGATATGGATATCACTGACATTCTGCTTGGCGCACCAGACAAAAAACGCTTTCAGCGCATTGCCATCCAGCCCGTTCTCAAAGGGGTAGGGAACAAAGTCAGTAGATTCAGTCATGATCGCCCTCTCTTTGTATTACCGGCTTCCATTTCGTCTTGTCAGGCACAAATCCAGCGTGCTCTTTGAGGCGACGAACTCTGTCCCCCGTGGTCAGCTTGCTACGATCGCCACTGACGGTTTGTTGCTGGTCGGTCACCACCGGAGAGGTGATATACCCCTGTTGCAACAAGCGGGAGTAAACCAACATGCCGCGATAATCACGGGTCAGACGATTGAAATTGGCTTCCAACGTATGGTCAGCACTCTCTCGTCCTTCTTCCCACCCCTTGCGAACAGCAGCCTGCCACAGCGCTTTCTGCGCGCCGTTGGCCGGTATCACTGCGGCTTCAGGCCCATCGATAGCCGAGGTGGATAAACCTGCATTGAGCCAACTCCGCCAGGATGGCGGGTTGCTGACAAAACGCTCCGGGGCAAGAATTTCATACACATGCGTAGCGGTTCTTATCTGATTAGGGGTGATGTGGGCCACATCCTGAGCCTCACTGATCACCGGAGGAAGCCAATCCTGGCGGCTGATCAAAGTACGAAAGTCATATAAGGCATCCAGGTTTTTGGCGACGGCATCAAGTGTTTGCCGTAGCTCCCAGGCTCGCTGTGCTTTTCCGCCCCGAAAACCCAATGTGCGTCCAGCCTCTTCAAGCAGTTGACGCCGCGTTTCCGACACATCCGACGATGATGGCTGTGAAGGACTGAGGTAACTGCCCATATCTGGCGGTGCAGACTCTGAAGGGGATTGTGCAGCTGCTGCCTGGCCGCACAGTACGCCATTGACGAAAAGTAGCGTCATAATGGATTTTTTCATCTACGCCCCCTCGTTTTTTCTGGTTGTGAAAAGGCCAGCGTGAGCTGGCCAGGAAACTCATGCAGTGTGGCCCGCCAGGCAGTCTGGACTTCAATCATTCGCAACAGGTTCTGGTAGGTGACGCCGTTTACATGCAGATTGACCGGCAATGGAAGCCGCACACCCGTCCAGTTAAAGGTCAACCCACGTTGTCGGGCCAGATGAGAAAGCAGCTCGACAGCATCGCCATCCCAGTTGAGGGTTACGCGCTGAGAATTGGCACTGATGCCTGGAGTAAATAAAGGTGCTCGAACTTGGTTTATCGCGCCGGACAAATACAAATTATTCTGCGCGTTTTGAATCTGCTCAGCATTATATTGAGTGTCCGTATTTTTTAGCGGCATGACTGCGGTACTTTTAGCCGGAAGTTGACATCCACTAAGCACCACAGGCACAAAGAGTAACATGCAATAAAATTTCATGTTTCTTTATCCTGTATATCTGACTATTTAGATTAATTTGAATTTAGAGTGGGGTTAGAAAAAAATAAAGCAAAGGGGCATTGCGCCCCTTTTATTAACTACACTGACTCATGCCTTACTGATTTTTGTTTTCTAAAACTCACTGGCCTTTCAATAAATTTATACGACAAGTAGGCCAACCCGATGGAGATAACACACGACAAAACAAACCTTGGTAAACCATCAGGTACACCAATACTTTCAAGCCGATTTCCTATCCCACCATTCATTAGTGTGTGGATAAGATAGAGAGAGAATGATATCTCCCCCAAAGTAATAAAGAATCTCGGCGTGTATTTCGTTATGATCTCATCATTTAAGACTACAGCAATAAACAAAATTGACAGATACCACCCTGACATCGTTAGTCCATGACCCAGTGATGGTGTAAATAAAACGAAGTAGCCGGCAACAACTATTGCAATAACTAATATTACTAAGCGTAACTGACTATTTAAGTTTTTTGTATAGGGATAGATAAGACCAAACCCAACGCCCACCAAAAACTGCCATATGATAGGGTTGGTTATTAAATTCAAGTAAGCTGAATTGAATTGATAGCCACTAACCCCCAAGGTTGGTGATTGCCCTGCTAACATAGGCAAAACAATAAGGCTTAACGAAAACACGCCAAACAACAGTAACCATCGGTATTTTGATATCAGACAAACTGCCATGACCAAGTAGAAAAAAACTTCGTAATTCAATGTCCATCTAACACCATAAACACCACCATCATCTACATAGAAGGGAGAATTATTGGCATCAATTGGGGAGAAAGTGAGTGCGCTTGCAAAATTACTCACTTTCTCTGGATAATGGAACGTGCTCATAGCCCCAGATAAAAGGAAAGTAATTAGCAGGATAATAAAGTAGGCTGGAAGTATTCTCCTTGCGCGGTGTTTCAAAAACACCCCTGTCGCCGATAATCCTGGTTTTAGTTTCTTCGCTGAAAGCGTGATAACAAACCCACTTATTATGAAGAAAACATCAACGCCAATAGCCCCCCAGCCGAATAACTCATCTCCTAAGCTAGGATAGGAAAGATTTATATTCCATCTAAAGTGAAATAACATGACAAAAAGAGCAGCCAGACCTCGAAGAGCCTGAACACTATCCAACCTGTTGTTATTCATACAAATTAACCATGATTGCAACAAAGAGTGGGAATACTACCAAATGGAGGAAGGCAATAGCTATCATTTTGCGCATAGCGCAACGGCACGCATACAACCTCCTGCATCACCGGGAGGTGAAACACGCCAGGCATTAATATATGGGTCAGAACTCGATGTGTCTGGTGAGTTTCTACCTTGATCCCAAGACCAACGGGTCATTTCCCATCCACCGGATAATAGCTTATAGCCGCTGGGGCAATAGGCGATTGATTGACCACTCTTATTATCGCATTTATTATCACCGAATGCGTTTACGGTCTCCGTGATTGATGATGTTTTCCATACAGCATTGACACAAGATAACACTGCCCCTGCTGAGTTTCTGCCTTGCAAACCATTAGGAGAGCACCCCTGCCCTTCTGTCGCTACACCATCCAACTGTAGATATTCACCAACCGACGCCCTGCCATCTGCCCGAACGGTTCCACCTTTAAGCTGGCCGCTGGTATAAATCCCCTTGCCGTTAACCGATTTAATCCAGTCATTGTCATCCATATATAACCCACCTCCATGGTCTTCATTGAGCCATCCTTTACCATGTTTGGTGATTAACCAGCCGGTGTCACTGCGAACATCTCCATGAGCAGTGATCCAACCGCTCGACCAGACACTTTCACTGGCGATGAGACGTTTGCTATTTACATCTTGGCCCGCCCAAACATTGTGGGCCTCCACATTCCCGCTAAAGCGCCCCGTCGTTGCGTTAACATTATTCGCGTTATTCAAATCATTGCTGCCCATGTCAATGGAAGTATGCATCTTGTTGAGGTCGGGACGACCGTTAACCTGGAAACGATACAAACGATCACTTTCTTCCGCTCCTCCAGCCAATACATCCGACGTCAGGTAAGCAGCAAGATGACCACTCTGCCCGCTGAGCCCCAGGCTAGACAGGTTGACCTGCCAACCACCGCCGGCGCCGTTGGCCACATTAACGGGTTCGATATAACCCCCCAGGCCAGAAGTGTTCTGAGCGATATAGCGTTGGCCCTTGAACGCAATGTTCTGACCGCCGGCCGTCAACACAAAGGCGACCAGTTTGTCGGTTTGCGCAGGATTGCGTGTCACGGCAAGAATATAGGTTTGGGCGTTATTGTTGGTCAGGGAAAAACCCGCAGGCAAATACCCTTTATCCCTTAGGGTCTGCCCGGTTACCGTGACGTTACCACCCCCTTTAACCTGATTCAGTAAGGTGTCGTAGTTATCTTTGACGTATCGGCGTGCACCCTGGCTCACCGTGCTCAGGTGTGTGGCTGTCACGACCCAGGTTTGTTCTTCTATATAGTTGGAATATCTTTCCAGCCCGATAGGGGCGGCAATCAATACGATCCCCAGCACGATGGCCATTGAGATCAACGATACCCCCCGGTTGATACGAGGGTTGGCAACTTCAGCAGTCATAAGGCACCTGATAGGGTCAGTTGAGGGAAGCTTCCGGCCAAGGCCGCCAGTAAGGCGAACAACCAGGGAGCATAAGGTTGCGCTGTTTTTTTCGTCAGCAACGCGCCGACGATAAACAGCAAGAAGGCACATCCACTCAGCACGCTGGCCAATCGCCAGGGAAACCAGGCACACAGCCCGGCAATCAAATGCACATCGCCAAGACCAAACCCTTCTTCACCCCGCAGGCGTTTGGCACCGTAGTGAAAGGCATAGAGGAACATAAACATGCCGATGCTACCTGTGAGCGCCTCCGTCAGGGTGATCGTGCTCCCAGGCAGAAAGGTAAACAGCAGACCAGTCAGCCAAAAACCGGAGGTATACCGCAGCGGTAGCCAGTAATTGCGCATATCAAGCAGTACCATGGGAATACCCCACGCAAACAGCCCCAGAATTTTGACCGTTCCCAACCAGGGGAAACCCGCGAGTGCTGTCGTTGCGATCAGGACAGTACCGGTACCGGCGAAAACGATTGTGACGCCCCTGACCTGCAGTCGGGTGAGTGGCGGGCCATCATGCTTAAGCAAGAATTTTTTCGCCCCGTGAACCAACGGTTGGGCACCAATGCACAACGTGGCGCTGGCGAAGGCCATCAGTAACGAAAACTTCAGGAGATACAAGGTCATCAGGCTGCACCTCCCTTAAGTTTCATGTACATCGCATACACTTTCCGCGCATAAATCATGCGCCGTGGACCGTTGTTGTCAGCAAACCCGGCATTGTAAGAGCCGAGGCATTGCCAATTGACGCCGCATTGCTTGAGATGCTTTGCCAGTATCCAGGCCCCTATCTGTACGTTGAGACAGGTATTGGTCAGCAGGTCCTGCTCACTTTGAATAATGCCCAGCGCACGCAGCTGGGGAATGTGTCGGTCATTAATCTGCATCAGCCCGAAGTCTCGGCTGGTGACCCGCCCTTTTTTATCGCGATTATTGCCGATAGCGCGTGGGTTAAGACTGCTTTCAACGGTGGCCATTGAACGCAGTAATAAGGGGTCGACTTTATAGCGGGCGCCCGCCTCGTTAAAACAGAACGCCTGTGCCGGCAGCGATAATAATAACGCCCCGCCCAACACCAGACAGGACAAGGCACGTTGAAAAGAAAACAACATAAGAATGCACTCCAGAAGGAGGCCGGCAACAGGACGTTACCGGCGGGATGGGCATCAGGTGTTGCTTGTGAAAGTGAGGGTGTTTTGACCCACCGAGCCTTTATCTGCAGTGCACTGTGCGCCAACGGCGCTCGCCGCGATTGCACCATTAGTCGACGTGCCGTTAACCATGGTGGTCACAACACTCGGCGCCGCACTCAGCTTGGTCGCCAGAGTAATGCACGCTTCCTGTGGAACCGCCGCGTAGGTCAGTGAGAAGGAGGACTTCTGACCGCCGGCTGTCGCAACGGGTTGCACGGTGACAGCCCCACCCCACAGGTTTTGCAGCTTGGCGCTACCGGAGGATTTTGTCCCGACAACCGTCATATTGGCCGGCGCGCCACCAAACTGGATGAGCGCACCGGTCATGGCATCTGCAGCCGCAAAATTATAGATACCGGATGTTTTCAACATGGTGCGGGTATTGGTCAACAGTTCCGCAGCATTATTGTACTCCGTGCTGGCGTCATTACGGTTAAACAAACTGCCCCCCTGAGTAATAGCGATAGCTAATACAACAAGGACTAGAACAAAATAAATGGCCGCTTCAAGCAGGGTGATAACCCCACGGTTGATAGCCGAGTGAGGAATTTGAGTCAGTTCCATTACTATTTCCTTTAGGTTTTGTGGAGAGTGGGCGGCTTAGCGTGAGCCCACGAGATCGTTGAGGTTTTGTGTGGCCAGGAGGATCAGGATCATGTAGCCAGCGTTGGTGCCCAATGCGATGTAAGAAAGCAAAGACGCCGTCCGCTTGATCCGGGCTACGGTTTGCACAAGCCAAGCCCGTGCAAAATTTTCAATAATCATTTCAGCGTTATCGCCGTCCGTCAGCAGGACCAGTTTGTCGATAGCGCGTGGGGAGGGAAATCCGTAGCCGGCATTGCGTAATGCCAACCCCAGGTGGTCACCTTGCCTAACCTGACGCTGGGTTGCGGCCAAACGTTCATACAGCCAGGGCGGTGCATAGCGACTTAGCATCTCGATGGCGTCTTCCGTCTTCACCTGAGCACGCATCAGCGCACTGAAATTCAGCAGGAAACCCACGCCGAGCACGTCGCGATACACGCTCCAGGGCAGTAAACGGTCCAAAACATGCTGTCGTATTTTCCCAATCAGATTTGGCATCGACCAGATAACAAACCCAATCAACAGGATCACCAGCCCACTGAGAATAATTGCATGATTAACAAAGAACTCTGAGATGGCGCTGAGCCACCATAGCCCCCCAGTCCAGTTTTCTCGGGAAGATAATGACTCCAGGCGAGGAAGAAAGTAGACAGTCACCATCTTCATCATGGCGAATGTGGTTGCCATCAGCAGCATCGGGTAAGCCAGTGTGGAAACCAGCGCTGATTTCATATCCGACATTCCCTGAACCACGGTGATCGCCCGATATAAGGCGGCTGCCAGGTTACCGTCCTGAACACCGGAACTGAGGATGGCGGCTTCCTGTCGGGGTATCCAGGGCGCCAACCCCTGATCGACTGATTTACCCTGACGCAGCGCACTGAGCATATCTTCCAGGCAATAGACCACAGGGGGGCGCTTGTTCCCGTAGCTCCCTATCATTGAATTGATGGCTTTTTCTACTTTAAGGTTATTGTCGAGCAGAAACGCCAGGTCTTCGTAGAGCGTCAGGCGGTCGGCCGTAGAGAAGGTTTTTTGCGCCAACCAACGGCCTAAGCCCTCATTCATTTTTTCCGATGACGGCATATTGCCCCGCAATACCGTCAGACGTTCGCGCAAGCGGGAAATCATGATATGACCTCCGGGGGTAGCAAGGTCAGACTGTCCTCGTCAAGCGGACTGATGTAATCCGCATCAATCGGGTCGACCAGCCCGGCATTGAGATAACGCAACAGGTGCTGCCCGCGAGTAATGCCGCCCAGCACGTTCACCCAATAACTGCGCGCGGCCAGCTTGCCGTCATGGCGAAACAGCTCCATAAATTTGGCGTCGGGACGAATAACTTCAGCAATGACACGTCGCCCCGTCACGCCCTTATAACAATGCTTGCATCCCTCCGGATGGCGAAAGGCCAACGTCTCCACGCGGCAAAAGCGCTCAAGTAACGCTTTTTTCTCTTCTTCCAGGCCGTCACTGACGTCACACCAGCTTTTCTTGCAGTGCGGACACAGCAGTTGCACCAGTCGTTGAGCGATTAAACCGATCATGACTTGAGGATCGGCCACCTGTCCCATAGGGATGCCCAACGTGTCTGTCAGACGGTCAAGAATGCCGACAGCATCATTCGCATGCAGCGTGGTTTCCACCAAGTGGCCGGACTTGGCCGCCGTAAGTGCAGATTTAACCGAGTTGGCATCACGAATTTCGCCGACAACCATGGCATCGGGGTCTAACCGTAAAGCTGCAGAAATAGACCGAACCCAGGCGCGGCTAACCGCATCCGGGTCGTTTTTATCAGCAATGATGGGGGTCTGCACCGCCCCCAGAATCAGCCCCTCAGGCGGATCTTCCAGCGTCATCAGGCGTTTTCTATGCCCGGTAAAAGACAGGTACATTTCGCTGAACGTGCGCAGAGAGGTACTTTTCCCTGAGCCGGTCGGCCCGGAGAGGATAATGACGCCCTCAGGGCGTGCCAGCATGCGGCGAATGAGCGTTTGCTGTTCCGGTAAAAATCCCAGTTCATCCAGCGTGGGTGGGGCCTTTCCTTCATCAGGCAAAATGCGCATCACCACATACAACCCAAATTCTGCCGGCGTATGCGCATAGCGTGCGCCGAAAAGCTTAAGGCCCTGCAGGAACTCTTTGCGCACCCGCCCATCCTGAGCGCGATTGGGATTAAAGCTTTTCTCGGCCACATCGCACATGGACATCACAATCGTCGACGCCAGCGTCATTCCTTCGGCGCGATCCAGCTGCATCACCGTTTCGAGGTCGCCGTGCACACGAAATTGCACCACTGTCACATTATTTATCCCGATCAGCAGATGAATATCACTGGCGCCTTTCTTCTTGGCTTCCCTAAAAAACCCGATGATTTTCGCCTGTTGAGCGGAATAATCGTTAGCCTCGGGGTTGTCGGTTACCTGGCTTTGCTGCAACTCTTTCAGCTTGTCGAGCTGAACCCGCTTAACCTGCAGTCTGGGGTATTTCTTATACGCACCGGCAATCTCTGACGTGACGGCCAGACTGTTATTGTGCGCGTCAGACACATACAGCGTCGGGGCGTCAGAATTGGCCAGATCTAAATGGATATAGGTTGAACCACGTTTCTCATACATATCGGTTACCCCGCAAAGGAAAGAGACACCAGCGTTTGGTTCTTCCCGGCGACAACGACCTCATTGAGATTGATCCGTTTAACAACGTATTCCGTACCCGGAATGCGATTCCCTGACTGCACCGTGACCTGATTGCCGTTGCTGAGAGCCAGCACGGCCGTAAACCCCTTGCCGGTACCGGTGATCTCCACGATTTGTGGAGGAACAGCATCTTGAGTTGCCCCCTTAACCTCCGCCTTATTGTCCTGAGAAGGCGGTGCCGGATTGAAAGGCTGATCCAGGGCGCGGTCGTAGCCGTTCTTTTGCAGTTCATTCAACGCTTTTGCCCTGGCAAGCTGAGCCTCATACAGCACCGTCTCAGCCTGTATGGCTTCGAGTTGCCCCAGATTTAACGCCCGCCCAGCCTCTGTGCGGGTGAATGTGGTTGGCAGGGGAATATCGACTGACGTTGGCGACTTCACCGGTTTTTCAGCCGAAGGTATCGCAAGTGGAGCCGCCGGTATGTCAGCGACAGGCGCGGCGAATACACTGGGTGCGGTTAGCACCAGGCACAACGCCCAGGGTGTTACCCAGGATTTAACGGTTGGCATACAGAAGTCCCTCAATGGTGTATTCCAGACGGTTGTTCTTGAGCGTCGTCGTGATACTGGACGCCCTTATCCCGCTGCTGTTGAAGCGCGTTGGCGCAAACAACCTATCGGGCGGAATGTCGGTAATGAACGTAAAGCTGTAGGTGCGCCACGGCAGGCTTTGTACGTCGCCTTGCGTTAACTGGGTGCTCGCGTCCATTTCACTAAGGCGCAAACGGGCATTGATGCGCTGGGCATAGCTGGTCAGATGCTGGATTTGCTGGCTGCCAGGGAGCAGCGCTTCGGGGTGTTCAGGAGGAGAAAGTGATACCGGTAACGCAAACGAAGCGTCATCCGCGCTGCCGGGAATATTAAACACAGGTTGAATATCTGAGCCATAGAGAACGGGTAACCGCAAGGCAAAGTCCCCCACGGTGCCCCCGTTCGGCAAGGTGTAGTGCAGCGTTATCTTGCCGTGAGCATCACACGTCGCCGTATTGAATACCCAGCCGGCAATAGAGATCTGCGCGTCTTTCCACACGCTACTGCAGGCGCTGAGCATCGGCGGGAATCGCGGTTGCGTTGCCCAGGGTTTCAGGTTGTCGGCCGGTGCCTGTTGCTCCAATTGTTGCCTGGCCATCAGCGCCGCCTGAGCAGCGGCAATACGCGCCTCTTCCTTATGCGCCTGCCATGTCGAATAGCCGGTATACCCTACGCCCAACGCCACCACCGCAATACCCCACAGCCACAGCATCTGCGGATTATGGGTTTTACTCAGACGGGCGCGTCGCAAACCGACCTTGTTGTCGGTCAGTGTCGAGAGCGCCTTATCTTCGGCACTTTGTTCGGGAAAGAAACCGCTCGGGGCATATATTGTCCAACCCGCCGGCGGTTCGGAGGTGATTTGCAGAAAATTAGACACCGCTGTTCGTATGACAGCGTCATCACCCACGATATCGCCGAACGGAGACAACATGCCGTCGTTGACAGCCACAAACCAGTATTGGCCATCCGGTAACGGGAAAACACCGTAACAGGCCTCTGGTAATGCCGGCAGGACGGCTAACGCCATCGATGCCAATGTATGACGCCCCCCTTTTCGTCGTGTTTTGTCCGTGAGGGTGACGGTGCCAAGCAAAGTGCCTTGCGCCTGGCCATCTCCGGTAGGTAACGCCGCCCAATGTGTGGCATGCGCTTCTTTAGCACGTAAGCGCATGCTACGGCGCCCACGTAGCGGCAGATACTGCCAGTGCAATCCGGCAACCAGCCAGGCACTCCCATTCTGCAGCGTATAGGTAGTCTGTTGTTTCATGGCTTATCCCAAAATGACCGGAGTGATAAGAATGACCAGCATGGTTTTGTTGTTTTCACCGTTGGCACCGCCCCCGAGTCCAAAGAAACGGAAACTGCCGACACCCTGGCGGTTGGCGGTATTATTAAGAGACTGATAACCACTCAGCACCAACGTCTGTCCAGACTGCATAATGACGCGCTGTGTAAAGGTCTTGAGGCGCGTTTTCATGAGTTCAACTGAGGTGTTGTCACTGGTGAACGTGCGCATGGTCGGGTCATCCGACATATTGATTGCAAACTGCAGCTGCATTTTTGGCGACTGGGGCATCAGGAACGGCAGCACCGTCATATTGAAGCCCGTCGTGATGGTCGATTTGGTGATGCTGCTCGATGAGCCGACGTTAGCCGTGTTCTCCGTGGTCACGTTGGAGGCATAGTCCTGCTGCAGCGCAACCTGGATCGGCACCGCTGACAGGTTAGTCGTCATGCTTGAGGCTTCTGTCATCACGCTGACGTTCGCCTGCTCGGACAAGGCTTTGATAAAGGCCTTGGTGCCTGCCCCTTTACCATCCAGTATGGAAATACCGCCATTCAGGGCATCGGACGAAGCCCCGGTGAACGCATTGGTCAGAGACAACCCGACGCTGCCACTGTTGAACACAGCGTTCCAGTCAATGCCGTACTGATCCTGAGTACGTTTCTCAACGCTGTAGACCTGGACGTTGAGCACCACCTGTCGGTTGAGTTCTTTATTACGGTCATCCAGATAGCGGCCTATCTGCTCAAGCACGCGTGGTGTATCCGTAACAGTCAGTACACCGGCGGACAAATTCATGCGCCCGGTACCCGGCGTCAACATCGACTTGATGGTATTGGTGACGTCCTCGTACAGGCTCGACTTGATTTCCATCTCTGTCGCTTGCGAGGTATTGGAGTCGCCACTGAGCCCACCGCCGCTGCTGTCGCCCGTAGCCCCCATCGATGAGGTGGTGCCACTCACGGTTTTGGAGCCAAAGCTCGCCTTACTGTCCATAAACATGACCGGGAACGTCCGAGTGTCGAGATAGAAAATGGCGATCCGGCCTTGCTCATAACGCCATGACAATCCCAGGCGAGTGGTGACATTGTCGAGCAAACCGCCCAACTCCCCCTGCCAGAACACGCCCCTGAGTGAAGTACCACCGGTAACGGCCGGTGCAGCTCTGGCGGGTGAGCCACCCAACGCGGCCAAAGGTACCATCCCATTAGGGTCTGGTGCGGGAACGGGGCCACTGAGTTGTTCCGTCTTCCCGCCTCCTGTTGGGGCGAGCATGGCTTGTGCATCCGGGGTGACGACGACAGGCAGGCGGCATCGTTTACTGATGAAGGCGCTCACTTCCGCCAGCGTGATACTCCCAGGCCGATTGATAGCCACAGCACAAGGTGGCAGTAAGTTATTGCCGCCTGACTGGGTATTTAACGGGTAAGGGTTGATCCATTGAGAGGTCAGATCACGTACCACAGAACCCTTTTTAAGGGCATTCAGATGCTTATCTGCCTGTTTTTCGTCTTGCGAGACCGTGTTGTCGATCTTGTCGATGCGCTCAAGCGGCGCACAGCCGGAAAGCAGCAAACACAATGTTGCCGCCAGCCCGGTTAAGGGGAGGTGTTTTTTCATTTTTAACCTTGCGGTGAGGAGAGATTAGTTGAGGTACACCAGGCTGCCGTCAGCAATGCTGGCCGGTACATTAACCTGCATGTCATTGCCAAAGCTGTCGATCAGACGTCTTCCTGCGACCTTTCCAACCAACGCTGAGTGCCGACTCTGTGCCAACAACGCGGCCATCAACCCTGGTTGATCCGGCTGGTAGACATACACACGGTCAGCCTGCAGCACATTGTGTAATTCAGGTAGGGGTGACCAACCGAAGGCGCTGTCAGGGATCACGCCGTCTTTTTGCGAAGGGTTGTTATAGCGCCAATCATTGATGTCATTGATATAACGGACGGTTTGAATAGCGCGCTGGCTCAGCGTGCTATCCTGCATCTGCGCCCCTGTTTGATCATGAGGTGGTATGTTGACCCATACCAGGAGCCCCAGAAAGACCGAGAGCAACCAGTAAATCATTGCACAACTCCCCAAATCAGAATCCAGAACACAGCGCACAGAACTATCACGCCGATGTTCACTTTGCCGCGATAACTCATTCGTACCTCCAGAAATTAAGGCTGCGAATGCAACCTCTTGGACTGAGGGGCATGGAACCTACTGACTGGCCATCAGTGGATTTCCTTGTCGTCAACAGAAATGACGCACTGAGCATGGCGAATGCCGGCATACAATGGCACTTTCGCCGTACCGTACAAGGTAAACAGGCTATTCAATGCATCCCGGAAACTCCCTTCAAATTGGAGCGGTGCATCGATACGGTAATTTGCTGATGTCAGCCAGGCGACCGTCCAATTGGCCACGTCTGGAGTAGAGCACTTCTCAGCGGCGGCCCAACTGAATAGGGTATCTTTCAACGTGCTACCCGCCTCGATCCGCCAGACTTTCGGCTTAATAATTGTCTTAGGTAACGTCAGCGATGCGGTGGTTTTAACCGCTGCTGCTGGGGCTTGTACCGATTTTTTTCCACCAAATGGATTACGGCCAGAACTCACAGTTCCCTGCTTATCCGTCATAGCTGGAGCCGTAGATGTTGATACCGCTATTTTGTTTGGCGGCTGGACGGTTACAGCACCCGGGGCAAACTCAGCAGATTTTGCCGCGACGGAAATCCGTTGTGCCTGCCAATCGATCAATGCCACCTTGCCCTGCTGCTGCAGCACTTCATCCAGTACAAACGGCCACTGATCGTTACCACGCCATTGCAGCGATATTCGTGCATCAGGTTTAAGTTCTTGAGAGAAAGAAACTTGCCATCCAGCAGGAGCAATCTGACGTATTGCTTGTCGAAGCGTCGTAGCTTTCCCCGCTCTTGCAAGCGCCAAACTGACCGGGCGTTCTCCGAGATAGCGGATGGCCTGTAAAGTAGGCACCGGCAGACCTGCCAATGCCTTGGGCTGAATAGTATCTGGCAGGCGATGCGACGGTGTAGTAGTCGCTGGCACTGACTCACGAGCTGCCGGAGCAGGTTTCAAACGAATTCGGCTAGCCTGAGCCAGATCTGCTTGAGCCCTCTGGATAATCGGTACTTGCTCCTGGATCAACGACGTCACAAATTCTTGTGCCGGAACGCGCGGCGGTGCAGGGGTGCTGATAGCACACCCACTTAACACCACCGGCGCCAGGGCAACGGGGAGGAATATTTTCAATAGAGTCACCTCAATTACGCAGTGGGATAGATAGGTGAAAAAGTCAGACGACAAGCTGAATAACAATGAAAGGGGCTATCACTCGGCAGCCTTGCGGCAAAGAATGTCTGAACACGCGACTGCGCGTTCACAGGGTCTAGAGCGGGAAATTTGGGGGGAGGCTTTTATTCCTGGGGATGACGGTCTGTGCTTTTTCTTTACCTGCACTTTTGTTTCACCTAAATAAAATAATTTGTCGCGCCTAACTCTCTTACGCTTTCTATTTACTTTACTTATATCAGGTTCAACAAGTGTCAATAGCTCGGAAAAATTACATACATATTTTTTCGGTGCGTTTAATTTTCCTTTTGCCATCAACATCTCCTTATCTGAATATCAACAACAGTTCGGGCAAGCCCACTCGTTCGAATGGACTTGCACAAATCTCTTTTGCGTCAGCATCCCTGCTCTGCCAGTGTTGCCTGTTCGCGCCCAGTCCCTCGCGGGTGGTGCTAATCTTCTCTAGAGGCAGATCGTACCTATAGATACATTGCATTTTTGCATAAGGGTCTAAACAGTTACAGAATGCTGTCCGACTTTCCAAAATTGTTAAATAGCGGACACCACCCCGTATAAATAAGGCCACAGGCACCCCACCCCAACGGGTGAATTATTAGTTTCGTGGAAATAACTCATGGGCTAATACCCAAAAATCGCTAGATTCCAGGTAAAAGAAAGCCCTACGGATTAACGCAATGTCTTTTTATTATTACTTAAACATACTAAAAATAGAGTTCCCTGGTGTTGGATCTCTATGTAACGCTACTTGGATTCATCGGAAAGAAAACGGCGACCAGGCACTGCAATATCAGTCACTGTTTTTAGATGATCAGTCAACCGTATTGATGCCTCTTTAACCTTGCTGCGACCAGACCGCTTTGCGGCCTGAGTCAGTAGCCGATTAACATCAGGAGTCATTTCAATAACAGTCTGGGCTGATTTCCACTGTGACTTATCTGTCATTTATTATAATTTCCTACTTCTTCTAAATAATTATGGTGAGAGTAATCCTTTCTCCTAAAATGCGAAACCCCCTTTAAAAGGGGGTTGACATAAACTTGTTACTATGATTTATGAATTTAGTTGAATTGAGTCAATGGCGATTAATAACTCAAGATTTAACTTGAGTTGAATCGCTGTTCCCATTGTGGATATCGACGTTAACTGCATTCGGTTACACGCCGCTTTGAGTGAGTCTTTGACAGTGTCCTCCGATACATCCCGAAGCTGTGCGATGGTTCCCACAGGAATTCCTGTCGAGTACATGTAAGCGGTGGCCAATTGAGTGAGGGTTAAAGCCGGAAAATACTTGTGTAATGCCTTAAATTGGCTAGGATCGATGGCAGCCATGGCAGCCTCCTGTTCAGGTTGTTGTGGTTAGCTGGTTGTACAGGCCTTCAACCCTGTGCAATCAGCGCCTAACGCAATGATTTACATTAATTATCTCTCTTTACTTTCTATTTACTGCCTGTTGAAGCTCTGTTTAAGGACGTGGTCCCCAATACGAATCCACTGTTGGTGCATCATCCTCGCGATCATCAGCTTGTAGTGATACTGCCGGGTCGTCATAACCCATCTCTGGTCGAACATGGCGATGCTCCAGAACCTCAGAGCGACCACGCTGCCAATTATCTGTTGGCCGGAACACCTCTTTTTCCTGCTGGTAATTCAGGCGGCATCCTTCGAGCAACACGCGGTCAACGAAATCGTCATCACCCACAACCTCCACACGCTCGCCACTTTTGGCACCGGCAATCTCTGCAGCCAGGTGGTAATTCGCCGTATCGTCGTAATCCTCAAACCCGGGCTTAATCTCAACCTGGTCGCCACGATCTACCACACCGACAACCCCATCCCGCAGATATTCAACTGTACCGTTCCGATGTAAGCGGGTTGCATGGGTAGACCGTTCAAGCAACGGTGAATCGTCAGCGGCACCAAACACCAATACACTGTCTTTATGTTTATTAGGGGCAGAAGTCCTGGCTTTTCGTTTCTCACGGTAAGCCCATCCTCGCAGCTGGCTAACTGCGGCAACATCACCCGTTAAGGCTTCGCGTTCCACCCAGGAACGGTAAGATAATGGTCGATATTGCCCAGATTCAAACAGGGTCTTACGTTCCTCTCGGATCTGAATCCGCAGCTCAGCCGTCGCTTTCATACGCTCGAACTCGGCCACGCGATACATCAGCTTGCGCAACAGTGGATCAGGATAGCTGTGCCGAACATTACCTTTCATAGCCTGATAGTGTGCGGCAATTTCCTGATGACGCATCTTCACGTTCAAGTCTGGCTTGATCCATTTATCGCGATACTGTTGGTAACGCAATTTGAGATCATCTCGTGCAGCAGCACGCTCTTCTCGACGCTCTTTTCTGGCATCACGATCGCGCACATGGAATTCAGGTTGGTAGCGGTTATATATCGCATAGCCGCCTTCTTCCGGGTCACCAGAGTCGAAAGAAGGAGGGCCTTCAAACGGACCAAAATAAGGTTCAAGTCTGGATTTTGCCAATGTAGGGTGAACATCAGATGCCTTGACCATCATGGTGTCAGGTCTTTCCAGATCGTATATAACCAACCCGCCCGACTGTTCACGCAACCCCAGACCATTTGCATGCATCAAGAGGTGAAAATAATTCCAGCTGGCCGTCTTGTTTTTAATGGCATCAGTTATCTGGGTGCGTGTCTGACGAACAGCATAATGATACAGACTTTCCTTATCAGAAAAGATCTCCCGCTTGGCGGCACCTTGTGGAGCACTCTGAAAACGCCAGGGTGCGCGCTGCAATGTATTATTATCCCCCCACACCCAACTGCCATTGTCTTGTTTGAAACCAAAACGCTTCTCCAGGACACGGCAACACTGTTGCAGCGTATCGGCATCATTCCACATATTAGCTGCACGGTACGTTTCCGGGTTTACACGATTAACCGCAATATGGCAGTGAACATTGTCAGTATCCCGGTGGATAGCGGTAACAAACTGGTGCAGTTCCATACCCAGTTTTTCCAGGCAATGACGTGCACTATCGAACACCTGATCAGGTGTTGGTGCCTCATCCGCTTGCCAGGATAAAATGAAGTGATAGACGGGGTCTTTGCAGTGACGATTTTGTGCAGCAACCATATTCATTTCCGCTGCTGCCGTCTCCAGTGAGAAACAATTGGTTTCGCACTCAACACCACCAACAATGACTTGCTCTCGCCCATCAGGAAAGCTCTCGATGACCTGCATAGGTGAGAATTCGTCGCGCCGCTCAACATAATCAACCAAGCGGTCAAAAACGGCTTGGTTGGAGCGGGAAGTGGACTTATCGATTTTGTCTGGCGTGATAACGTCATCAGGCTTTTTCTCATCCCGCAGACTCAGGTAGCCGACCAGCTTCATAAAGCTGGTTCCGCCATCTCGTCTTTTTTCTGGGATGATAACGTTCATGGTGCCCTTATTCGTTTGCCGGTACGAGATTCAAATCTAGTGCAATGATGGCCTTTTTCACTTCGACCAACACGTCTGAAAACTGCTTGCTCAGTTCCTGAGTCATTTGTTCCTGCATCTGAGTGTAGAGATGCTTTTGCAAGCCACCCAGGCGAAGAAGTTCGTTCATTAACCGTGTATCGGTACGGGTCATGATCTTCCTGTTAAGCGCGGAACGGCGCAGTAGTTCGGAGGTACTAATCCCTGCTGCCCTGGCCTTGCCTTTGATGACATCCGCCTCTTCCTCGGTGCATCGAATTTGGATGATGATCCCTTTCTGACGCGACTCGCTTTTCGACATAACTCAACCTCTAACACTCAACTGGGGTGTCGGGGCGTAGCCCTGACCAGGTGTTTTGCATTATCGACTGCGTGCAGGCGGTAATGACAAAACATTTCCTGTCCGTCATTTTACTACGTCTATCCTTCGCGATGCGAGTTATTTTTCGCCTGATTAGGCGTCAGTGAGGGGGCGGGCTTGGCCTATCAGGATTGATATGGTTTAATGTGTCTGGTTGGCATTGATGAAAATCACGAGGACAAAATGGCAGGAAACAAATTTTATACCCAGGAGCAGCTTGAAGAAGCAAAGTTAACACTTGAATGCTTGCCCGATTTGACGCCGAACAAAATCAGCAGAACTGAATTGCTCGATTCACTGAAAGAAAACATCATCACTTTATCTACATCAAAGGGTTATACAGCAACGGAAATAAAATCCGCATTGCAGACTGTAGGTATATCGGTGAGTGAAAAGTCTATATCTGACATCATTCGTGCATCAAAGTCTCCAGCCAAAAAAACGAACAAAGACCGCAGTAAAGCCTGAGACTAAGCAAGCAGTATGAAAATGGCGGGTTTACCCGCCTTATTGATACTTAAAGTGATCTAAGAACAAAACGGATTTCACTCTGTAAGTTATCGTGGCAAAAGAAACCTGAGCTAATCGTAAACAGTTTCCCTCTTTTATAGGCATCTACGTCAACCCATTCAGGGACCTCTTCAGAAAAAATTTCTCGACACTGCGTGATGGCTTTTTCGATGAGTTTATCACTATAGCGCCGGTCTACTGAAACGTAATGCACACCGCCATAAACAGCATTGAATGGACTTTCACTATACTCATAAATATCTTCCATACTGTTAAAACAACCGTTCTTAAATTTTCGCGTAATCTCTTCAACTTTTTCATTCTGTGGACCATCTTCCCATTTTACCGTAACCGCATCATAATTGGTTTTTTTGACAGAAAATTTCACACCGGGAAAACTCTGTTTCAGTAGCAAACGAATGTTTGCTGAGACTACTGCGGCAACAGTAGAATTTTTGTTTTTTTCAATCATTTTGAGATGCGAAAATTCAGGCGAATTTTTTAACCTGTCTACTTCAGAATCAAAAGCAGATTTCATCTCTTTTTTTTCTTGCTCTTTAAGTGAATGCATATGATTTTCTCAGTGATGAGTGGTGGGGCCATCGCCCCGCAGATTTTTAGAAGATTGGTGTCAATGTGCCGTATGGCTTTAACAGCTGCATGATCTCGTCATAAATCGCACCATCGGCTGTCACGATCACTACAAATCCGGTATCAAGACAACGCCAGCATCTTGAACTCAGTGGTACAAATCGGTAGTTAGTTGAACTCAAAGCGACAACCTGCACCGGTTCTTTTTCTATCACCGAATAAATGTCGTAATGCGCATTCTTACAATGCTGTCCAAATTGAAAAGCCGCATCCCATTCGCTGCTGGCGTTGCATATGTAGCTGCAATTTCCTTGCATAGCGCCATCGCTTGATGGTGCATAAAAACGAACCACAAAACGCCCGACTCGGCAGGTTTCAAAGTCATCCAGATCACATCTTTCGGAAGATTTTTGAGCAGCGGTGTTGACGTTTTGTGTGTTCATTCTGGTTTTCCTCTTGTCGGTGGTTAGTCCATCTCTCGGTGAGTTTCGTCGCAGCAAAGGGCACTGGTGCAACGGCGAACGGCGTAATACCAGGGCGACAACGAAAAGTTTTCTGACCCGCAGGAAGGAAAAGTTTTTGGCGGCGGCGTAGCGTCACCCTGGTATTGCGTTGGGCGACGGTGCTACCCCCTGCCCTCTGCGCCGGTACTCAACGGGTGATGGTCACTGACACAAACGTGAGAATGAACACATCCGGCACGCCGGAACGGCGGGACGTCTCTGGCGGTGGTGCCTATGGCGCCACCAGTGAAAGCGGCGTCGGCTTCTGCCGGCAGCGAGCGCTTGCTGTTGACGTTGGCTCTCAGACCCTAGCTGGCAGGCCCGAAACCGAAGGGTTCGGCGAGACTTGTCTGCCGCGTGCGGCTGGCTAGTCGAGTGGGGGTGATGGTCGGGCGCTGGCGACCGGCCACCGCAGGGAGCGCCAGCCCGTTATGGGTTTATTAAGGCCTGACGAAAGGAAAAAGAGGCGTCAAAGAAGGGGAGAAACCAAACGACAATATCGAACTGATGGGGAAAAGACATGGCTGAATCGGACAAGAAAGGCAGTGATCCGCCGTGGCGCAGCCACAGCAGCCTTTTCTGCCCAGCCGATTTAGGCAGTTGGCATACTCATATGCATGATTGCAGCAATGTGCCAAAATGACACATTGCCGCCACATTCAAAACAATGGATTGCCTCACCCTCGGCTTCCCCACATTGTCGATACACGTCCCCAGCAGGGGCAAAGTACCGTGATCGGACATATTTTCCAGGCAGGGGGTTTCCCTGCCTTCCTAGCGTTAACTCACCCTGTTACAGGCGGGGTGGCAACATGCCGGGGAACTGACGCGCCACAATATCATTGATTTCATTGACCAGATCGGGACGCTTAAACACGATATGCCCCGTCCCTTTGGCAAAACCCTTGACGGTAAAATATTCAAGATCACACAGCTCACTGATTTTGTTGCCAGTACGGAAAAAATCAGCGTACTTTTGACCATCTCCCGCTCTGAAGTCCGGTACGGTTTTCCCATCAAGCAGATAGAACGGACGGGCCAGATCATCCAGCAGTTGCTGCCCTTCCCATGTAAAACTGGAATGACCGTGGCGCCATGTGCTGAGAAAGCGCTCCACGATGATTTTTTTCCCAAGACGGCAAGGACTGTTGGTTTTATAATCCCATGACAAGCTGCGGAACACGTCGATCACACCTTGTTCAAAAGTATTTACCTTCTCTGAATTCAACTGCTTGAACGTGGCCAGCACAGTCTCAAGCGTGACCTCCGGACAATCCTTGCTGTTCAGTTGGCGATCCCATTCATCCCGTTGTTTGCTGCTCATCAGCGTGTACATGCCGGTATCACTCAGCAACCGATCCCACACTTTCTGATCAATCAGCTTGGCAACCGCATCACCGTATTTCTCAGGCTTGTCCCGCCAGTCCAATGCAAGTTTTACTACATCACTGAATCCATAAAGATTATCCTTGTTGGCAGCCGCAGAGAGCTGTTTAGCTGCAGCATGGATAAGCGTCATTCCGTCCATAAATTGCGCAATGCCACTGTTGCGCTGCGCGATAATACGATCAATGGACACTGAAGGAATGAGGTCGCCACCCTGGGAAGGGTTAACGGTGATATCAGCCATCACACCGAGGCACTTGCTAGACTGCTCTACTGTTGAAAATGTCATGTGCGTCTCCTGTTTGAGTCGGGAAAACTGCCGCCCGGAAGGGACGGCAGTCAGTGTTATCAGGCGTAGGCCCGTTTCAGTTCCAACGTGCGTAATACCTGCCCCAACTCGCTGCCGCGCATGGCCGGAATACGTACCGGCTGGCGTTTACGCTGACATTTGGCAATATGCCGACCCAATGCACGCAGTTCAGGCTGAACCGCAGCGGCCGCGAGGCTGTCCCGCAGGATGCGAGTTTGTTTTTTCGGCAATTCGTTATTTGCCGCCAACTGCTTTACATACAAAGCGGTTGATGTAATGATTGAACCTTCAATAGTCATAGTTTTTACTCCAATCGATTATTGAGAGCCGGGCTAACTTTCCTAGGGGTAGACCGGCACGAGATAGCAGCGGAAACGCTGCTTTTTTCATTTACGGGTTTGCGTTTCCCGGTAAACACCTCCTTACTTGATTGCTCCGAGCTATTGCCGCCCAGACGGTTAAGATCAGACATACGAGTTATCGATTGCCAATGTGATAGCGAGGCGATACCGCGCGTGTTCCCATGCCGCGTTCCCGATGGCGCCAAAATATTCACCGGCAAGGCGCTGAGCCTTAACCCAATACTTGGCAACCTCATAAACGATTTTTGGCTTGTCGGGATTGAAATACGCCACCCCGTCGAACGCGACACGATCCGTCATCGTTTTGAAAATTTCATAAAGTGCCTGCTCCAGCTCGTCGGCAGAAACTGCAGCACCGTGTAGCTCGTCCATGAATTCAAGTTGTCGGCTCATTACCCTGTCGGCATCCGGGTATTTCCCCGAAAACATCAGAACAGGGGTTTCCCCCCATCTTTCCGAGGGCTCCTGAGCGGCGGTTTTGACGTTGACGTTCTGTGTGTTCATTCTTCTCTCCTGCCTGGTGGTTAATTCATCTCTCGTCGGGACCTTTCGCGGCAAAGGGCAAGGGAGCAACGACGAACGGGTGAGCGCAAGGGCGCCGCTGGCGGCGTGCATTCCACCCTTGCGCTCACCCGGGCGGCGGTGCTACAAGCAGCCCTCCGCGCAAGGGGGCGTACGGGAGATAGCCACCGATATCCGGAGAGGATGAACACACCCGACACGGCGAAAGCCGGGGCGTCTTCAGCGTTCGTCGCCTTGGTGACGAACAGTGATAAGCGGCGCCGGCAATAGCCGGCTGCAAGCGGGCCCATGACCTTCGCCCTCAGACCGTAGCCGACAGGCCCGAAACCCATAGGGGTTCGGCGAAGCTTGCCGGGCAGCTCGCCCGGTTAGCGCAGTCGGGTTGACGGCTGGACGGCATCGCCGGCCAGTTGCCGGAGGGGGCCAGGTTCCTGATTTATTTACGAGGAAGTCTCTATGAGAAGGGAAATGGCAGGAATATACCCCGCCAGCGTACATCCTGCCGACATGGACAACGGACATGCATGTGACCATTCGGTCAACGTTATCAGGTGTATTAGCTCAGATTTGACCTGACACAACTATGGCGCAGAATCAGACCCAATCTGACAGTCCGTTCTGTGTTGCATCCATCGGTTGAACTCACAGCCAAAAGCAGACGTTTTAATAATTATTTTTGGCAATACTCACTGCGCCAACTTGGATACTGATTTTATTCTTCCCACTGCTGGCTAAGCCCGAAAAGGCACATCAGTATAGGAAAGCTTAGTTTTCTTATAGCCGTTGTAGTTGAGCAG
>NZ_JBXWLA010000022.1:0-84115 GCF_058191755.1 Serratia sp. CoH_122_TC_1
AATCCGAGTTCTTCGTTTCATGGCAACGTCCCCCCTTGATTAAGGATAGCGTTGCATCGACCCATTGAACTCACAGCACAGAGCTGCCTGTAAGATTGAGTCTGGCTCTGTGCCATAGCTTTGTCAGGTCAAGTCTGAGCTAATACAGTTCAGTTGAGGTGTTTGTGCAACTGTTGCAGCGCCGGTTGGTAACTTAGCCAGGCGTTACTATCGTTGTCGTATATCTCAGTGAATATGGTCATCATACGGTGCATAATCGCATCGTGTTTATCGACATCGAATTGTTCCGGGGCGACAAAGAGATTAAGCAATCTGGTGCACTCATCACGCAGGTTCTCCGCCCGCTCAATTGTCAACACCGGTCTGGTGTCATCGTCCCTGGACTCTGTTTCCGTCAGAGCCATCAACATCATTGCACACAGCCTTACCAGTTCAGTATAGCCGCGCCGATAGTCCAGGCTTTTGTCACTCATACCGGTGCCTCAGTAGTTAGGGGGAAGTGGTTGGCTTTCCAGCCATAGCCGTTCGAATTCTTGTTGATAGACTGTCACCAACTGGGGTTGGTTGCGTACTACCAGTACATTCTCCACATTGCGTTTATCTGCACTTGAGGAGTAGTTGTAACTGCCGGTTTGCAAGGTATGACCGTCAGCCAGAATTATCTTGTTGTGAAATATAGCATATTTGTCGTTGAGGCGGACGTTGAGGCCACTATTGGCGATAAACGTTACCGCGGTATAGTTATCGCTGTTGGCTTTGCGGTCCGCGATAATTCTAACGGTGACACCTCTTTTTTTTGCGGCAAGTAGTGCCCTGGCGATACCTTTGTCAGTAAACGAATAGGCTTCGACGTTCAACGTCTGTTGTGCCTGGTTAATCACATCCAATACGGCGGCTTTGGCTGAGTGAGAAGGGGAAAAGCCTACGCTGAATGTTGGTGAGGCCTGTACGGGAAGCGAGACGAATGGCACCGCCAGCAGCCATGCTAGTGTGAGCGGTCGGATAACAGAGCGTTGCATGTGGTTCTCTCTAGCGGAAAGTGATTTCGTTTGTGCCGGCGTTCGCCAATGACTGTGCGACTTCTTTTGATACGCGGATGGGTTTAGGAGGTGCTGGCAGCTGACGCCAATTGCGTTTGTTCTGATGCAGAGCTTCTCTGGCCGCTTCAAACAGCAACACACCACGTTGGGTTGGTGAATAACTGACGTCGGCGCGGTTGTCCAGGTCGAGTGCCACTGCAGCAACGCGTTTGAGTACAGGATCCATCATGCCAGCAGATGTTGTTGTATCCATTGCCTGCTCGAGGCGTTGAAGGATGCCATCGATCTCCTGTGCGGCAGGCGGTAATTTGCGCTTTAATGACGGGTTCAGGGTAAATAGCTCAGCTTCGGTGGGTGTTTCCACGTCGATGAAACGGTTGATACGCATCGGTAGTGAGGACGTCATTTTCTGGTCATCCGGGATATAAATGGCATTACTCGGTACCAGCGCGCTTTTAAAGGAAATCATGCCTTCACCGGGGCTCATATCTTTCAAGTCACCAAGATCTAGCCGGTCTTTTTCACGAATATAGTTATTGGCTGCATCTTCGTAGTTAGGCGTAATAAACCCGCCAGCCTGTTCTACTGAGCCCAGTTCTGCATAATACCCTTTACCTCCGGTGATCCTGGCCAGTTCGAACGTGTCCTTTTCATCCTGCAGCGTCATGAACCACTTGGTTAGCAGGTTGGCGTTTACCGTCATGTATTCGCCTTTGTGTTCGGCGATAAACCTCTGAATATCCTGGGCAGAAACAATGAGCATATATCCCAGACTTCGCATCTGGCTTGCCAGGTTGTCCATACCCGGGCCAAAGTAGGCACCCAACTCATCCATGGCGATCGGGTAGGGGAACTTACCACTGTATTTTTTGACGATCAGTACATCGTTCATCATCCCTTCGAGCTCGCAGCCCAGGTCTCTGGCCATGGTCATGCGGATGGCTGAAATGTACAGCTTACCGATATTGGATGCTTCACCCTTGGAGAGTTCCAGCGCGGGTATGGTCGTGCAGAGAATGCGATCGTTGTGCAGTACGTCTTCGATATCAATATCACCGGCATCGGTTGAGAAGATGTGGCCGTAGAGGTCGTTAAACATGGTCAACATACGGTTGAACTGCTGGATCAGGTACCCATGCTGATCGTATACCCCTTGTTCCCACTCCGATGGTTTGTTAATCAACTCGATGCGGAAACCAGCCAACGTGTTGAAGTAATTCTCCAATGGATTGTATGCCTCACGATGCCAACCGTCTCGCTTGGCTTCTTGATAGAGATCAGCAAGTTTTCGCAGGGGTAAATACTCCTGGATGACCTTTTGGGAAATGCGACGTTTTTCCCGTTTGCATTTGTAATAGATGGCATAAACCAAGGCAGACAGCATTGATTTTGCTTTGTCCTGCCAGCCCTGATCTCCACTGCCGGCGGGCGGCAACATGGATTCCATCAGCTGGATGATAAACGTGGTGTTCGCGGTTCCGAACAGATTGATAGTGTTTGAGGGTTGCCGCTTTTTATCATTGAGCAACAGCTGCAGTAGTTTGTCCGTTCCCCCAGTCATGAAATTGAGCACGTAGAAATCATCTTCGCGGCCAAAGCGACGAGCCAGAGACCACATGGCGAAGGCCAGTGTGTTCTGGCCCTTACCGTCCGAATAGCAGATCCCACGTCCCCAGCATATTGAATTCAGGAAGACCGACAAGAGAGCCTCCGTTTTACCCGAGCCCGTGGTAGCCAATAGCAGCATATGCCGCAAAGCGTCGTCCAACGTCAGCCATAGCTCTCGTGCCAAGCCTTTGCCGCGGGCATACCCAAGGCACATTACACCGGCTGCCGGCAGGTATTTGCGGGTGCGAACCACATACCGGAAAAATCCGCCCAGACCTTTGCGGTACTTGGGCATTTCACGTTCGGTGGTTAGATCCATGCCGCCAATGTCCGTTGGCATGCGTAATGGCATACGAAACGGACGATCGGCAAACAGCATGACCAGAAGTAGCAGCCCAGGGACGGTAAGTAACAGTGTGGCCGGCATAATGAAGCCCACAATTAAGCCAGCGAGCAGACTGAGTTGAACCCCCATCGGAGAAAGTAACGCATCATTTATAAAGGTATAACCTAGCGGCCTGCGCACCCGGCGCGGGTCGACTTCTACAGGGCGTGTCATGAGTAACCTCAATCAGGGAAAGATCGGATGGCTGGTATTACTGGACGGTCGATGAGTTCAGGAAGGCTTCCAACGCATCGTCACTTTTCAGTGACTGCAGGGGGATGTAGCGACCATCATCTGCCAATAAAGAAGGCGTGCCCGGGAGTGTGTAGTAATTAAAGGCAACGTCATTTTTGGCGATTGCGGTTTCACCGGCTTCACATGATGCAGGTTGTGGGGGGCTTTCACCTGGCGCTAAACCGGCGTCTGTGCGGAACAGTGATTTCCATAATGCCAGACGTGTCGAAGGGGCCTGGCACAAGATAGGACTCACCAGGTTCAGGGTCTGTTGCTTACCAACAAGGGTCACCGGGAAAATCTCAACATTGTATTTTTCTGACAGGGCTTCTAATGCCGGTTCAATGATCTGGCAGTTGTGACACAACGGGTCGGCAAATACATACAGCGTGCGTGGATGGCCTGATGACAGTGCGATCGTGTATTGGCCGCTTTGGGCTGTTTTACGCAAAATCTCTGCCGTTTTTTGATAATCAGCGGCTTTGGGGAGGGCGCCTGCTGGTTCAACCTGGCGGATAGTTGGCGTCGAATCAGCTGATAATTCTACTGCAGGGGCTGGTTGGATCGGAACCACCGGAGAATTAGGTACAGAGATCACCGGCGCTTGAAATACGGGTTGTTGGTTCGCCGGAATAAGGAGGGGTCTGGTTCCAGATGCACCAAGGTTCCAGGCTGTGACAATAGCCATGGTAACGGCGGCACCGAGAATGACACCTGTGGTCAGTTTCCCACACTGAACCCTCCTATCGCGCCGACGAAGTACGGCTGCGTTTATCGCACGTAATATTGTCTGGGCGTCCTCTGGGGATGTTCCGTGATGGATGATAGCTTGGTGCAGATCGCGGCTATCGTGGTAGATATCGTTATCTTTAATATAAAAACGGGAGTATGTACCCAGTTCAAGTATGGCGATTGCGTGATCGCTGCCGGATTTTCGTGAGTAAACAGACAGGGTTTTACCCTGCAGGGATGCAGTAAAATGAGTATTCATCGATTGTTTCCTGTTAAGACGGGCGTTGTGTTCTGGGGCGAGTGAATGTGCGAGTTTTGACGGGGTGTTGCTCAGGCGAACGTGTTGTTGCAATGGTGGCCGCGGGTATAGCGGTTTCTTGATTGCGCAAAATCACCACATCTCCCACTTCGTCTTCCATATCAGCATCTGGTGCGCATTCAATAGGCTCGGTAGCTGATTTCTCTTCTATGGTTAACCCCAGGTTTCGCAAATCAATTTCCAAGCCATGGATAGCCTTGTCCATTCGACTTTCTGGCATAGGAACCGATACTCTGAGTCGTTCTGATACTTCCCCAACCAGGGTCTCCCATTTTGAAACGGCAATCACGCCGGCACCTTCAACAAAGACTTTTGGTCGGCCGGTCGAGGTCAGGGCATACCACAATGTGCGATCGAGACCTTTTAGCCAGCGAAAGCGCGGACCGGGCAGGCGTAAGTCTTGGTCATGTAAAGCGAACATTGCGGTACGGGTAGTGCTATGTCGACCTAGCCAGGCTTTTGCCTCGGGGGTACTGATCACGCGTTCGAAGGCTTTGGTCGCCAGTCCCAAAACTGGATACCCCTTTTTTCCCCTATCACGACGGCTTTTGATGAGGCAGGAGCGGTTCAAGCCATCCAGCAATTTCTCAGCTCCCTTGCGGTCCTTTAAGAATGCCTGAAGCCCGAAAGCAGCGACTAAGGCACGCTCATGGGGGCTAAAACTGGATGCATCTTTGAGTGGGGCACCCAGTTGCTGTTCGAAGACGATGCGAGCTCTTTCATGATCAAGGCGTTCACCGATCACCAACTGGTGTTGTTTGGCAAATTCTTCCGGTGACTGCGCACTTCGATGCTCTGGTGGGTCACAGTTCAGCAGTTGTGTTTCTTTATCGCCGTAGCACAGGGCAGGTACAATATTGGGAGAGAACTGCGACATAATTTTAGGTAGGGAATATACGTTAATATCTCTTCGCGTTCGGTTGCTCGCATGATTACGGACTGCAATCATGCTCCCTACTACAATCACTGATAATGGTGCTAACAAAATGCCGGCTGTTCTGTTCATCACGTTAATAAACTCACTCCAACTGAGGTCGTTAACGCGATTTGCCGCCCAAGCTAATAAATTCAATCGTTCAGCAACATAACTGTGGTTGCGCGGGAAGTCGCAAAGAGACCAGAGTTGATAAATTATCCAACAACTTCCATACATGATGGGGGGCTGGTATATCCACATTAAAAAGCAGATCATGAAAAAGATAAGAAGTATCATGAGTCCGCGCTCCTGGCCTTGAGGTGGCGGAGTGGCTGTTCTTGTTGCCATATACTTTCCTGATAAAGGTATACCCGCAAGGAAACTATACGGGTTATAAGGGGGGACTACACCAAGGAGGATTTTTTCAGCAAAGAAAAAGCGCCGATTAGGGCGCTGAAAATGGATGTTGGAAAATACTATTTAATTTATCAATAGGCTAGGGATTTGTTGCGAACGAATTCACCAAAACTGTTACCAGACTCGTTCTCAGGGCGATAGGAAGAGGAAAGAAGAACATCCAGTTTATTACCGAATTCCATGCACTTACTTTCGCTACCAACATTGATTTTAAAGTAGGGGAAGTAAACATCATTGAACTTAAACGTCAGGGTGCTTCCTCTGCATTCATATCCAACCAGATCGGCGACACGGACTCCTTTAAAAATAGAGTCGGTTGTTGATAATAATAGTATTGTTCCGTTTTTTACGTCTACCCCAACATACTTACCAATGTCTAATATTTTAATCTCATACCCATTAGATGGGGTGAAGTTATTGCAGATGTAACTATTTATTATGTTCTCGGTTTTCTTTTTAGAGTTCCGAAGCGTGCGGTAAAATGAATAAATTAAAGCTAAACCGACGACTAAAGAAAAAACTGGCCAGGCTGGATTGCTTCGTGCATCTGATACAATGAACAAAATCAAAGATGAAAGTAAAAAAAAGGCACCTGCACATAATGAAAACATTAAATAGAAGGACTTTAAGTAAAGTTGCGTTTTTGTCATTTAATTCCATCTCCCTGTTCATTGTTTGAACCTTTATGATTGAATTTTACACCAGGCGAACGCTGTAGTCCATGTGAAAAACCAGCAAAAATGTTTTTTGTTGACTCAGCCATACCACCTAAAATACTTGCAGCTTCACGTCCCCCTAACCAAGAAATGATATAGTCTGGCATTGTTACTTGTAGGCTGAATACTCGAGTAACCGCAGTAGTACATATCCTTGCATAGACCATCAAAATACCTATTACAGATGCTAATCCTGTAATCGAGTTGGCCTGGACGTTAGCAATGGTTGATCCGAACATTAGATTTAACAAAGTTCCAAGGGCAACGATCACTATACTTGCAAATACGAAACCGAAGACCATGAGCATCGGCCTAATCATTACATCAATCAGGAAAACATAGCCATATGATGAACGATGCCCCTTGTCGCCCTCTATACCTATATGCGTTGCAGCCCATAATGTACCGCCAGTGGCACCAACTAGAACACTAACAAGCCAGTTAGCTGCTGCTGCTATCCAAAAAATAAATGGTATGAAAGGGAGATATATTGAAAGACTTATGCCAATTCCAAATAGGACGAAAATAATAAAATAAACAACCGGGGAAATAGCATCTAGAAAAGCAGAAAACCCTTCTGTTGCATTAGCAGAGAAAGCACCGGCAAGGCTTCCCCAAAACCCCTTAGTAGATAAGGCAGCGGCTACTTTCCCCGCAGTGAATAATGTCAGAGTCGCCTCGGCACCACCTAAGGTTAAGTCACCAATGAATTTCATTTTCAGTAATGGATTCATTTGGTCATTGCTAACTGAAGAGTTTCCGATATTCGAAGTTGCGATATTGTTCGCTAGTTTTTGAATTGGTGATTTAAATAATCCAACAAAGACTGCACTTGGGTCAGATGCGTCAGTGGCTTGTTGAGTATCTTTAGCCCCTTGTGTCCCCAGTGGGGGTGTGTAGGGGGAGTTCTGCAGTTGAGCTTTGTAGGCTGTTTTTATATTGGAGTAGTTGTCGCTAGCTCCCAAATCACCCAGGCCAGACATACCTGAAATTACAGGCTTTAACTGGACTGCGTCATTGAACTTGTTATTGGCCGTGGCAAACGTTTGGTACCAAGATCCGAGTGCCAGCCAACCATTTTTTTTCAACTGGGCCGAGAGAACGGAAGCCAGTTCGTCGGAGTGCCCTTGTGCTTTCAATGCCTGATTTATTCTGTCTTCATAGGCTCGTGCCGCTTTCTGGATGTCAGTTTCAGCATCTGGTAATGAACCACTGCCATTCACCTGTTTGTTGGCCAGAGCAGAAACAAACTGAGATGCGTCCTGTGATAATGTGTTTTGCATCTCATTCATGGCACTGCGCTGAGCATTGATTATGCTGTCTGTGTTCACGGGAACGGGGAATAGCCAGCTGGTCGTCTGGTCTGCCAGGCTTTCCGGTAGCCGGGCGGAACCACACAAAGCGCTACCGTTGCCGATCTCAAAGCCGTCAGGTAGTGACTTGATACTCATCAGTGGAGTACCACCCTGGCCATACTGTTGGTACATGTTGCTGAGTTCCGAATTAACCCCATACATGCATAAATTCATTTCGTAAATAGCCCGGGCAGCACTCACTGTCTGTGGTGCAACGGGTTGTACCACCAGGGAGTAACCCTCTTCCAATAAATCCACAATTCGATCAGTTACTACATTGGCGCTGCCTATCCCCATGATAGAAGCTGCCCAAAGGAAGATGAGCTGCGCCAAGGACCAACCAGAGACCGTAGGTACCAGGGTTAGGAACCCAGCGGTCGTTGTGACTGGGCCGACCATTGAGCTGCCCTGGTTGAATATTTTCCCGTGCTGTCCGGCTTGTACCAGATGTTTGACTGTGACCAACAGGAACCAGACGACAGCAATGGCCATGACTATCCCGTTAAACACAAAGAATAGCTGACCGATCATGCTTGATTCAGTTGATAATGGGTTAGTGACAACGTCACCAAATATCATAACCAGAATTTGGCGAGACAGGTCACTAGACCGTTTAGCCGCTTGTTCTATGGTATCAAAACTGACCGCAGTATCGGCCCAGGCACTGGCCGTAAACAGGCACAGCAAAGCGCCGGCCATCAATTTTCGTATGGCTTTCATAGGATGCTCGTTTTTGAAGGCAATTGCCTGGCGGGCGCCAGGAAGGAAAGGTGCTACCTGCAGGTTACTGCCGAAGTGAAAGCGTTGTTTTAAGCCAGTGGTTTTCTGTCAAGAAGTCCATAAATCCCCCGCGTTCTTGCTGAGATGCTCGGCGTTCCCGGAGTTGCCACAAACGCCATGAGCAAACGAGAGCCTGAACGAAGGGGATTGCGGCTAAAGACAAGAGGGCTAACACCAGGGCTAACGTTTTGGCCAGTAACAACGGCGTGTAGATATTGCTGGCCAGGACGACCAGCATGACACTGATGATGATAAATGCCGGTACCGCCGACAGTGCCAGGCAAAGTTGTTTGCGCCGGTGAAAGCGTTTTATCAATACCGTCGTCGAAACTCCGCTGGCTGCAACGGCGTCGTCAAAGTCCAGCACGGGCTCCCTCAGTTTTTGCTCCAGTTGATAAGAGGGTGAGAGGTGCCGTGCTCGTTTAAGGTGGTTAATCAGCGAGGGGCCGATTTTCGTGGCGGTATATCGCAGTTCTGAGAGTGGCAAAAAAATGTTGGCGGTGTAATACGCCCCCTTACCAACACGACGGCCCCAATGTGGAGCTGTTTTCTCATTTTTTTCAGTCATGACGGGCTGCTCCTGCACTGACTTCACGCATTTTTGCTTGCAACTGCGGACGATAGTTTTCTGTTGCTGAGATAGATAGCTGTTGGCCCTGCAGAATATTGTTTTTCTGCAGTTGCTGCTTTATCCCCAGTAATAACCAATTCTGCAGTGATTGGATCCGTATAGATTCACGCGCTAAATTATCCCCATCCATTGCCTGCAGGTCAGTTTGGTAGTCCGTATTGGCATAGCGTCTGCCTACTTCGAACTGTTCAAACTCACGTTCGGACATCATGCCGCTACGTTGCGCTTCCTCCGATGCCGTGCGCCCAAAATACGCCGCTGCAGACGGGGTCTGCAGCGTTTCTTTCAACACATCTCGGGTAGCTTCATTAGGCTGACTGGCGGCGACCATGGCCAACATGGGTTCGCGTGCTGCAGAATTCACCGATTCATATTGTGTCATTATCCCTACGTACTGCTGACCTGATGTCGTTTTGACTTCACCTTTCCCCAACTGCTTACCTGCAGTCGCAGGCGCACTGTTGAGGGTATAGGCCATCGCTGCATCGGTTTGCTGTTGGTTGAAGGTCAAGTCCGGGGCTTTCCCTTCCTGACCAGCACCATCCAACAAGGCTGTCAGTCTCTTGTCCCCACCAGGTAAATCGGAGATGCCTTTGCACAAGGCTGTTCCACCGTATGCCGCAAAATCCGTGGCATCACAGTAGTCGGCATGTATTGCGGCCGTTCGGAATTGTGTCTGCTCCGGTGGAGGGGTCGGTGAGGTAACACCCTGACGAATGGCACTGTTACTGATCCCACTGCCGCTGGACAAGGCTCCCTGGCGAGCCCGGGCACCGCTTTGCACCTGAGCGGCCATGCCTGAACCGGATTCGGTGCAGATGCTGTCAGGAACGCTGTAGGTACGACGGGCTTGTTCCAATCGTTCGGTCTGCCGGGCGAATATGTCCTGATCCCGCTGTGCCTGGGCTGCCTGTTCAATCTGTGCGACAACTTTGCCACCGTTCTGGTTGATAGCGGCACCGACCTGGTGCTGGGTACCGGCGATTTCTGACAGTGTACCGTTTATGGTCCCAAGTGCTGGCGCCACCTGCGTTTCGACTGGCAGGCTGCTCATGACTTCAACGGGATAGGCTACTGCGTTGCCTGGCAGATATGCAGCTAGGACCAGTACGGTCAGCAGGCTGAGTTGACAGGGATGTTGACGAGTCCAAAACATGACTAGCTCCAAATGTGTAGGGCGACTGAGGCGGCAAGAGTCCAGAACAGCGCGGTATAAATAGTGATGTGGGTGATGGGATAGTGAAAAAATGATTGTTTAAAACGAGGCCAAAACGTTGTCACATACATATTTTCTCCTTAAGCCGCAGTTCCCTGGATATAGCCGGCTTTGGCGATGAGTTCATTTGCCAGCTGACGAATGGCGCCACCTTCATCGTCGTTGCCGGCACGTTTTTTCAACATCTTGATATGGTTTTCTGCAGAGCCACCGGGAAAAGCATTAGCCAGCAGCCGCCGTGCGGTTTTGCCATCCAGCGCGTCATACAACATATTGCGTAATGCTCTGTTTGCCGGTGTGGAGTTCAAAGCCCAGAGGCGCAGAGGGCCGACGGTATTTTTCAACAGTTGTGCAACGTTGCCATTGGTGGTTTGGAACACGGCAAGGAAGGTGACACCACTGCCATCTGGTGCCGGGCCTTTGGTTGTGTTCAGGAGTTTCAATAATGTGGCACGCGGGACTTTGAAGGTGTTTTGCAGGATGTCGAAGTCCTTAGTACGTACCCGAAGTAAATAGAGCGAGTTCGCCGAGTCCAGTATGGTTTGAGGGTAATCGTCCAGGTACTGCGATGCGAAGACAGTACGGACACCAAACTTGCGTTTCTCCCTATCCTCCGTTTGTAAGGCGGACCAGAGTGCATCAATACCTTTGATGTTATGCAGCTCATCAATGAAGATGAGTTTGATCTCCTGATCCAACTGCTCGATGCGCTTACGGTGCAGTTGGACGTAGCGTGGATCCAATTTGGCATACAGTTCTGTCTGTATCTGCGGCAGATAGAAGTCAGTGCCTCCTGCTAAATGGCGAGCAAATTGGTACATGATACCGGTGCGAATTTTTCCTTCAGGCGAATCATTACCGGCCACGTTATTGACATCGACTATCCTGATGCGAGTGTTAGGGCTGACGGTAAATCGTGTGCGACCGGAAATCAGTGGATAATCAAACAACGCCTGAGTCAGGCAACGCGATACGTAACTGAGTAATGTTTCATCCGATCCCGGGCGGTTGACCATGCCGAACGCCGTTCGCAACTCTTCACTATTGAGGGCGCCCTGGAGATCATTCAGCTCGGGAACCGCCTGTGCTTGGGCAAGAGAGGCTTCATAGACATGACCATGTTCAAACAACATGTCACGAACTTCGTACCATGTGGCCAACTCCCACCATTGCGTGTCGTGCTGAGAAATACAGCCGCTGCTTTTGAGCGCCGCATCCACTTCCGGAACCAGGGTAGGGCCATATCGCACGGGTTCGGTATCGCTGTTTTTGCGAAACACCAGGTCAACGGCGCGGGACAGGATCTGTTTGCATGACGTTGCATCGGGGGCGAGGCCCGTTTGTGGATCGATGCACAGGCTGGTCAATAATCTCAGCAAGTAATCACGCTCAGTGCTGATCGGGTATTTCAGACCTAATTGAATATCAAATGGGTTGCGGCAATGGTCTGCGACGTTTTGCAGAATGATGCTGATGATCTTGTCTTTCTGGTCAACGGGAAGGCTGTCATGAACCAAATCGTAAAAGCCCTGGGCAGTAAACCCCTTGTCTATAAAGGCCATAAACGGCAGATCGCTGTTGCCATTGGTTATCGCATCCAGATGCAGGCTGTTGGCCAACAAGGATTTTCCTGAACCTGGAGCGCCAGCCAGTAACTCGGTATGTTTTTCCTGGAGCGCACTGGCTAACCCAATCGGATAGGGCTTGCCATCAACCGTCTGGTGTATGGAGTTGCCCTCATTGCCCCACGGACTGGCAGGGCGCTGCAGAGGCATCAGCTTGATGCCTTCGGATAACGGAGGGAACATCAGATTTGGTGCACTGTAGCTGGATGCCAGTGGCAACGTATTTATCCAGGCTCTGATTGGATCACCAAAGGTTCGGGTGACGGAGGTAACACCCCAGGCCTGAATCGATTTTTGTAGAAGCGTCAGGTTGCGCTTCAACCGGCTTTTATCAGCATCCCAGGTACTGGCTGTGATGCTCATCATGCACACCGGTTCTTTTTTATCTTGCTTCACCAACCAGGATACCGATTTGTAGATATCACGCAGAGACGGTACGAAAGCGACAAAAGACAGCAGGTTCTGTTTGTTGTTGAGATGAGCACCACCGCCGGGCATCAGATCCAGACGCAAACGCCAGGGGATTTGCCGGGGAACCTTTTTGAACAATTGGCTGAACGGTTCTGGCCGCTGTGGTGCCAGCGTCATTGCGAGCTGGCCATGGAACAATCCGTCAACTTCAATCAAATTACCGTGGGGTGTTACCTCAGTGTCGCAATACTGAAAATTGAGGTGAGGGGCCAATGCACCACTGATATCGTCATCGCGCAATTTTCCATGTGGGATCACCCGGTCGCCAGGAAGCAGAGGTTGCCAGCTTTCATCCGTGCTGAGGCGTTCGATTTCGTCGCGCAAGATATGCCCTGCTTCGTGAGCGTCCAGTAAGCGAACCATCACCCCCTCGTTACCATTAGTGAGGTCGTTGGCCAACTTGTCGATAAAGGCATCGTGTCGGAGTTTCAGTCCCTCAAATTCAGCAAACACAGGATTTTGACCGAATCGCGCCTCCGGTACATCTTTAAACTGTTGCTCCTGGCGGTGTGTTTCTTCTTTACGTTCCGCTGCGGGCAGGGAGGAAATTGCCGTGTAAACCGTCAGCCATACACGCTCACGGGCAACATAGGGGGACATTTTGGTGATTTGCTCATCGACCAGATCATCAAGTGTTAACCCGAGTTTGTGATAGGCCTGCCGCTGAGGCTCCACCAATCGGGTAATTTCTTCTTTTCCGCGACTAGGATCCCGCTCGAAAACAATACTGATTTTATGGCCCAGAGTCTTAAAGTCGCCTGTTAGTGCATCCCGAAGTTTCAACACAAAACGCAGGTAGCTGTCGGCTTCGGGTTGTTCGTTCGGTGTCTTAGGCACGTTTTCACTAAATTCTCGAAATGCGCCAAGGACTTCAAAACAACTGGCGTAATCATTGTTGTGGGTGACATGGATGTAAGGTGCGTCCAGCGACGGGTGACGAATTTTATCATCGGGCGTCATGCCAATGACGGTGCGCAGGTCACAATACTGCGCGAAATCTCTGCCCAGGGTATAGCGTGAGAAGAAGGCAAATGCGTCTTCGATTTTATCAATAATCATGGTCAACTCCGGGCTTTGTAATCACGGTACAGGTGTAACCACCAGGTGGTGCCAGCATCCAAACCCGTGGTGGCTAGTCGGCCGACAAGGCGGCCAGGGTGCAGCGCTAACGCCAGGTGACGGCAGCGTGATAGAAGAAGACTTCGGCGATCGGTGGGTAATTGTTTAAGTGCATCGCCGAATGCCTGTGGATGTGTGGTTCCCCATGCTTGTTGTACCGGTTTGTCGTGTGACGTCAGCCAATCCAGCAAGGCTTTGGCATCCCGACGGTAGTCTTCGTCCTCCGAGCTCAGTGCCTGGGCAATGGCCCGCTGCAGGTGATTGACATCTTCGGGTCGTAGCGTCGGTAGGTAGATCATCACGCCGGCTTCCGCAGTGACGGTATCGAGCTGTTGCCACGCCTGGCACAGCGGATCAGCGACACTGAGATTGTCAGGGGCTGTATTCAACGGGTTGTTGTCACGGAAAATTGCCGTGTTCTTAAGCGACTCATAACCGCAGAATTCGCAGCAGTGTCCACTCTGGCGTGCGGTCACATCTAGAATTTCTTGTTGTTTAGCCGATCGAGAAAACCCAGCGACACGCTGGGAAATAGAAAAAACCAACATATGAACTCCAGGGCAGGAGGGAGCAGTGGTGGCGAAGGGCGAGCGTCAACGGAATGGCCAGCCTTTTGGACTGGCCATCGGGTGTTAAATGCCTACTGGGTTAAGGGTCATCTGTTTCTGGCTACGGCTGGCCATCTGATCGAGTGCAATAAAGCATGCGCCAGCGACCAACAGGACCAGAATGTGCCCAACTTTAATTTGAGGGTTGTTTTTCTTAGTGGCCATCAGACCAATTGCTCCGGCAATACATCCAAGTCCGATGACCATTGAGGCATTGACGATCGGTTCTTTAAGCGAGTAAATCCCATCAAGCCACCCTTTGATCATACCGGCGATGTCATCGTCAGCATGAGCCAGAGGGGTAAGAAACCACGCCAGTCCCCCGGCAATTGCGCGGGCATAATACCGGCGTACTGTATCGGCCATGAGGGCACCTTTAATTGCGATGAACAGGGGAATATCTTTCAGGGAGTGACGAGCTTTCATTATTACCTCTATGTTTTACCAATGAATATTTAGTGTGTTTTGTAGGGCATCGAGTACCCGGGGACTGACTGCGAGCATTGTGCCGACAATGATTCGTTTAACGCCGCTTGAAACATCCTCACCGGCACTGAGTCCGGTATGACCGTCCTTCTGTGAGCGTCGCAACCGGAGCAAACCTTGCAACGCATAAATAACGCCCACCCATTGCAGCAAAGTCAGACCGGCGTTAATGGCGACCGCTGCCGGGCCATATTTGCCCTCTGACACATAAGCAATAGCGCCAAAGGTGACATTGCCCAGCGCCATCTGCTGCGAGGTGGCGTTCATGACCTGGTGCAGTGCGATGATGCAGCCGCACACCAACACGACGGACAGGATTTTCCCTGCGCCATCCTGTACCTGGCCGCGCCTGGCTTTGCTGGCAATGTTTCCAAAGTGCAACGCCAACATGACCAGACCGCCAACGGCACCCAGCGCGAGAACCAGTTGGATCCCGACAGCGGTCACGTTATTGACGGCATTGGCCAGCATTTGGACCAAATCCATAGTTCTCCCTACCGGATAACACCGGCGGTGGTGATCACTTGGCGTTGTGTGGTGTCAATACTCTGAACGGTGGCATTACCAATGCGGTCACCGGGACGTAGCGCCCAGGTGCTGCCTTGGTAATTAACCCATGCTAGCCCTGGGTAAAGGCTTGCGATCGTTGCACCACGAAGGGAATGGTTTTTTGTGCTGGCCCGAAGGCCATGATTGGTTGAGCGAGCCACGGTTGTAGGTTGCGGGGTAACCATTGCGGACGATGGGCGCTGTGTCAGCGCATTAACCTGGCGTTCCAGTGCGCGTATTCTCTCGTCGAGTGCTTTGATTCCTTCCCGGTTGTTCTCACTGAATATGCGGTTGTTCTCGATAGCGTGCTGTGTTGCTTCTGTAACAATGGCATGCCCGGTGGGTTCCGGGGTTGGCATTGCTGCCGACGTTGGCTGATCCCGAGTGGCGGGGGCAGCAGGAGAAGATGTTACCGGTGTCGGAACTGACGGACTCACCACCTCCTGGGCCGCAAACTGTGGCGGGGCACCGCTGTCATGTGGGTTGTTGCGCATCACACCGAACATCACGATCCCGATGAGACTCAACGCCATTATTCCTGCCTGAATCGGTGTCACCTTGATACCGAGCGGCAATGTAATGAGCTTTTGTTTTATGGGCTCACTGACGATGGGCGTTTCTGGGATATCGGTATCTTCCGCCAATGGCTCTGGTGGGGGGGTATCAAGATCAAAATGGGACTTGGACATTACTGTTCTCCTGCGTTGAGCGGTGTAACTACTGCGCTTTTATTGACTCTGTCGCTCTCATACACCCCTTTCATAAATTGGATGGCCACGATTTGGTTTTTGAACACTTTGACCTGCTTGACCGGGAGGCGAGAGGCATCATTGGTCATCACCTTGCCGGCATTGGCTCCCAGGCCGCCGACAATGGTGCCGGCCACAGCTGAACCGCTGACCTTGCCGGTACCGCCGGAAATCGTCCCTGCATTGGTGGACAGTATTTGGGTGTTCTGTTGCTTGTAGAGATCTCCCAGGCCGCCGACGCTCGAGGCAAGGGCTGGCACAAAAATGCGGCTGATGTAGCGGTTGCTAACATCACTTGCTACTGCCGATTGCAACGTGTCGTCCTGCAGGGCGTAAGCGTCTACCTGGTAATCAGCGCCGTTAAGCGTCATGCGGGTAAAGTGGATCACGACACCATCGCCAGCCAACTGAACACCCTGAGCGGTGAAACTGGCACCCGCCAGCACGCCTGCAGGAATATGCGCGAGAACGATGGAGTTGAGGTTGTCAGAATCCACAGCGCTGTCGATTACACCAGGGCGACGGGTATTTGGCGGTACGACCACGATGTCTGCCCGGGTTTTGGCTTGTGCCTCCAGACTGGCGGGGGGTACCGTTGGTGCATTCCCAGGCAGACTTTGAGTCCAGTTCCCGAACGAACCGCCTGCGGATGTGTCAGCCGGTTGGTTTGTACCTTGTTGGTTCTGAGCTCCCTGACCAAAGGCGCTGGCCAACTGCATATTCCCGGGCTTCCAGCGATCGTTGAGTGTTTTCAAATAACCCTTCAACGCCGCTTTTTGGTCTTCGGCAATACCGCCATTTTGTGGATTGCTGCCTTGCTGAGTATCAACTGGTGTCGTATTCAGGCTGACCGGCAGTGGTGCCGGTGCTGGCATTTCTGCATTGATGTCACTCATTCGCAATGACGCTACAAAACTGGTTCCACCATTGTCAGCCGTTTTATAGCCGATGGTGTTGGCCTCGCTTTGCAGCCGCTGGTACTGGACGGTTTCGGTGCTGTTGTGAGGCGCATTATTGGCGACCCGATTGAGTTTGTACTGCGATGGGGTTGGTTCGGGTCGGTTTAGGTACCCCCATCCTAGGTAGACACCTGCACCGATAATTACGACGGCACTTACTATGACCATGGCGGTCTTTTTCCCGTCGCTGGCGGCATCTTTTTCAATAGCCATGGTTTTACTCCAGGTTGATGTTCAGAGTGGCATTACGCCCTTGAACGGAGAAAACGACTTCCGGGGTCACTGGCAGCTTCCAGATGTGGGTACCGTCAGCGGCAGAGGAGGTTTCAACAAAGGCATCCCGTAGCTCACTGCGAGACCGGATATAAAGGTCATCACCTATCTGCCAGACGTTGGTCATCGGGACATTGCCAGTGGTTTTCAACCGTTTGGCTTCTTTGGGCGGGGTACCATCAAGGAAAGCTTGCAGCGTGGGGTTATCCAGACTGATTTTCTCTCTTGCGATCGGCAATGCTTTGGCTGCAGGCCCGCGCATGGGGATCCGCAGGTTAAGGCTGCTGTCGGTTATCTGAGCTTTGTCCGCGTTATCTGGCTCACCACTGGATAACGCAATGACCACCGGTACTGGCAAGCCTTGCAAGTAAACCGTGACGCTGCCGGAATCATAGGCACGCCTTGCCTGTACGGACATCACTGCGCTGTTTGGAATGAACTGGATATAGAAACCGCTTTCGTTACCGTTCACCGGGGGGGCCGCGATATTCCAGGGGGCGCCGGTTTCATCGGTGAATGATACGGTGCTTGGGAAGTTTGGCAGAGCTCGCAGCATGGGTAACGATGCTCCAGGTGACAGATTCACGGTCAGTGAACTGACTCGCGGGACGGCAGTCACCGGGGAACGGCTCTCACTACGCTGCAGCTGATCGAATGTGCTACGCAGATGTGTTACATCGTCCGGGGAAAGGGGGGCCATTTGGCCTTCGGCATAAGTCAGTGCCGGTGAGGGCAACGGTGTATTCCCAGCCGGTGGTAAAGGGGCATTCGGGGCTGGCCCGGGCGTTGACTGTACTGGTACTGGGTTGTTTTGAGCAGCATTCGCCGCCGGGGCATTGCCCATCGTCTGGGCTGGTTGCCAAGCGTTCGGTGCCGGGGCGACATCGACGGTAGTGGCGGCAAAAGTGTTGGCCGCAGTCAGTAATAACAGACCGGCAAAAGGGGTTTTCATGACTATTGAGCCTCATAGGTAATGAGCTGGGACACTTCCATGCCGGTGTTTTTCAACCGGGGATCTGTACGCTGAATCAGCAGTGACACAACAAAACTTTGTTCGGGCAGTGACGACGTTTGGCCCGTCATCTTGAATTTTGTGGGGTACTGGATTTTCCAGGCATAAACACCGTTCTCCAGCGTCCCCTTGCTGACGATGACGCCCGGAGAGGTCATAACGGACATGTTCATTTTCTTGTCTTTAACGGCCGTGAGGACGTTAGACGTCGTCAACGCGGTGTAGTAACTGCGAAATCCTTCATCGGAAAAACGCGGAAGCAGGTTATTCATCTGCGTTCGGTAATTGACAAAGTCGAGCGTGAAGGCTTCACGTATCACACGGTTACCAAAGTCGGTCACATCGGCATCGCTGTACGCGGGCTGGTCTGTTGGCGTGAGGGGAATGACGCGACCATCCTGCGTGGCGAAATACTTCACCGGCGGATGCAAAACGGCATAGATCAACACACCAATAATCAACAAGCAGAGGGTGATGGAGGCGCTTTGCCACACATTGGTGGTCAATGACTTGCGGGTGAAGTAAACATTCAGTTGGTTGGCCTGATGCTGCGCGACGGCGGCGTCATAGGGACCAGGTAACTCCGGTGAAGGAGAGACAGGCTGTTTTTTTTGCATGGCGTTATCCACGGGCAGGCCTCACCAGGTTATGCCCGGCGAGGCTGCAAGAAGGAACAGGTAACATCCGCTGATTTAGCGAAAGACGTATTAACGACTAAAGAGGTAATCACCACCGGTCACGCTTGAGGGTTGCGATGGTGGAGGTGAAGTTACAGGGGCCTGTTGGTAAGAGGTTGGTGCGTAATTCTTGGGCGCATTGACCGAACGGGAAGATGTGCCAACCAGGCCACCGCTGCGAGAAGACAAATCCCCCCAGGGGTCAATTTGACTCGGAATATACTCTTGGATCTTGTCGTGTGCGGCACGGCAAATCTTGTCTTTGATGCCGTTGAGAATACCGCTCAGGTCGGGAAAGGTTGGCACGGTGATCGCTGTACTGATATCGCCTAAACACTGCTGTAACCCACTGGACACCTGATTTTCGCGCTGAGACCAGGCTTCTGCTGCTTTGCGATCCCGTTCATAGCCGTTTTGGGCACCGATTTGAGCCGCTGAGGCTGCGCGACACGTCGCGGCATGCGTCGGCAACGTAAACGTACTGGCCAGCAACGCGGCCAGCAAAATTGAGCGTAATTGCATAATGACTCCTTACACCCCTGGGCGGGGTGACTGCGGGGTAGGCCGGGAGGTGTTCTCCACAATATCGATGTCCCGGCGCTGCGGGGTTTGCGACGGTGGAATGTAGTCGTGCGTAAACCCAAGTTGTTTATGCAGGGCCGGGGGACACTTTGCCGGTTCAACCAAGGGGGCGTAGAGGCGATCCTTTTCCCCTTTCAGCCGGAAAACGAAGGCATTATTGGCTCCCGACTCATGATTGACTGCATTACCGTAGCCAATCGCTGTTACACCTTCGGTAGTCACAGCATTGAGTGCCAGATAACGATGGCCCTTGTCATTGGTGCAGAGTTTGCCCAGCACCGGATGATATTCGTCCTGATATTGCACAACGCCCTGAACATACTCACCCAGGCCTTTAACCAGTAGTAGCTTGAGCTGATTTTCACTGTCCATAGCTTTCATCAATACCGTGCCGGCATCCTGAGTTTGTACCGGCAGGTTTGGTTGTGCCGGACGTGTTGCCGGGGCGGCAGTTCCTTCTCCGTTGGGTTTAAGCCACACCAGATCGCTGGTAGGTTCAGGAAGCGGTGGCAACGAGATACCGGCATCTTTGGCCAGTTGGATCACTTGTTGCTGCAACGCGGTAAAGTGGGTCATGTCGTAAGCAACCAATGTCGCCGGTGGCGTGGCCTGTTGTTCGTGACTGACCAGTAATTGTGGGTCGATAGCAGATTTAATCTCCCACTGGTTTCGATGGGTGGCGATTTCTTCCGTTTTCTCAGTACCGTCGGCATTAACAATGACCTTTCCCTTTTCATCCCGAACTTTAGCGGTAACAGTCACTTCTTTATTGCCTAACCATCTCAGCGTAACAACGTCATCCTTCTTGAGACCACTGGCGGGTACGATTTGGGCCAGTTCTTTCCCCCAAATGTACCGCTCGCCCCCAGCCGTGCGTAAATGCACGTAGTAGCTGTTGTTCTCCGACTCGTCGAAGTTATAGCGAGCCTGACCGTGCCCCAGTAAGGTGCCGGTCAGTCCGGCTTCGCTCTCTTTGCGGCTGGCGTTACGGGGTTCATCGGTCGGCAATACCGTCGGTCTCAGTTCCGGCGGGAGACTGTTTTTTTCTGAGGGGGCAACAGAGGGTGATGTTGACTCTCGTTCTGGCACAATCGCCGCCGTCGGCGTTCCGACTGGCGTTGGGGTGTCTCCCGGTGCGGGTTCATTGCTCAATGCCTTGCGCGCTTCATCCAGCATTAACTGTTGTTGTGGGTTCTTCATTTTGACATCGAGGTTGTACTCGGCGACCAACGTCACAGCACGCTGTTTAAACTCATCGCTGCCGGTCAATTCAATACGTCCCCGATATTGCTCACGGGCAACCAGCAGGGCAGTCAAGATCATGGCATCGTTTTGGCTCGCCGTGGCATTGGCCATCGTGAGTCGGTCACCGTGGTCAACAAAAGCCGGCTCACCGGAGAACAAATACTTTACAGAACGGCCATCCGCTGCAATTTCATGAGTGATCTGTTGCATTAATGCATCCAGATCAAGAGGGGTGACCAGGCGAGTTTGCTTGCCGTCCGGCGTTTCAATTCGTATACCGTCTACTTCGAGCTCAACATCGGAAGCCTGCGTTTCCGTTGGAGGCGTATTGGCGCTTTCGTTGATTGGGCCAGAAGCCGGCGTTGGTGCGAGGCGACTGGCAAACGAAACAGGTGCAGCTATGTCTTCGAGTTGCTCCGCTGCTGCGGTGAGCGATGTTATTTCTGTTGGTGCAATTTTTGCCTGTTTATCTACTGCTTTATTATCATCAGTTTCTTGCTCATCCTTCATGGAGGGTGAGACAGGTGCCGTAGGTGAATACTCCAGGACCTCCTGATCATTCAATTCTGCAATAATATGGCTGTAGTCGGCATAGTCCTCCTGGAAGGGAGGTGAAGGTTCAACATAAGCTGCCGCCGTGACTGTGGGCTCGGGATCTGCCGAAGCTTGCATCCTGGTGTCGTTGGCACTGATGTTCGGTTCGATGGGTTCCGGTATCGACGGCATTGGCGTATCGTCTACCGGATCCAGTACCGGTTCAGCGATAGGGGTATTTTCCACTGTGGGCTCCACTTGAGTGATATTCAGTGCGGCAAATGTGGGGGCCAGGTTCTGGGTTAATGCCTCTAACCCTCGAGCCTGGTGAAAATCGTTAAAATCGGTGAGGCCTTGTTGCCGTTCTGACGGCGTAAACGTCGGCAGTATTACCGTGCCGCCCGTGGCGTCGGCGGCTTCTTCTGCTTTCTCTTTACCCGGATTACCAGGGCGTTTAGGTTTTGGCAGGTCGTCATCCCCCAAAAACAGCTTAGGACTGTCGGGATAGTGTTCATGCAGGGCTTTCGCCACTTTTACCAGATTGCCGGAGTCAACGGTCATGACGACGGGATGTTGAAGGGCCATTGCAGCGCTGGATGCGGTCGCGTACCCCTCGGCAAAGACGATGGGACTGCCATTTTTCAATGAGCCACCGACGACAAAAAAACTGCCCTCCTTTTGGCCACCTTTGCTGAGGCGTTTACTGCCATCGGGGGCGATGGTTTGCAGTGTACGGATATCCCCGTCCGCATTGCTGAGCGGAATGACCAGATTTTCTCGTTCTGAGCGGAGACCTTTTGCGGCTTTGACCCCTTTTTTGTTCAGGTAAGCATGATTATGGCCAGCCTGATTGAGGGGGGCGTAACGAGAAGCGGATGCCTGTGCGACCTGATTGTGTTCCTTAATCTTGCGTTGTTCACGCCGATGTTGCTCCTGAGCGGCTATCGCCTTTTGGTGAGCAATAACAGTAGGATCTGGCCGGGCAGAGGCTGATGACCAAACGTTACGATGATCTCCCGCGCGATGGTCGATGAACCAGCCGTTGGCAAAGCCATCCTTATGGCCCACATAAACGCCTGACTGTTTCCCGGGTGTATCGTCATCCATTGCGATACGGTGAGCTTTGCCATCCATTTCTGGGGGCCCGCTGAGTTTTCCCCCAAGGACGCGGATAAAGTCGCCAAATTCTTGTTGCGGATCGCCCTGTGCAGACATCACCAGGGCAGTGTCTGTCCGCCATCGCGATAGTTTGCTGAGATCCGCCCCAGGTCTGGCGAACCACAGTTTTTTATCAGCATCGAATTCAAGAGCATTTTGGCCATTCTCAAGTTTTCCAGCCTGGCGCTTGGCTTCTTTAAGTTGCTCAAACGGGATAACCAGGTAAGTCGGTTCGGTGACTTTCATTCCCCCTCCCAGCCCAGTTCGTCGACATTACCCGAATAGATGCCAATCCAAATGCGAGTAGGGCGGTATATCAGGGATTGGAGTAAATAGCCGGCCAGAAATGGCGTGTCAGATTTTGCATATTGTTCTTTCATCACAGCTCCTATTCAAAAAACTTTCGATACCACCAAGGTCGCCCGGTAATGATGTTTCCCCGCATCCGGTGCAGCAGTCGTTGCAACAGCACTGTTAGCGTGTAACCGAAGATGGCCAGCACCTTGTAAAAAATCAGCAAGGCGATGCAAAACATGAGCATGGGCAGACTTGGCCAAATGACCCAGATAAGCAGCACCAGATAAACCAATACGGGAATGCCCCAGAAGGTGGCGGGCCGCCCACTGTCGAGCCAGGGGGAATAGTCGTTATCCATCAATGCCTCCGTTGTTTATCGGTGAACTCACGCCAACCGATCACTCGTTCAGCAACACGGCTATCGATGCGACCTTCAACAAACAGCGCCCAGGCTTGGTCAGCGATCCGGCTTTGTTTTTCCCGTAGCGTTGCGTTGATCATGTCGGGCCAGCGTGAGTAGTGTTCGAGTCCAAGCCGATGGCGCCAGTCGTCATCAAACAGCACATATTCCCGGACAGCCTGGCGTTTACAATCGATCGTCGGCAACAGGTGTTGCACAACGACAAAGCGCATGGCGTCCAGAAGGTCGAAGGCGATTTGTTCACGTGAGTCGTTGGGTGCCATCAAGACACAGCGTGAAAAGGCATGCCCGGGTGAGAAGGCGTGAAGTGTACCTAACGTTAAGTGTCCGGACTGGGCGCAAGCGACTGCAGCCTGAAGCGTCTCAAGGTCACGGATTTCACCGATGCCGATAATATGGGGAGCTCGACGTAAAGCCAGGCGTAAGCCGTGGGCAAAACTGGGTACATCACGCCCTATTTCAGACTGTTGCGGTCGCAGCAATAATCGAGGGCTGTTTAACAAATACTCGACAGGATCTTCATAGGTCACCAGTTTGCCGTTAGGGTTTGTTTCACCGTAATGCTGGTATACGGAGGCCAGAAGCGTGGACTTTCCCGAACCCGTCGGGCCGCAGACCAACCCCATGCCATCCATCGGTAAAAAGCTGCGGAACAAATCCTCTTCTATCCCCATATCCTCAAGGATGGGGATGTTCGACGGGATGATACGCAGAGTCATGGCAATGGCGGTATTGAGTGCACCGATCGTCGCCTGGATGAAGTTGGTCCGAAATCTGACACGCTCACCACGTTCGAGCCCAAAACGGCCATTATTGTCACCTTCTAACTGCAGGGGACGATCGGCCCCTTGCCCCCCCTGAACGAGGGATTTGATATCCGGGGTATACACCTCATCAATCAGGCGAACCAAATTGGCATGTTCCAGAGGGAACTGACTGGCGACCACTTTACGGCCATGATGATCGACAACGATGGGACTGCCACTTTGCAGATGAATATCCGATACGTTATGGCGGTAACAGTGAACGAAGAACTCTCGGAGTTTGTCAGCGGTAAGACCGCCCCTGAAATCAAAACTGTCTAAATCCGTCATGTCGACACTCCTTGCTGAGTGTGATGTTGATTACTGTTGGGTGTTTATCGTGGGTTTCCAGCGTTTTTTATCCAGTTCGAAGCCGGCACGTTGTTTCAGGTCACGGACTTTATCGCCCAGCATCAGCTTGTCTTTCGAACCGGTGACAGACTGCAGCTGTTCACTGACCACTGGTGGTGTGATCATGCCCTGTTGTACAAGGGTGGAATAACGCACCATGCCGGTGTAATCCCGGGTCAGCCGTCCAAAATTACTTTCCAGGGTTCGGTCGGCACTTTCTCGCCCCTCCTGCCACCCTTTCTCTATGGCTGCCCTCCAGACTTTTTCCTCATCTCCATTTTTAGGGCGGATTTCCGTTGGAATGTCTGTGTTGATGCCCAGGCCAGCCAGCAAATATTGGCGCCAGGTCGGCGGGTTACTGACAAATCGCTCGGGAACGAGAATGTTGTAGACCTTGTTAGCTGTGCGGATTTGACTATCGGTAATGTGGGCCAGAGATTCTGATGCCACGATCACCGGAGGTAACCAACCTTGTCTGCTGATGAGGGGGGCGAACGTATATAAGCGATTAAGCGCATCGTTCTGACCATTCAGAGCCTGTTGAAGCTCCCAGGCGCGTTGAGCCTTTCCCCCACGAAAGCCCACGGTTTGGCCAGCATCATTAAGTAGCTGCCAGAGCGTGTCGTTAAGGCCATGTTTGTCTATGGTCTTGGGTGACAAATAGGCATCAATACTTGGTGGCGGGGATGATTCAGTTGTAGCCCCGATAGCCGGCACCGTGACCAGTGCCAGGCACAGGGCCAGGGCTTTTCGTGTCATGCCAGTTTTCCTTTTTTCAGGGGTAACATGAAATAGAGCCGTAGCTCAGTTGGCTGCTGATCCAACTGAGCTCGCCAATCGATCTGGGTGCGAACCAAACGCAGAACCTGTTCAAAGGTTGCGTCCTGTACATGGATTGTCAGGGGCAGGGGCAGGCGAACGCCCGTATAAGCAAAGGACAAACCGCGTTGATGCGCTAACTGACTGAGCAGTTCGATAGCGTCGCCGTCCCAATCCACTGCGATCCTCTGAGAGTTAGCGGTGATTCGTGGGATGAACAACGATGAACGTGTCTGGTTAATGGCGTCAGCTTGGTTGAGTAGGGTAGTGGTGTTTTGTATGTCCTGTGCTGAGTGGATGATGTGAGCCTGAGGGGTAACCAGTGAATGAGTAGATATGTCACGCGAACATGCACTGAGCATTAGCACAGTGCATGCGACCATAAAGGTTTTCATTGATGAGTGTCCTACGGAAAGGTGGGGTAACGCGATTTATTGGTAACTCAATACGTTGAACGACCCGGGGCTACATCCACGGTCAGGTAACGGATCGGAAATAATGTTGAATGTAGCGCCCGCCGGTACGGTGAAGTTGATCGTGGTGCTTTTGGCCCATTGCGGATTGTTATTTATACTCGTCGCGACATTTAAACCGTTTACGAATGCGGTCAAAGCGTAAGTGTTATCACAAGAACCATCATTAACGCCCCAGTTCTTGGTGGATTGTCCCCCGAGGGCACTCACCGACATTGTTGAAGTCCCAGGATTAGACCCTGAATAATTTCCTATGTGGTACCCCAGTTGTTGATAGGCACCGTTGCCTTTTCCTGTACTTCGCCATAACCCATTCTGACAATACAGCAGAGCGCCATCGCCAGTGCGACCCACTAATCCGTTAGGGCTACAACCCCATCCTTCATTAGCTGTGCCATCCAGCTGTAGATATTCGCCCACGGATGCGCGTCCATCGGCACGAACACTCCCCCCTTTCAGTTGGCCGCCGGTATAAATGCCTTTATTGTTAATCGACTTAATCCAGTCGTTATCGTCCATATAAAGCCCACCGCCGTGGTCTTCGTTGAGCCAGCCTTTGCCATGCTTGGTGATGAGCCAACCTGTGTCACTTTTGATATCGCCCTTTGCGGAAATCCAGCCATTTGAGTAAACGTATTCATTTGCAACAACGCGTTTACCCGTCACGTCTTCACTGAAGTTGCCTGTTTTCGCGTTGATAGCATTTGCGTTGTTCAGATCGTTGGCACCCATATCAATCGCAGTATGCATCTTATTGAGATCAGGACGACCGTTAACCTGAAAACGATACAGGCGATCGCTTTCTTCCGCCCCGCCGGCCAATACCTCTGACGTTAAATAAACCGCCAGATGGCCGCTTTGTCCGCTAAGTCCCATGCTGGCCAGATTGACTTCCCAGCCCCCGCCGGCACCGTTGGCAATATTGGCGGGATAGATATATCCCCCAAGGCCAGAGGTGTTCTGGGCGATATAGCGTTGGCCCTTGAACGCGATATCCTGACCGCCGGCCGTCAACACAAAGGCGACCAGTTTGTCGGTTTGCGCAGGATTGCGTGTCACCGCGAGGATATAGTTCTGAGTATTATTGTTGGTCAGGGAGAAACCTGTCGGCAGATACCCTTTATCACGCAGGATTTGTCCGGTTACCGTGACATTACCGCCGCCCTTAACCTGATTCAGTAGGGTGTCGTAGTTATCTTTGACATATAGGCGTGCGCCCTGGCTCACGGTGCTCAGGTGTGTCGCTGTTATGACCCAGGTTTGTTCCTCCACATAGTTGGAATATCTTTCCAGTCCGATCGGCGCAGCGATCAACACGATCCCCAGCACGATGGCCATTGAGATCAACGATACCCCCCGGTTGATACGAGGGTTGGCAACTTCAGCAGTCATAAAGCACCTGATAGGGTCAGTTGAGGAGAGCTTCCGGCCAAGGTCGCCAGTAAGGCGAACAGCCAGGGAGCATAAGGTTGAGCCATTTTTTTCGTCAGCAACGCACCAACGATAAACAACAAGAATGCACATCCGCTCAGCACGCTGGCCAACTGCCAGGGAAGCCAGGCACACAGCGCGGCGATCAAATGCACATCGCCCAGGCCAAACCCTTCTTCACCCCGCAGGCTTTTGGCACTGTAGTGAAAGGTATAGAGGAACATAAACATGCCGATACTGCCTGTGAGCGCCTCCGTCAGGGTGAGCGTGCTCCCAGGCAGACAGGTAAACAGCAGACCTGTCAGCCAAAATCCATTGGTATACCGTAGTGGCAGCCAGTAGTTCCGCATGTCGAGTAACACCATTGGGATGCCCCATGCGAGTAATCCAATGATTTTGACGGCCCCTAACCACGGGAAGCCAGCTAATGCTGTTGTTGCGATCAGGACAGTGCCGGTGCCGACGAAAGTTATCGTGACGCTACGTATCTGCAATTGAGTGAGCGGTGGCCCATGATGTTCGAGTAGAAATTGCTTGGCCTGATTAACGAGCGGTTGTGTGAGGATAACGAGAAAAACACTGGCGAAGCCGATCAGCAGAGTGATCTTCAAAAGGTACATGGCCATCAGGCCGCACCTCCCTTGAGCTTCATGTACATGGCATAGATCTTCCGGGCGTAAATCATGCGACGCGGGCCATTATTGTCAGCGAACCCGGCATTGTAGGAGCCGAGGCATTGCCAATTTACGCCGCATTGCTTTAGGTGTTTCGCCAGTATCCATGCTCCGATTTGTACATTGAGGCACGTATTGTTCAGCAGATCTTGTTCACTCGTAATAAGCCCAAGAGCACGCAATTGAGGAATGTGTCGATCATTGATTTGCATCAGCCCGAAATCGCGACTGGTGACGTGCCCCTTCTTATCGCGATTCATGCCGACTGCTCGGGGGTTTAGGCTGCTTTCGACGGTAGCCATCGAACGCAGTAATAGGGGGTCGACTTTATAGCGTGCCCCGGCTTCATTAAAACAGAACGCCTGTGCCGGCAGCGATAATAATAACGCCCCGCCCAACACCAGACAGGACAAGGCACGTTGAAAAGAAAACAACATAAGAATGCACTCCAGAAGGAGGCCGGCAACAGGACGTTACCGGCGGGATGGGCATCAGGTGTTGCTTGTGAAAGTGAGGGTGTTTTGACCCACCGAGCCTTTATCTGCAGTGCACTGTGCGCCAACGGCGCTCGCCGCGATTGCACCATTAGTCGACGTGCCGTTAACCATGGTGGTCACAACACTCGGCGCCGCACTCAGCTTGGTCGCCAGAGTAATGCACGCTTCCTGTGGAACCGCCGCGTAGGTCAGTGAGAAGGAGGACTTCTGACCGCCAGCGGTAGCAACGGGTTGCACGGTGACAGCCCCACCCCACAAGTTTTGAAGCTTGGCGGTTCCGGAAGACTTTGTACCCACAACAGTCATGTTTGCCGGCGCACCACCAAACTGGATCAGTGCCCCCGTCATGGCATCAGCTGCTGCGAAGTTATAGATGCCAGAGGTTTTCAGCATACTGCGACTGTTAGTCAGCAACTCTGCGGCATTGTTGTACTCAGTGCTGGCATCGTTTTTGTTAAACAAACCCCCTCCCTGGGTAATGGCAACCGTCAGTATTACCAAAGCAATAACGATATAAATAGCTGCTTCAAGCAGGGTAATTGCACCACGGTTGATCACTGAACGAAGTGGTGTTTGTGTCTGTTCCATACTATTTCCTTTAGGTTTTTAGAAAGATGGGCACATTAATGTGCGCCCACGAGGTCGTTGAGGTTTTGTGTAGCAAGGACGATCAGGATCATGTATCCAGCGTTGGTGCCCAATGCGAGGTTGGAAAGTAAGGACGCCGTCCGCTTGATCCGGACTACAGTTTGCACAAGCCAGGCTCGAGCAAAGTTTTCAATAATGATTTCAGCGTTATCGCCATCGGTCAGCAGGACCAACTTGTCGATAGCACGTGGGGAAGGGAAACCGTAGCCGGCATTGCGTAATGCCAGACCGAGGTGGTTACCTTGTCTGACCTGGTGCTGAGTGGCAGCTAAGCGCTCATACAACCAGGGCGGCGCATAGCGACTCAGCATTTCGATTGCGTCTTCGGTTTTCACCTGTGCCCGCATCAATGCACTGAAATTCAGAAGGAACCCCACACCGAGAACGTCGCGATATACGCTCCAGGGCAATAAACGGTCTAAAACATGCTGCCGTGTTTTCCCTATGAGGTTCGGCATCGACCAGATCACGAAAACAACGAACAGAATGATGAACACACACAGGATAATGGCGTGATTGACAAAGAATTCGGAGATGGCGCTAAGCCACCACAAGGCGCCAACCCAATGATCTCGAGCTGATAATGACTCCAGCCGAGGCAAAAAATAGACAGTCACCATTTTCATCATGGCGAATGTCGTTGCCAGTAGCATTAACGGGTAAGTCAGCGTGGAAACCAACGCTGATTTCATATCAGACATTCCCTGAACAACAGTAATGGCTCGATATAAAGCAGCAGCCAGGTTACCGTCCTGGACACCGCCGCTGAGAATTGCAGCTTCCTGCTGGGGTATCCAGGATGAGAGCCCTTGGTCGACTGATTTTCCCTGGCGCAGGGCGTTGAGCATTTCCTCCAGGCAATAAACAACCGGGGGACGTTTTCCTCCGTAGCTTCCTATCATTGCCTGGAGGGCCTTTTCCACCTTGAGGTTATTGTCGAGCAGGAAAGCCAAATCCTCGTAGAGGGTCAGCCGGTCGGCGGTGGAGAAGGTTTTTTGAGCCAGCCAACGGCCTAACCCTTCATTCATGTTTTTCGATGAGGGCAGTTTACTGCGGAGTGCTGCCAGACGTTCGCGCAAGCGTAAAATCATGATTTTATCTCCGGCGGCAGCAAGGTCAGACTGTCCTCGTCCAGCGGACTGATGTAATCCGCATCAATCGGGTCGACCATCCCTGCATTGAGATAACGCAGCAAATGTTGTCCGCGGGTAATACCCCCCAATTCGTTAACCCAATAACTGCGTGCGGTCAGCTTGCCCTCATGGCGAAAGAGTTCCATAAACCGGGCATCAGGGCGGATAACTTCGGCAATAACACGCCGACCGGTAACGCCCTTGTAACAGTGCTCACATCCCTCCGGATGACGAAAGGCCAGTTTCTCCACCTCGCAAAACCGCTCAAGTAGCCCTTTCTTCTCTTCTTCCAGCTTGTCACAGACCTCACTCCAGCTTTTTTTGCAGTGAGGGCACAGCAATTGCACCAGTCGTTGGGCAATTAGCCCGATCATGACTTGAGGATCGGCCACCTGGCCCATGGGGATACCCAATGTGTCGGTCAGGCGGTCAAGAATGCCGACAGCGTCATTCGCATGCAGCGTCGTTTCCACCAGGTGGCCGGACTTGGCCGCCGTCAGTGCAGATTTAACCGAGTTGGCATCACGAATTTCGCCGACGACCATGGCATCAGGATCTAAGCGCAACGCGGCAGAAATAGACCTAACCCAGGCACGACTAACGGCATCCGGATCGTTTTTATCGGCAATGATGGGGGTCTGAACTGCTCCCAGAATCAACCCTTCTGGCGGATCTTCCAGCGTCATCAAGCGTTTACGGTGACCTGTAAAAGACAGGTACATCTCGCTGAATGTACGCAGGGAGGTACTTTTCCCGGAGCCGGTCGGGCCTGACAGGATAATCACGCCTTCGGGGCGTGCCAGCATGCGGCGAATGAGTATTTGTTGTTCCGGTAAAAAACCCAATTCGTCCAGTGTGGGAGGGGCTTTGCCTTCATCAGGTAAAATGCGCATTACGACATACAAACCAAACTCTGCTGGCGTATGGGCATAGCGTGCGCCGAATAACTTAAGCCCCTGCAGAAACTCTTTGCGCACCCGCCCATCTTGCGCACGATTGGGGTTAAAACTCTTTTCGGCCACGTCACACATAGACATCACGATAGTTGATGCTAGCGTTACCCCTTCGGCATGATCCAATTGGGTCACCGTTTCGAGATCACCGTGCACGCGAAATTGCACCACTGTCACATTATTCATCCCGATCAGCAGATGAATATCACTGGCACCTTTTTTCTTGGCTTCCCGAAAAAAACCGATGATTTTCGCCTGTTGCGCGGAGTAATCGTTAGCCTCGGGGTTGTCTGTTACCTGGCTTTGCTGCAATTCTCTTAATTTATCGAGCTGTACGCGTTCGATGTGCAGCCTGGGGTGTTTCTTGTGCGCGTTGGCAATTTCAGACTGAACGGCCAAGTGACCGATGTGAGCATCAGAGATGTACAGGGTGGGGGCTTCAGACTTTGTCAGGTCCAAATAGATGTATGTTGAACCGCGTTTTTCGAACATGTTCGCTACCCCGCAAAGGAAAGTGACACCATTGTTTGGTTTTTCCCGGTGACGACCACTTCATTGAGGTTGATACGTTTAACAACGTATTCCGTACCTGGAATGCGGTTCCCTGCTTGTACAGTGACCTGGTTGCCATTACTGAGGGCTAACACAGCGGTAAAGCCCTTACCGGTACCGGTGATCTCAACGATTTGTGGTGGGGTGGCATCTTGAGTTGCACCCTTGACTTCGTTCTTGTTGTCCTGAGCAGGGGGCGCTGGATTGAAAGGTTGATCCAATCCTCGGTCATAACCGTTTTTTTGCAGCTCATTCAAAGCTTTGGCCCTGGCAAGCTGAGCCTCATACAGCACCGTCTCAGCCTGTATGGCTTCCAGTTGCCCCAGATTTAATGCCCGTCCAGCCTCGGTGCGGGAGAAAGTGGTTGGCAGGGGAATATCTGCTGATGTTGGCGGCTTCACCGACTGTTCAGCCGACGGTGTAGCAAGTGGGGCCGCCGGTATGTCAGCGACAGGCGCGGCGAATGCACCGGGTGCGGTCAACACCAGGCACAACGCCCAGGGTGTTACCCAGGATTTAACGGTTGGCATACAGAAGTCCCTCAATGGTGTATTCCAGACGGTTGTTTTTGAGCGTGGTCGTGATGCTGGAAGCCCTTATTCCACGGCTATTGAAGCGCGTAGGGGCAAACAACCGATCAGGCGGTATGTCGGTAATGAACGTAAAGCTATAGGTACGCCAGGGCAGGTTTTGTATGTCGACATGTGTTAACTGGGTGGCAGCATCTGTTTCACTGAGGCGCAGACGGGCATTGATGCGCTGGGCATAGCTGGTCAGATGTTGAATCTGTTGGTTGCCCGGGAGTAAAACTTCAGGGGTTTCCGGCAGTGATAGCGGAACGGTTAAGGCAAAGGACGCATCATCCGCGCTGCCGGGAATATTAAACACCGGTTGAATATCTGACCCATAGAGAACGGGCAACCGCAAGGCAAAGTCCCCCACGGTGCCCCCATTCGGCAAGGTGTAGTGCAGCGTGATCTTACCGTGTGCATCGCATGTGGCCGTGTTGAACACCCATCCCGCAATGGAAATCTGCGCGTCTTTCCACACGCTACTGCAGGCACTGAGCATCGAGGGGAATTTCGGTTGCATTGCCCAGGGTTTCAGGTTGTCTGCCGGAGCCTGTTGCTCCAATTGTTGCCTGGCCATCAATGCGGCCTGAGCGGCGGCAATACGCGCATCTTCCAGATGTGTTTGCCACGCCGTATAACCGGCATATCCCGTGCCCAAGGCCACTACTGCAATGCCCCATAACCACAGTAACTGAGGGTTATGCGTTTTACTTAGGCGGGCGCGTCGTAAACCGATTTTGTTGTCGATCAGTGCTGAGAGCGCCTTATCTTCGGTTTCCTTATCCGGGAAAAAACCGCGTGGGGCGTACACCGTCCAACCTGCTGTTGGTGCCGAGGTTATCTGTAGAAAATTTGAAACTGCGGTTCGTATGGCTGCATCGTCGCCTACGATGTCGCCGAACGGGGAGAGCATGCCGTCGCTGATAGCGACAAACCAATATTGGCCATCAGCGAGGGGGAAAACACCGTAACAGGCTTCTGGTAGCACCGGCATAACAGCTAACGCCATCGATGCCAACGAATGTTGCCCCTTTGTCCGGGGGGATTTATCAGAGATAGTGACAGTGCCCAGTAACGTGCCTTGAGCTTGTCCGTCGCCGATAGACAACGCCGCCCAGTGACTGGCATTTGCCTCTTTAGCGCGCATTCGCATGCTACGGCGCCCACGTAACGGAAGATATTGCCAGTGCAATCCTGCCACAAGCCAAACCTTCCCATTCTGCAACGTGTATGTCGTCTGTTGTTTCATGGCTTATCCCAAGATGACAGGGGTGATAAGAATGACAAGCATGGTTTTGTTGTTCTCACCGTTGGCTCCACCGCCAAGCCCGAAGAAGCGGAAACTCCCAACTCCCTGACGGTTAGCGGTGTTATTGAGAGACTGATAGCCACTCAGCACCAGCGTTTGTCCGGACTGCATGATCACGCGTTGGGTAAACGTCTTGAGGCGAGTTTTCATCAGTTCGACAGACGTTTTTTCGCTGGTAAACGTGCGCATGGTCGGGTCATCCGACATATTAATCGCGAACTGCAGCTGCATTTTTGGCGACTTGGGCATCAGGAATGGCAATACCGTCATATTGAAGCCGGTAGTGATCGTCGATTTGGTGATGCTGCTCGATGAGCCGACGTTGGCCGTGTTTTCGGTGGTGACGTTGGAGGCATAGTCCTGTTGCAGAGCAACCTGAATGGGTACTGCGGACAGGTTAGTGGTCATGCTGGATGCTTCGGTCATCACGCTAACATTCGCTTGCTCGGACAAGGCTTTGATAAAGGCCTTTGTGCCGGCACCTTTGCCATCAAGGATAGAAACACCCCCGTTCAGGGCATCGGAAGCAGCACCACTGAATGCATTGGTCAATGACAATCCGATGCTGCCGCTGTTGAATACGGCGTTCCAATCAATTCCGTACTGATCCTGAGTGCGTTTTTCCACGCTGTAGACCTGTACGTTGAGCACCACTTGTCGATTGAGCTCATTGTTGCGGTCATCCAGATAACGACCGATCTGTTCAAGTACACGCGGCGTATCGGTGACAGTTAGCACACCGGCGGACAGATTCATGCGGCCGGTACCCGGCGTCAGCATCGACTTGATGGTATTGGTGACGTCCTCATAAAGGCTGGACTTGATTTCCATCTCGGTCGCCTGGGAGGTATTTGAGTCTCCACTGAGTCCACCGCCGCTGCTGTCGCCCGTAGCGCCCATTGACGATGTGGTACCGCTCACTGTCTTGGAGCCAAAGCTCGCTTTACTGTCCATAAACATGACCGGGAAGGTGCGGGTGTCGAGGTAGAAAATAGCGATCCGGCCCTGTTCATAACGCCATGACAATCCCAGGCGTGTGGTGACATTGTCGAGCAACCCGCCCAGTTCCCCCTGCCAAAACACGCCCCTCAGTGCAGTACCACCGGTTACCGCCGGTGCAGGGCGAACGGGTGAGCCGCCCAACGCGGCCAAAGGCACCATCCCATTAGGGTCTGGTGCGGGAACGGGGCCACTGAGTTGTTCCGTCCTCCCGCCTCCTGTTGGGGCGAGCATGGCTTGTGCATCCGGGGTGACGACGACAGGCAGGCGGCATCGTTTACTGATGAAGGCGCTGACCTCTGCCAACGTAATGCTACCGGGGCGGTTGATGGCGACGGCACAGGGCGGTAGTAAGCCATTACCCCCGGCCTGCGCATTTAATGGATAGGGGTTGATCCATTGTGATGTCAGATCACGAACGACAGCGCCGTTTTTTATCGCATGCAGGTGTTTATCGGCTTGTTTTTCATTCTGTGAGACGGTGTTGTCGATTTTGTCGATACGTTCAAGTGGTGCACATCCGGAAAGCAGCAAACACAATGTCGCCGCCAACCCGGTTAAGGGGAGGTGTTTTTTCATTTTTAACCTTGGGGGAGAGGGATTAGTTGAGGTACACCAGGCTACCGTCAGTAATGCTATCCGGCACATTGACCTGCATGTCGTTGCCAAAACTGTCTAACAGGCGTCTTGCAACAACTTTTCCAACTAAGGCTGAGTGCCGGCTTTGTGCTAACAGCGCAGACATCAGCCCAGGTTGGTCAGGTTGGTAGACATAGACACGGTCAGCCTGCAGTACATTGTGTAACGCAGGAAGGGATGACCAGCCGAAGGCGCTGTCCGGGATTACACCGTCTTTTTGCGAAGGATTGTTATAGCGCCAGTCATTGATATCATTGATATAACGGACGGTTTGAATAGCGCGCTGGCTCAGCGTGCTATCCTGCAACTGTGTACCCGTTTGGTCATGGGGTGATATGTTTGACCAGACGAGGAAACCTATAAACACCGATAACAGCCAATAGACCATCAGTGGATCTCCTTATCGTCCACCGATATGACGCATTGTTCGTTACGCACACCTGCATACAGTGGCACTTTTGCCGTACCGTATAGCGTGAACAACCCGTTCAGCGCATCTCTGAAACTGCCCTCAAACTGCAACGGAGCATCGATACGATAGTTAGCTTGTGTCAGCCACGCCACAGTCCAATTAGCGACTCCCGGAGTAGAGCACGTTTCACTTGCAGCCCAATTAAACAGGGTGTCTTTCAGCGTGCTACCGGCTTCTATCCGCCAGACCTTTGGCTTAATAACTGTTTTAGGCAAGGTCACAAATGCAGTGGTTTTAACCGCTGCAGCAGGACGTGGCACTGGTAATTTTCCACCGAATGGATTGCGCCCAGAAGCAACCGCACCTTGTTTACTGGTGCTCGTTGGGGCTGTAGGCGTAGGTCCTGACGTTTTGATTTGTGGTGGTGTTACTGCCATTCCTGGTGTAAACGCGGCCGATTTGGACGCGACGGAAACGCGCTGGGCTTGCCAATCGAGCAAGGCCACCTTGCTTTGTCGCTGCAAGACGTCGTCCAAAACAAATGGCCATTGATCATTACCGGCCCACTGTAGTGTTTCGCGAGTATCCGGCTTAAGTTCTTGCGAGAAAGCAACTTGCCACCCTGCCGGCACTATCTGGCGCAAAGCCTGACGAAGTGTCTGGGATTTACCTGCACCCGCCAGCGCAGGTGTTCCAACGCGTTTCCCGAGATAACGAATAGCATGCAATGTGGGAACAGCCTGACCCGCCAGTGCAGGTGTCTCAGTTGCATTTCTTGCCGGCAGGACTTTTGATGAAGCAGGTAAAGGTAATGGCGTGCCCGGTGAGAGATTTACACGGCTGGCTTTAGCGAGTTCTGCCTGTGCCTGTTGGATAATGGGGAGCTGTTCCTGGATCAGCGTAGTGACAAACTGCTGTGCCGGTACTGTCGGCGGTGTGTGGGTATTAAGGGCACACCCAGTCAACACCACCGGAAGAGCGACGGGGAGGAATGATTTCATAGGCGGTTTTTCCTCGGGCCGGGGCGTCGACCACGCTTTGGTTCATTGGCACGATCAAGAACTCGCTGTGCCAGGGCGTTATTATCCAGCGTTGAGGTCAGGTCCAAAATGGCCTCAAGCACATCACGACAGGCTACTGGACGACTGAGGATCCCCGTCAAATTTACCGCTTGCTCATTAAGCATCTGATTATGTTTGGCATTCAATGAGTAGTTTTTCCGTTGTGTCATAAATATCACCTCGGTTACGTAGAGACGTAAGCACGTAATCAATAAAAAAGACCGACCGGGGTACCGGGCAGCCAAGGGGGGTGTTAATTAGGGATGTCTTTGCTGCTGGCGTGATGTTTGGCGCAGTGAGCGGCAACGGCTCAGCAGGGATAAATATTGAGGGAGGAAATTTTCACCGCTGTCAATTTCAGCTCGGCAAGTGCTCCGGGCATCGTCTTCAAGGGCGAATGTTTGCAAGACAAAATCTTCGGGTTGCCAGTCAACGGCAATGGTTTTACTCAGGGCTTGCTTCGACATCTATCCTCCGGTTGTACAGAGAAATGCTGAAATCAAATAAAGCGGGGATAGCGGTTAGCGTAGTGCTTCTATGAAGGCAAAGAAGAGGGCGCTGCGGGTGTCGCCATCATTTGTATCAACCAACGCCTGTATTTGTTGGCGCTGTTGCTGATTAAGAGGTGTTGCCCCTTTATCCCAGCGTCGTTTGCCTGGGTTCTTACGGGAAAAGGCTTGCACGCAAACAGGTAACTGCATTACGTCATCCACAACAGCATCTCGAATTGGAGTGATTTCACCGGCAAAACGTACCAGGTGACTTATCCCAGGGCAGAGTTCGATTTTTGATGAATGGTGGATTTCGGTATCAAAGAAGATGAAGAGGTACCCAGGAAACATTTGCTCCATCACCGGCCGCAGCTGGCCTGGACGATCGGAACGGGGACGGTATGTACGCATGACAGGGCTGAACGCCATGATATTCATGCGTTCTAACGTCATTTGGGCTTTAAAGACATTGTCTTTACCCGCTTTATGGCAGGCGAGATACCAGCGTTCCATGACATTCCCCGTTGATGAGCGGCAGAAAAATGATAAAGCGCAGCGAGACAGGCAGGCTCCGCCAAAATCAATCCCATGTTGGATGATTGGCAGAGGCTGTTGTAAGAGGAAACGGACATCGCGGTTTCTCCTGACTGCGCTTTAGCCTGGACTGCACCCGACACCCGGGGCAGGGAGGTGCCCGATTAGGTGTAATCAGGCGCAGTCCAGGCTAAAGCTAAATTACAAGGTTCAATGGGTTGCTAGTTGGCGGACTGGCGATCCTTTGAAGCCTGTGCTTAAGTATGCCGCGAAGTGTATTTGCAAAGTTAAATTGTGTAAACGGTTTTTTTAACGATCTTAAATGTTGTGAAATATGCCATAAACAGAGCTAAAATCCTGTATAACTCAATTTTTTGAATCAATGATCTGGAAAAGATCCTTTTTTCAGATCATTAGATCGACATAACTATCAAAACAGAATAATTAACTATATTAATCAATTGTTCATTTGCTTGTTTATTGAACAATTTGCCGTGAAAAAGCAATTTCGATGTTATTATTTAGGTGGATTCTTATTGAATTGAGTTTGATAGATAAAGGGTGGCTCTATTGTGGTATGAAAATCACTCAGGACATCTTTCGATTAGGGGGGGGTATTGCGGGAAGACGTGGCTAGTTTTGTTGGTCAATCATCAGAAACGTAGGTGAACTGCACAAAAAAAGATCGCCAGAGATCCTTTTGTTGCAAGGACGCGAAAATCGGGTAGTATTTACAGCGATTTGTACTGTTTTAAAAAGGTACTAAGTACCTGAGCAGTCGACGTAATTCGATCAGTGTGTAACGAAAATTACAGGCTGTAGTGGATAGGGCATATCCTAAATGTCCAGGGAACAAGGCTTGGAAGGTACAGGCCTTGAATGCAAAAACCCCCCGAAATCTGTCATCAACTTGGCGGAAGAGTCAGATATCAGGGGGTCAAAAGCAGGCGCTGGCCTGCAGAGATTATAACGCATGCTATTTAGAAAACAATACCTGTCCGCCATAAGTTCAGGACAGGGTGACTGAGCAAGCAATCAACTATCAGGTTCGCCCTGAACCTGTCTATTCTCCAACCCGTCGCGGTGAATCAAACCGTTTACGGAAAGGACAACCCAAAATCCACTGTCACCATGTAGCAGTGTTCTCCGGTACCGTACCTCGTGGCGCCGCTGCTAAAGTCGTTGCTCGTATTCGTCAGCATGACTGGAACCGGAATTCTGCGTTGGTTGCATTGCGTCAACGTGGATATATCCCATATCGACGTCGAAACGATCCAAGTTATACCCCGAAACCTATGCGAGTGAGCACACGTGAAGAAAGCCGGCGTGCATTGACCGCACTTTCCTTAGCATTAGCAGCCAACTGCGACTATAACCCGGATGCTGATTACCCGTTTGAGATTATTGCTCCGTTCGAGGAAATCGCTCGCGCCATCGGCGTGCTGCATATTTATGAGAGTGGCCGTAAATCTTGTGATGTGGCGACCCATGCCAGGGATGTGATGGAGGAGTTGGATTACCTGGTTGTGCATCGGGCTTGGGATACTGATGCTGGCCAATATAAAGCGATGCGTATTTTTCTTACAGAACGCTTTTTTACCAGCCGTGGGATCGCTGTTGAGGAAATTCGCTTATGGCTTCATGGCTACCGCCAGTGGGCGATGGTGAACGGCCTAACAGAATCCCTGCGCAAGAAGCACGAACGTCATCAACTACGCATGGCCCGACTTGGAATTGATATTGATTCACACCATTCATTGAAAAATCGCCTGCGACAGATTAAGAGGTGGGTAGTGAGTCCCGATCTGCTGCAAGAGAAGAAGGCGATCGTTGAAGATCTAGGGAAAGAACTAGATGAAATGGCCTCTAAAATGCGAACGCGCAATGGAAAAATAGTGAACAGGTATCAAATGACTTGGGTTCGCTGGTCTACTAGTGCAGAGGCTCATCCAATAAAGATTATGCAGCTCAAGCGCGGCCTAACTGATGAACACCCGTCTTTAGAGCGGGATGATCCTGAACAGTATTATCGGCTGTTGCTGGAACGAGCCGGTGTACTCCACTAAGCATTATTTTCACCGTTCAATACAATGACCCGTGCGCCAGCGCGGGTTTTGTGCTGCGTGTAAGAGCTAAAAACCCATTTGTATATGTCTAAGGTACCCTTCAAAAGTCTGCCGGAACGATAAATTAGACGTAGTTCATGGTCTTCGACCGTCAACTCAAACAGTTGATGAAATATCATTCAGTTAACTTCGAACGAACTCACAAAAAATAGTTAATTTCGAAGGTTATTTCTGAACAAAACAAGCCCCAAAAAAGGGGAGTATATTTCGTGCCGGCTAAAGCCAGGCTCTCGAAAATAGCTCCCTCCGCTTTGCTTCGGGCTATAACACTCCATCCCATAAAGCACGAAACCTCGATAGGCAGAAAAATCCTAGTTCAATCGTTTCTTCAAGCTACAATGCCCACCCACGAAAGTCGGCTTCGCCTCCAAGGTAGCTCACCGATTGCAAGGTACAGCTTCGCAACGGCACGTTGCGATCTACACTACAGTAAACTTTTTAATCACCGAAAAAGACCGGCTTAGCAGGATGGGGGGCCGTTTGGGGTAGTTGTGGACAATAATTGCGGATGAATCCACAGCAGCAATAGTTGTCCTATAGATATTGAACAAATCCATTGATCGATTACTGATCAATCAACATTAAAGCGTGCAGAAAGTAGGGTTTTACGGCGAATAGAACGGGTATTTTGGGATGCTATTCACGGAAATCTTGAGTAACATTATAGGTTTAGTCACGGTATACAGACTGATAGGCATTTATGGCGACGTTGTTTATTGATTTACTTATCAAACCGCGTAAAAGATTCAGACTCAAAACAACCTCTCAGGATGATTTGACTCAGCAATTAGTGCGATACGTGCAACATCACTACATCCGACAGACTGGTTGGGAGCTCTATAAATATGGTCGCAGCTGGGGAAATTTGTGCCATGTTGTACCGAGTCCATTTATCGCCTGGCTAGAAACGCACAAAGATAACCCTCGAGCTGTCGAAATCGTTGAAAGCTGTAAGGTATACCTTAGTTCAGAAGAAGGGGTTGTTGACCCTTCTATAGCCGTGTACATCCCTCTCAGTTGGTTATGTATTACGATCCCTCCAATGAACGAAGCATTGCGCGAACATTGGCAAACCCGGATTGGCACTGTTTTGTCTGATCCGCTGCCCGTGAGTGTCCCAACGCTTAAACCTTCCGATTATTATCTATTGTGTGAAGGACGGGCAATTCCCAATGTCTGGCAGCACCATTTTGAGCTGTGCATGAGAAATAGCATGCCGTTTATTGTGTTGTGGCACTTTCCACCCAAGCAAGCCCGTTTTGTTACTCGATACGACATCTTGTTTTCCTGGGAGCCCTTGGTAAAAAGCCATCTGCACGTTTTCGAAAACCCCGAGTATCCTGACATAGCAAAGATCATCACCAAGCGTATTACTCAGTTATTGAAAGAAAGGCGTCACTTGGAAGGGTTCAAACGAGTCACATTGCAAAATGTGTTGGGTGAAGGGCAAATCAACATTCTTAAACTCAGTTTTGAGGCTGCTGAACAATTGACGTTAGACCTGGTGAAAATGCTCCAGCTGATGATCGACGAAATAGAATTAAAGCTTAAGAAAAAGACGATTCGGATGCCTTGAAAAGCATGGGTATGGGAAATAGCTAAAGTTACTATCATTTCTGCATGCCGTTCGGCAGAAGATGAAATTTAGCCCAACGACTATGGGATACAGCACAAGTTCGTTAGGCTCAATGTATGGGAAAAAGCTAAAGTTCAAACGTTAGGTAAGGCTGGCTCCGGGTTTTTAGTAATGATGGTAAAAATCAGTTTGCCATCGTCGGTCTCTGACATCGAGGCCGTCAAGGGGGTTTCTTTACTGATCTTATCCAGGGCCGGCTTGATGAACGTCCGTTTCATCTCAGCAAAATTATCTCGTTGCGATTGTGGGAGTTGGTAACGTTCAGCTAACCAATTTGGTGTTGTGATCCATATGCCGGATTTTCTAAACTGACAAAGGCTTTCGTAAAGGCGGATAGCTCTCACACTGTTAATGCGGCCACAATCATAAAGATTGTAAGTAGTGAATTGACTACTAAGATCAAGAAGGTAGGGCATCACTTTATTATTGAATTCAATGTTCCATGAACCTCGGCCTCGTTTTAAACCAGCTTCTGCCAGCCAAGGGCGTTTCCGTTCTTCATACTCCCCATCAGATGGAAAGAAGGTAACAGAGCTGTTTGACAAGGCATCAATGCCCTTCCTGACATCTGTACTGGCCGTAGCTTGGCTCACCTTGAACAATCGCTGGTAATCAGCAACTCGCACTGTAAACGTACCTGGATGGTCTTCTTGCCGATAGGTTTCCATGAGGCATAACCACAGTACTCGTTTTGCCTGCAGTGAGAGATAGTAAGCTGCCTCGGTCAGTTCATTAGATTGTGCTATAGCTGGACGACTAGTTTTAACAATCCCTTTATTTTCATTCATATAACTATCTATGGGTTGTTTGTAATGTACCCATAGTTGCATCAGCTAGATGATGTGGTCAAGGCAAACTTATGTTGTTTCCCATAGGGATTCACAGAAAAAACTAACTTTAGCTATTTCCCATACGTTCTTTAGCTGTTACCCATAACAACTTTAGCTGTTACCCATAGTAACTATAGGTTTCACCCATAGTTAGTTTTGGTATATCCCATATTGACAGGGCTGAGGGCCGCACCACGAAAGAGCTCACGCGTTGTCTAAAAAGCTTTTAAAATGTTTTAAAAAACATAAAAAAAGGACTTAAAAAACAATCCTGTAGATATGTGGATAACTCTATTATGGGAAACACCTAAAGTTTAATGATGTAAACTGCGGTAGCCCCCACCGGAAAACCGGCGGGTCCCATAAAAAATTTGAACTTCATAAATCGTTGCTAGAAAGGCCAATGTAGCTCTTTTGCCGGTAAGACCATCATCGCAACGGCTCGTTGCGATCCACACCTCTGAGGAGTGTCCAGCGTTGTTAAAAGACCAAGTCTAGCAAGAGGTGGGGAACAGAGAGGATCGTTGTTGATCCTCTCAATATAGGTATTGTGGCTACACCTTTCTTCTCTACAGAAGACTATTTGAAAGGGTTTCCATTTGAGCGTAAATATATTTCTCCTAATTTATACGCTGCAAAATCGTTCAAATGACCTACATCACGGAAAATAGAAACCCCATCAATTTCAGTTTTACATTTATTCCCGGCACATTGGGCATCTTTGATATCGATAACTATCAAAGACGGGTAGTCTTTTTGTAATTCAATAAATTTTTTATCAAACCAACCCATGTTGGACTGTGACCATTCTTGGCTATTGCATTCTCCATGTGTATATTCCTGTCTTAGAACTACCTTTTCTTTCAGACATGTTTCGTATCCTTCTGGCCGAGTGTAGATCTCTTTCATTATTACAGGCACAGAACCGGATTTAACTATGATATCCAATGATTTTCTCAGAGCTTCGTCTAATCTTTTCATTGAAAGTTCTAACGAGCGATCATCTCCAGGTTGGTTGATTATTTTATCGCTTACATACATTGGCCATAGTTCACCAATAATAACATAGTTAAATTTGTTATTTTCTATTTTATTATAATACGTCTTTGTATTGTCATAGCATGCTTGATATACAGTGTTATAAAAATGCCACCAATCAAATTGATAAATCCCAGGCAATGTTAAGCAAGATGATGTACTTAGTGACGTTATTGCAAGGTTTGAATTTTTAGCTAAAACATCCAAGAACATCCAATAATGGTTTGAATTAGAATCACCTATGAATAAGGCTTTCTTTTTAGATGATATTTCCCCGAAAGTACAAAGCACATCATTGTTTTCATTATCAAATTGATCTGTTAAGCAGTCTGAGCGATGACCGGATAGAGATTTATATTCATCAATAAGAGCGGATGATCTTGAAAACTCACTTCCGAACCGCCAAGGAAAATTGTCGGTTTTTTTTGCTATCGAGTAAATTATTACAGACATTAATAGAGGAATGACAATTAAGATCGTTACTGTAAAAGAAAGACTTTTTTGTACTTTACGTAACGGCATTTCGATGTATTTGTAGGATATACAAGCAAGTATACATGATCCTAGCAAAGTTAATAATAACATCATCGTATTATTGAACAAATTAAGGTAATGTAGCAAGGCGATCCCTGGCCAATGCCATAGATATAAAGAGTATGACCTTTTACCTATACCTACTAAGATGTTTGACGATAGTACAAAAGATGAAATGGAATCTGTTTTTTCACCGGAAAAAATAATCATCCCAGTAGCTAATGCTATTGCCACTGTGTAAATGTTAGGATAACCATTTATAATTCCAGGATAAAAACCTATGGATATTATGCTTAGTAGACCTAACAGACCAAACAAGTTAGTAAACTTATTACTTTTTTCGTTGAATTTGTAAAATGCTAAGCAGCTGCCAATTTGCAATTCAAAACAACGTGAAATGAAATCATAATATCTGTCAATGTTAGAATGATATGATAAGTATGATGATGTGATTAATAACGAAATAGTGATTATATGATTTGCTATTATAACTCTCTTTTCTGGAAAGTATTTTAATGCCATATGTAATGCTATTGGGAATGTTATATACCACTGCCATTCAATTGATAGTGACCAAGTGTGCAATAGTAGCAGGTAATTAGAATCTTGTGATGCATAACTTGTGGTCACATCAGCAAAATATTTGTTTGATGAGAAATACAATGCGTTCTTTACACTGTGAAGATATGTATTGTAATCTTCTGGCAAATAGAAAACACTGCCAATTATTAACGTAAATATTATTGCGCATAGGAAAGAAGGTTGAAGTCTCCAAATTCTACGTATAAAAAAGTTTTTTAAGTTAAATTCATTATTGTTTGTTCCGCCCAATATTATTTTTGTTATTAAATATCCTGAAATAACAAAGAAAACATCAACGCCGATGAATCCAGAATTGATAAAGATGCATCCAGCATGAAATAAAATAACTAAAGTAACGGCAATAGCTCTTAAGCCGTCAATGTCGCTGCGGTACTTCATTATAACCTCTTATTTATTATGACTTCAAAAACATTATACAATTAAAATTATGTGAGTGATATAGAGATGATTGGAAATTTCAATGTCTGTTGATGTGTTGTTAACTTTTTATTTAAGTGATTTTAATAGTATTAGATGAAATAATAAATGATGATTAGTGCGTGAGATTTAATTTCGAATATTTGACTTAATTTAATTAATTAGTACGGGTGAACTTAAGATAGCTTGGCTATAGGGATGTCGCGAAGCCTCGTTGTGTAACTTGGAGAAAGTAGTTCCCTGCGCATTGCCCAGATCTTATTGGGGTCAGTTTGGATATCGGAAATTATTGTACGCTTAGCGTATTTCCAAACTGACCCTTGGTAACTCATCACTTAAGATCTGACCTTTAAGTTACAGCCTACACGGAATGCGCTCCCTATTTCGAGATATTCAGCTCTCGCTGCTCCGGTCAGCTGCTGCGACTGCTCAGTAAACCCGGCTATATCATGGCTACACTTTTTCGACGTCGCTTTGTAGCCGCGAACGCACATTTCATAAACGACGTTAGGATCTGCGAATTTTGAACGTTGCGCGATGGCACTGCACGTCGCAGAGACGCGCGCTTGTTCCTGGCGCGGGCTTAACTCTTCCGCTGGTGCTACCGTCTGCGTTTTTTTCGGTTTGCTGCAATCCAGACTGCGTGCGGCGATACGCTGCTTTAAATAGGTTTGCTGGGCGTAGTAAACATCAAAATCTTCTCTTTGCATCGTTGCCACACCTCCAGATTTTGCGGGGGCTCTGTTAACCGTGGCTAACGCCTGGCAAAGTTCATCATCGCCGGTGATTGTTTTCAGCTGGTCTACCGCAGTCTTTTCTGCGGGTGAGACGTAATGCCCGCTACATCCCGCTAGTGTTACCGCCATCGCTGCGATATAAAAAGTTAAACGCTGCATTAAATGCCCTTAATTGTCTATTATTAGTACCGTGGGGGGCGGTTTGAAAACCGGAAATTTTTGTACGTTTAGAGCATTATTTTACCAACGTTGGTGAGTAATTTATTGATCTTGTATTAGCGATTATCGCATTTAAATTATCGGGCATTCTGTATCGCATTTAGGTTATCTCATTGGCTAAAAATGCTAGCCAAGCAGTCTATAGCGCAGGAGTACACCCTATTGCTATAGGTAATCCTGTTCAAAAAATATACTTACCGTACAATAATTCTCTATATCCAAACTGCCCCCTATCAGTTTACCGCCTGGTTCCACGCCCAATTTCAGCGAGGGGAACCAAGTTGTTTATGGGCACTACCACATTTACATCAACCTGGCGACGGGAATGTCGCTGAGTCGTGTCGTGTAGCTAGGGGACAGCAGTTCGCGGCGCATTGCCCAGGATTTATTGATCCCTTGGCCGGCAAACCAAATTTTTCCTAACCCGGAGTGGTTTATGCCATCGACGGCTTTCATCAATTGTTCGCTGCCAGCGCGCGGTGGATGTTCGTCGAAGAGATCGATCTGGCCAGGTTTGTCACAGAAATCGTTCAGCATGATCCCCGCCTTCTGATACCGAAACCCGTCGCGCCAAATGGCTTTGAGAGCTTTCACTGCTGCCGCTACTATGTCGCGGGTGTCTTGCGTGGCCAACATGAGCTGCACGCTGTAGCTGTTAGCGTAATACGGCTCGTGGGGAGCAAATGGGCTGGTTCGCACAAATACCGAAATATGCCGGCAATACTGCCGTTCTCGACGGAGTTTCTCTGCCGCGCGCTCTGCGTATTGGCACACCGCCTGGTGCAAGTCCTGCAGCTGCGTGACGCGCTGGCCAAACGACCGGCTGACGATGATCTGCTGCTTTGCCGGCAGCGCCTCGATCGAGATGCACGGAACTCCGTTCAGTTCGCGTACTGTGCGCTCGAGTACGACACCAAACGTCCGGCGAATCAACGCCTGATTGCTGTCCGCGAGCTGCAGCGTTGTTGTGATCCCCATCGTGGCCAACTTTTTCGTCAACTGGCGCCCGCATCCCCAAACTTCGTTGACCGGCAGCAACGCCATCAACTTTCGTTGTCGGTCGCGGTTCGTCAGGTCGACCACACCGCCGGTGGCCGGCCAGGTTTTCGCAGCGTGATTCGCGAGTTTAGCAAGCGTCATCGTCTGGGCGACACCGATCCCGCAGGTGAGTCCCGTCTGCTGCAAAACGGTATCGCGAACGCGCCGGCCATAGTCTTCGAATGACTCAACGGCATCGATGCCGGCGACGTGCAAAAATGCTTCATCGATACTGTAGATGGTCAGCGCCGGCGCGAGGGATTCCAGAACGGTCATGCAGCGTGCCGACATATCACCGTTTATGTGGAATAGAAAAGCAAGCTTTGATGGAGGGTTTCTTCACTTTATTCGCGCTATCGGAATATCATTCCAGCAGGTAGTCCACGCCGGGCTGAGCATTTCCCGCTTCATCCTCCACGCTGTATCTACGCCTTGACCCGCAAACCACACACTGCCCAACCCGGACTGATTGATGCCGTCCAGTACCTTCATCAGTTGGGCGCTTTTCTCTCTGGGTTTGTTCTCGTTAAAAAGGTTGAACTGAGCTATGCCATTCGGCGTAAAATCATCAAGCGCGATACCGGCTTTCATATAGCGCCGACCATCCAGCCAAATGCGATCTAGTGAACGCAGTGCAACTTCAATAATGTCTCGCGTATCCTGGGTCGGCAGGGCAAGCTTTTCTCCAGCGCTATTGCCGTAATACACTTCGTTAATGGCGTGGGGTGAGGTTCTTATAAATATGCCGATGTGTCGGCAAAACTGGCGTTCACCTCTCAGCTTTTCGGCTGCACGTGTCGCGTACAAACACAGAGCCTGCTGCATGGCTGCTTTTGACGTGATGCGCTCACCGAAGGAGCGTGAGCAAATAATCTGCTGTTTTGATGGCGGAAGCTCCTCAAGAGGAATGCAGGACTCCCCATTCAGTTCCCGTACGGTACGCTCCAGAACAACTGAAAAATTTTCCCGGATAAATCTCGGACTGGATTGAGCAAGCTGTAAAGCATTTTTAATACCCATCAGATTAAGGCGTTTGCCTATTTTCCTGCCCACGTCCCAAACCTCTTCTACGGGCTGATTTTCCAGCAGCGTCATGGTGCGTTTCGAATTATCCGGTGTGAGCGCCAGGACGCCGCGAAACTGTTTCCACTCCTTGCTGGCCCATTGGGCCGATTTGGCCAGGGTTTTGGTCTGCCCAATACCAACGCCAATAGGCAGCCCAACGGTATTCAGGGCATGCGCTTTGAGACGTCGGCCAAAGTGTTCAAAATCTTCGCAACTATCAATGCCCGTCAAATCGAGAAACATTTCATCGATGCTGTACTGTTCAACTCGCGGTGTAATCTCCTCAAGAGCGCTCATGACTCTCTGACTAAGGCTATGATAAAGCGCATAATTCGAACTGAAAACGTGCACCTTTTCCCTGTAACTCTGATTTTTAATCTGGAACCAGGGCACACCCATTTTTATTCCTAACGCTTTTGCACCAGCATTGCGTGCGATAACACATCCGTCGTTGTTACTAAGAACAACAATCGGTTTGCCTCGCAAATCTGGGCGAAACAACGCCTCACAACTGGCATAAAATGAGTTTACATCCGCAAGACCAAACATTGGCATCGTTACCTCCGTCGAGTACGAGTGCAGTTGAAAAACCACGTAACAACACCAAGTAATTGCAATTCATCGGGATAAATAATTGGAAATGCTGGACTCATAGGCAAAAGCGCAAGGCGGGGCTTCAGTTGAAGACGTTTAACGGTAAACTCTCCATCGACTTCCACGACAACAATATCGCCATGAATGGCTTCCTCAGCGCGATCAACCACCAGAATGTCGCCATCACAAAGACCTGGTTCCTGCATACTGCAACCGCTGGCGCGTACAAAAAAAGTAGAGGCTCGTCGACGTATACAGAGCTCATTTAAATCCAGTTCCTTTTCGACGTAATCCTGTGCTGGGGATGGAAATGCACCCATGATCATAGGTCTTCATGAGCAGAAAAAGGACAAAATACAGGATCTTGTATTCTATAGTTTTCATACGTCAAAAAGTCATATAACAATATGATTATATTGTTAAATATAAAAATTCCACTCCAAAGAGACATGTTGATTCACTCGCAAGAGATACTGTTTATGTATACAGTATTGTGCAATGGAGAAGTAAAGCAAGTAGTTCATAAGCGCGTATTGTGATCTTGTTGAAGTAAGGGCAAATTTAGTTTTGCAAGCAGGCGATATAATTGATGGCCGCGCAATTCATGCATTCTGGCCCATTGAGGGGCAGGGTGAGCTAAAAACAGAAAGAGTGAAATTCAGGATGTTCAAGGAAATGTTCCGATAGCAGTGACCCCAAAACAACTATTGAAATCAAACCAGCATAGCGGATACATTACGCACGTTGTTACCTTGTATCATCAGGATGCCGTTGACTGTGTTTATCAGCCGTGAAGTCATTTCCAGAATCGTATTGATCATCATGGCTGTTGCCGTGCTGAGCAGTTCGCTTATGGCAAAACCGCAGGCTGTCTACAACGTCCAGGATACAACGTCCATCAGTGACCATCAGCACGACAGCGATGAACCACTGAATGAGCACGATCCGTTGCTGTTCCACTCGCACGGTAACGTACATCACCTCAATGCCGATCATTCCCACGATCTGAACAAACTATTCACGCTGACTGCTTTGCAGGCCTGGGACGCAGGCATGCGGACGACGTTCGCGCTGAGTTCAGAACAAATCCTGCGGATACCTCAGGCCACCCCCGAACGCCCTCCGAGATCCCTGATTGCGTAATAACTTCCGTTAATTCGTTATTATTCAATTTGTAAGGGTTTTTATGAATACCAGCCTTGATATGCAGGGCCGGTTGAGCGGTGGCCTGTTTTCAGCTCAGGCGCGTTCAGCTTGTCTTTTTTTCTTGTTATTAATGCTTTTCTACAGCCAGGGCGCGTCTGCCCACGGTGTGGCAGAAGGCGACAAAGGGTACATTCAGGAAATCACCGGGATTAACATCATCCCGTTTATCTACCTTGGCGCGAAGCACATGGTGACCGGTTACGATCACCTGCTGTTTCTGTTTGGCGTGATTTTCTTTCTCTACAAAATGCGCGATATCGGGCTGTACGTCAGCCTGTTTGCTGTCGGTCACTCCACGACGCTGCTCATTGGTACCTTCTTTGACATCAGCGTCAGCGCTTATCTCATTGATGCCATTATCGGCCTGTCGGTGGTCTATAAAGCGCTTGATAACCTTGGAGCCTTCCAGCGCTGGTTTGGTTTTCAGCCGAACACGAAACTTGCGACGCTCATTTTTGGCTTCTTCCACGGCTTTGGTCTGGCGACCAAAATCAAAGAGTTCGAAATTTCTCCCGATGGCCTGTTCGTCAACCTGATTGCCTTCAATGTCGGGGTGGAGATAGGCCAGCTGCTGGCGCTGAGCGCCATCCTCATCATCATGAGCTACTGGCGGCAGACGGCGAGCTTTTTCCGCCACGCCTACACTGCCAACGTTGTGATGATGAGCGCCGGTTTCCTGTTAATGAGTTACCAGATTTGTGGTTACGTTTTAGCCTGAGGGAGAAAAGAGAATGTATAACACCGATTTACCGACCCGTGCAGAACTGCCTTCTGCGATGAAACTGATGCAATCAACCATTCTGGCCGCCATTGTTGCGCTTACGCTGCTGATTACCATCGTGATGCCGTCAGAATACGGCATCGACCCGACGGGCGTTGGCCGTCTGCTGGGCCTTAAAGAAATGGGTGAAATCAAAACGCAGCTGGCGGAAGAGGCTGCTGCTGATAAAGCGGGCACGAGCCCACTGGCGCAGCAAACAGCACCGGTAAATGAACGTCCGGTGCCGGACAACCCGCCGACAATCACGCAAAACAGCTACCCGGAACTGAGTGTCCCGGCCACAACCCGTGCGCCGGAAGCGCCAACCGCCGGTTCTCAACGTAATCAGCTGCTGATTACGCTGAAGCCGAATGAAGCGGCAGAGGTGAAGATGGAAATGCGTAAGGATGCCCGGGTAGCTTATCAGTGGATGAGTTCTGGTCCTGTGAACGTCGATGCCCACGGCGATCCGGTTAATGCCCCGAAAGGGTTTTACCACGGCTATGGTAAAGATCGTCAGATTACTTCTCGTGATGGCGTGTTGCAGGCCGCCTTCGACGGAAAACATGGCTGGTTCTGGCGAAATCGTGGTTCAGAGACGATTACGATCCAACTGGATACCAATGGGGAGTACATGAGTATTAAGCGCGTCATCTGATTTACCGGGCCCGTATTATGCGGGCCCATTTTATTAATCCCGGCAATACAAGACTTTACACTCCAGCACCTTACATCCTCCCCGGGGGGATGCTAATCTTTTTAAACCGTATCATTGTCTATTGAGAGAAGTATTCAGCGATGTACCTGATGTTTAAACGTTCATCCCGTTATGTTCTGATGATTGTCATCATGGCCGTTGGCATGATGATGTCGTCGATGGGGACGTTTGCATCACATGGTACAAACGGCCTGACAGGCTACGAGATGGATCTGCACGATGCAGAAGTCACCATGACAATGCAGGACCACTCTCACGATTCGGACATCCCTCAGTCTGGCCATGCAGGCCATCATCAGACAGACCATTTTCATGAAACTCCGGAGCAGCCACCCTCTGTGGAGATTGCCCTCTCTCCTGTAGCAGACAGATGGTTGCCGCTTGCCGATCTTCGTAGTCCGGTTAAAGCCACGGACATCATTTACCGTCCTCCCAGCACCCGCCAGATCTGATCGCTGTTACCGGTAGCGTGTTTGCTGCCTGGCATTTATCAACTTCAGATTTAGCGGAGAGGCTATGTATAAAGACTCCATTCAGGCGCGTCGTGAGATTGCGCGGAATTTCACTGCACTTAATTATCGGATTGCCCCTCTGCACTGGCAGACGCTGTGCATGGGCGTTAATCGCGACCTTCAGGCCAAAAAATTGCGTCCGAATGTCCCGGTGCCTTCACGGCGTAAGGTCATTCCGTTCCTGAAAATGATGCATCAGGAAACGGGCTCGATGCTCAAAGCGATCCTCGCCTTTGGCTTTGATGGCCCATGGACCTCCAGCGGCGGATCGTTTCGTCTGGCGCGAGAAATTGGGTTCGATATCGTTCACTACGCGAAGAACATTCACCACAAAAATGGCACCGTCACCTTCCTGGAAATTGGTGCTGCCTGGGCGGGTTTTCGTGCAGAAGAAACGACCAGTCATCAGGCGACAATTTCCGGGCTGGCGGAGGGCTTCAGGGAGCAGCTTGGACAGAGTGCATTCCTGCACTTCACCAATCTCACGCCATGGCATGAATCGCTGCCAAAAGGTGTGACTGAGCATCCCTACGTGACGGCTGCCGGGTTGTGTACGCTGGAGAAACGGGGCGTTCAGGCAGGCGGGGTCGATATTATCTACTCCCAGGCAGCGGCTTATTTCGAGCAGGATTACACGACTTTCCTTCGCAGCGCAGCCCGCCTGCTGAAAGGGGATGGCGTCTTAATCTTCAACCATGATCCTGTCCTGGCGAGTGCGATGGATGAAGTGGCCTGGGAGCACGGGCTGCGCCTGGTCAGACGCAAGCAGATGGGAGGTATGAATGGCGCAATTGCCCGTTATCACCGGCTTCGCTCGTCCCCGATGAGCCAGATGGTCTTCCCTGGCGTTAATCGGACGCAGGATGAAGAAGTGGTCTGTGAATCACTGGTTATGTCAGCGCTTCGTCGCAGCGTGGAGGTGTAACGCCCGATATGTTGACGCGTAGACATTTCCTCACCACCACAGGAGCATTGCTGATGACAACATTACTGCCGGGGGAAACCCTGGCAGCCTCTCTGGCAGAAAGAGTCAGTGATACATGGCAAAAAATAAACACCCGTCGCTCTGCTCAAGAGACGATAACACCGGGCTGGATCTTGCAGTCTCTCGGTCTTCAGAGTGGCTCAACGGAATTGCGGAGAGCCATTTTTGAACTGGTCAGGCGAATGCCTTATCAGCTTGGTTCATGGAATGAGCAAAGCATGAGCCTGTTTGAGCAGGGTTTTGGCGATTGTCGTCATAAAGCCGCCGCGGCCGAACGACTGCTGGTTGCCGGTGGTATTACGGCAAAGCGAAAACTGGTGCAGTTTGACTGGGCTGATTTACCCATTCCTCCGGAAATACTGACCATTTTGCCGCAAACACAGGGGTTTCATGACACCGTGACTTTTGAGTTAAACGGGAAAACATTCCTGTTTGATGCCACCTGGGATATCGCTTTGCGCGGTGCAGGCTTCCCTGTGATGCCTTCATGGGACGGCAACTCTGACACCTGGTCAGTGACTTCCCGGATGTCGACACAGCAAACTGTGCAGATGCCGCAGCCCGGGCAGGACATTTACAGCGCGAACCAGATGAGCTGGCCGCAGCGCGAGAAAACCATGGCGTTCAATCAGGCCTTGAACAGCTGGCTCGAAGACATTCGGGCTAACCGTGACGACTGGTGCACCATCATCCACAGCGACGTTGAGGCGACCCGGCTGAGCCTAAAAACCTGCCTGGGACTTCTGAGTTAACACCTTTCTCGTCAGAAGGGGCTACGCAGGGAAGCGGCGATAACACCTTCGACACTCTTTATGCTGCTTCAGGTATAACGCTGGGATACCTGAAGCTTTTTTATTCTACATATCAGGCAACTAGCAAAACCCACATCCCCCCCGCCAGGATAATGCTTGTCATTTTTTTCAGCTCACTCTATGCTTTCACCATCCCCCTGGGGGGGATGTAAATTTAAGCCAAGAGATTGCCTGATGCTCAATATTCTTTCTAATCGTACCTATCGCCATCTGTTTTTGGCACAGGTTATCGCCCTTATCGGTACCGGTCTGGCGACCGTAGCGCTGGGGCTTTTAGCCTACGATCTCGCCGGAGACAGGGCCGGGGCGGTTCTGGGTACCGCGCTGGCGATCAAGATGAGCGCCTATATTCTGGTGGCACCAGTAGCAGCGGCCTTTGCCGACAAATTCCCGCGTCGCACCATGCTGGTGACGCTGGACCTGGTTCGTGCCCTCGTGGCTATCGCACTGCCTTTTGTCACTCAGATCTGGGAAATCTACATCCTGATCTTCATTCTTCAGTCTGCTTCGGCAGCGTTTACGCCAACCTTTCAGGCGACAATCCCTGATATTCTTCCTGACGAACGCGAATATACCCGGGCGCTGTCTCTGTCACGTCTGGCCTACGATCTGGAAAGCGTAATCAGCCCGATGCTGGCGGCGGCACTGCTGACGGTCATGAGCTTCCACAATCTGTTTGCCGGTACGGCGGTCGGGTTCCTCGCCTCAGCGGCTCTGGTTGTTTCCGTGACGTTGCCAAAAATGAAAGCGCTAACGGTCAACCGCAGCATCTATGACAAAACTACGCGAGGCATGCGCATCTTCCTGAAAACACCAAGACTGCGTGGCCTGCTGGCTCTGAACATGGCTGTGGCGGCAGCGAGTGCGATGGTGATCGTCAACACCGTTGTTCTGGTTCAGGCGGACTTTGGTTTCTCACAGCGAGCTACCGCCATTGCCCTGGCTTTCTTCGGTGTGGGGTCCATGGTGTCGGCCCTGATCCTCCCCAGACTGCTCGACAAAATGAGTGACCGCATGCCGATGCTTGTGGGCACCGTGCTTCTAGTCGTTGGCCTGGGACTGGGCATTTTCCTCAAGGATTACATCACGCTGGTTGTGCTCTGGGCGCTGCTGGGTGTGGGCTACTCGCTTTCTCAGACGCCGAGCGGTCGCCTGCTGCGCCGTTCGTCTACGGCTGAAGACAGACCGGCACTGTTCGCCGCTCAGTTCGCTCTGTCGCATTCATGCTGGCTGGTGACTTATCCACTCGCCGGGTGGGTAGGCGCAACATGGGGAACGCAGGCTTCGTTCATCGCCCTGACCATTGTGGCCGCGCTGTCACTGATTACTGCCGTTCTTATCTGGCGGCCTGAGCATGAAGTTTACGCCCAGATTCACAGTCACACCGATCCAGAAACAAACAACGAATCGACCCATGAGCATGATTTCGTCATTGATGATGAACACCCGTCATGGCCGAAGAAAGAGAAGTAATTTCCGTAAAACAGACAAACGGGCAGGAGAGGATAAGCCGATAAAAAATGTGACCATGGCGTTGATACACATTATCTTATCCCCTCCACCTGGAGAGGATAAATCATGACCGTTCACGCATCACACCCTGACATTATTAAAAGACTTAAGCGTGCCGCAGGGCACCTGAAAAGCACCATCCAGATGCTCGAAGATGAAAAAGCGTGTCTGGACATCGCCCAGCAGTTGCACGCTGTGGAAAAGGCGATAACGAATGCGAAGCGTACTTTAATTCATGACCATCTGGATCACTGCCTGGAGGATGCCCTTCATGCCGACCACCACGGGTCTGAAAATACGCTTAGCGAATTTAAAGAGATAACCAAGTATCTTTAAGGCAAGCGAAACATGACTGATTTTTCTGCTCTTTTACAGCAAGGCGTGGCGAATGCCTGGCTGTTCATACCCAGCGCAATCCTGCTGGGTGCGCTTCACGGCCTGGAGCCCGGGCACTCCAAAACGATGATGGCCGCCTTTATCGTGGCTATCCGGGGAACGGTGAAGCAAGCCGTATTACTGGGGCTTGCGGCGACTATTTCGCATACGTCAGTGGTCTGGCTGATTGCGATGGGCGGAATGTATGTCAGTCAGAAATTCACCGCTGAGTCTGCCGAACCCTGGTTCCAGCTGATTTCAGCCATCATCATTCTTGCCACGGCGGCATGGATGTTCTGGCGAACCTGGCGTGGCGAAAAGCTGTGGAAGATGGAGCAGGAAGAGGAACACGGCCACGGTCATCACGATCATGATGAAACCCGCATCATCGATACGGGTCATGGCAGCGTTGAACTCTCGATTTTCGAGGAAGGTCAGCCACCTCACTGGCGCTTACGCTCGCTCAGCGGCAGGAAATGGGAAGCCCGCGATATCTCTCTGGTCACCAACCGGGGAACGGGGACATTTTCACAGGCCTTTGATTTCGTAGAAAAAGACGGGTTTATGGAATCAGCCCTGGCGATCCCGGAGCCGCACAGTTTCGATGTTCGTCTCTCTTTGGGCCATCGCGGCCATGTACACGATTATGACGTGGAGTTCCGCGAGCATGAACACGGCCACGATCATGACCACGATCACTCCGCGCTGGAGGGACTGGATGTTAACTCCCGCGAGTATCAGGACGCGCACGAGAAAGCGCATGCGAACGACATCAAAAAGCGTTTTGCTAATCGCAGCGTAACCACCGGACAAATTATCCTGTTCGGCCTGACCGGCGGACTCATTCCTTGCCCGGCAGCCATTACCGTTCTGCTGCTTTGCATTCAGGTAAAAGAATTTACGCTCGGTGCTGCGCTGGTACTGTGTTTCAGCATCGGCTTAGCGATTACGCTGGTATCAGTAGGTGCAGCGGCGGCTTTCAGCGTTCGTCAGGCAACAAAACGCTGGAGTGGCCTGGATACGCTGGCGCGTCGGGCGCCGTACTTCTCAAGCGTACTGATTGCCCTGGTCGGTATCTACATGGGTTATCACGGCTGGATCGGCGTGACCCGCTGATTTCGCCTAACAAGACTCATCTCTGAACCCACCCACCGGTGGGTTTTTTATCTCTGAAGCCCATCACATTTTCATCCCCCTACCGGGGATAGCAATTGAGCTTTCACAGACGCTCATTTATCATCAGAACATCCCCCCTGGGGGGATGTAAAATCATAAATGGAACCTGCTATGCAAAAACAATACTTCAATAAGATTCGTCGTCAATTCGTCAACGTCACCGGTATGTTGCTCACTTCATTCACCGCCATTCCTGCCCTGGCAGCGCAGGGCGGCTTCTCCGCAGAGAAAGAGCCAGTCGCTACTGAGCGCATGTATGCCGGACATAAAGTACAGCAGGAGAATGGTCAAAGCCGTATTCAGGCCGTATCGTCAATGCACGAAAGGGCGTGGGTAACGCTGGAAGGCAATGTTATCAGTCAGCAGCAGGATGAGTGGTACACCTTCCGCGATCCAACCGGCACCATCAAAGTGCGCATTCCTCAGAAGGTCTGGAACGGGCAGCACTTCGATGCTCAGGATCTGGTGCGAGTGAGTGGGCTGGTGAGCCATGAGAATGGCGCAGCGCGCCTGGATGTAGGTGTGATTAGCAAGCCTTGATTTACACCCTCATGCAAGATGCAGAGCCCTGAACGCAATTTAGTCTTTTTGAGGTGGGGGCTGACTAGCCATTTTTTTAATGAATGCAGTCAGCTTATCAATATCACCTTCCGCAATTGCTTTCTCATCCGGAGTTAGCGGGACTTCCTCAAGATACCGGCGTATAGAGGCTTTACTTTCAAGAGCCAGTGCCTGGGAACTGCTTTTCGGCAAACTAAAATCACAGCCAATACAGGCCATTCTGTGCGGGCAACTGCTCCAGAACGGATTGGTGCAATACAAATCGCCTAAATCATAGTACAGAGCAGGCCCTGATGACGTTAGTGCCTGACTGTCATGATCGATCAGCACGCTGATCATATGGGAAATTTTGTCCGCTTTCACAAAAGAAGCCGCCAGCCGTGTTGGGCGAATGCGGATGTAGTGCAGGGTTGATCGCGGGCAGCTATGTCCGGACCACTCCATTAACTCATGCAAGGTCATCCCTTGTGGTACGCTGGCCAGTGCGGTGACCGCTGAAGCTCTTCCCCGGTGACTGGTGATCCGTCCACGGCTGTCTTCGACCGGGACACCGGCCCGGGCACAGAGTACCGGGATAATTGTGTTATTCAGGAGTGCGCTTCCCACGTGTTTACCACGAAACTGAAACAAATAGCTGACTTTTTCCCCCGTGCGTTCATCAATCAGAGGCGCCTGCTCCTGGGGGCGTTCCTGCAGCCATAAATCCACGTATTTTTTCACAATGCTGGCGACTGGTTTGACGAACGCTTTTGATGTTTTCCCAGCAGGAACATCCAGATAGCACAGCGTTCCGGCAGAAATAATGCTACCGTCGTCCTGGACAATATCATCTGTCTGCTCATGTATACATCCTGAGGTCAGGCGGAATATTTCATTCTGGCGCAGTCCCGCATGGGTCCAGATCACCGCCATCGCCTGATGCAGGGAAAACGGATAATGGATCTCCGTTAACATATCCTCCGGGTGCAGGTTCAGACTGGCCCAGATCAACTTCAGCCACACGGGATCGTCAATCACCCGCGGATTCACTCCCCGGCTGAAAGCTGGTGTGTCCGGCGTGACCAAATGGCGGTAGGGGCTAAGCTTCAGTCTTCCCCATCCCCAGAGCTCGTAATCAACAAAAAAACGCCGCAGGGCATATAAAAACGCTGCTCGGGAGTTGCTCATCATCGGCTGACCGGAGCGGGGAGACACACGTTGCTTTTGCTCAGATAGGGGTCGTCTCAGAAAACGGAAAATAAAGCACGCTAAGCCGGTTGCAGCGGCCGTAGCGGCCTGAACTTGCCCGCGCCGATCTTGGCGCTGCTGCGCCAGAGGTAATCGCCGGTCAGGTTGATGTGCTCCCAGCCGAGCGGCGACAGGTACTGCAACAGGCCGTCATCGACGGCTTGACCGTGGCCACGCAAGGCGTTCGCGGCCCGCTCCAGATAGACCGTGTTCCATAGCACGATGGCCGCCGTCACCAGGTTGAGGCCGCTGGCCCGGTAGCGCTGCTGCTCGAAGCTGCGGTCGCGGATTTCCCCCAGGCGGTTGAAGAACACGGCGCGGGCCAGCGCGTTGCGCGCCTCGCCTTTGTTCAGCCCGGCATGCACGCGGCGGCGCAGCTCGACGCTTTGCAGCCAGTCCAGGATGAACAGTGTGCGCTCGATGCGTCCCAGCTCACGCAGGGCGACGGCCAGGCCGTTCTGGCGCGGGTAGCTGCCAAGCTTCCTGAGCATCAGCGAGGCCGTCGCCGTGCCCTGCTTGATCGAGGTGGCCATCCGCAGGATTTCATCCCAATGGGCGCGGACGTGCTTGATGTTGAGCGTGCCGCCGATCATCGGTTTCAACGCCTCGTAGGTGGCATCGCCCTTCGGGATGTAGAGCTTGGTGTCGCCCAGGTCACGAATGCGCGGGGCGAAGCGGAAGCCCAGCAGGTGCATCAACGCGAAGACGTGGTCCGTGAACCCTGCCGTGTCGGTGTAGTGCTCCTCGATCCGCAGGTCGGATTCGTGATACAGCAGGCCGTCGAGCACGTAGGTCGAGTCGCGCACGCCGACGTTCACGACCTTGGTGTGGAACGGCGCGTACTGGTCGGAGATATGGGTGTAGAACGTCCGCCCTGGGCTGCTGCCGTATTTCGGATTGATGTGGCCGGTGCTCTCGGCCTTGCTGCCGGTGCGGAAGTTCTGGCCGTCCGACGATGACGTGGTGCCGTCGCCCCAATGCTCGGCGAAGGGATGTCGGAACTGCGCGTTGACCAGCTCGGCCAGTGCCGCCCCGTAGGTTTCGTCGCGGATGTGCCAGGCTTGCAGCCAGGCCAGCTTGGCGTAGGTCGTGCCGGGGCACGATTCCGCCATCTTGGTCAGGCCCAGGTTGATCGCGTCGGCGAGGATCGTGGTCAGCAACAGGTTTTTGTCCTTGGCCAGGTCGCCTGACTTCAGGTGGGCGAAGTGCCGGGTGAAGCCCGTCCATTCGTCTACCTCCAGCAGCAATTCGGTGATCTTGACGTGCGGTAGGATCATCGCCGTCTGGTCGATCAGGGCCTGTGCGGTATCGGGCACCGCCGCATCGAGCGGCGTGATCTTCAGGCCCGACTCCGTGATGATGGCGTCCGGCAGCTCGTTGGCCAGCGCCATGCGGTTGACGGTGGCGAGCTGCGTTTCCAGCAGCGTCAGCCGGTCATGCAGGTACTGGTCGCAATCGGTGGCCACGGCCAGCGGCAATTCGCTGGCCTGCTTGAGGCTGGCGAATTTCGCGGGCGGCACCAGGTAGTCCTCGAAGTCCTTGAACTGGCGCGAGCCTTGCACCCAGATGTCGCCGGAGCGCAGCGCGTTCTTCAGCTCCGACAGCGCGCACAGTTCGTAGTAGCGCCGGTCGATGCCGGTGTCGGTCATCACCAGCTTCTGCCAGCGCGGCTTGATGAACTCGGTCGGCGCGTCGGTGGGCACCTTGCGGGCGTTGTCGCTGTTCATGCTGCGCAGCACCTCGATGGCGTCGAGTACGTCCTTGGCGGCGGGCGCGGCCCGCAACTTGAGCACGTCGAGAAATTCCGGCGCGTAGCGGCGCAGCGTGGCGTAGCTCTCGCCGATGCGGTGCAGGAAATCGAAGTCCTCGGGTTGCGCGAGCCGCTGCGCTTCGGTGACGCTCTCGGCGAAAGCATCCCAGGACATGACGGCCTCGATGGCGGCGAACGGATCGCGGCCCGCTTGCTTGGCCTCGATCAGCGCCTGGCCGATGCGCCCGAACAGCCGCACCTTGGCATTGATCGCCTTGCCGGATGCCTGGAACTGCTGCTGATGCTTGTTCTTGGCGGCATTGAACAGCTTGCCCAGGATGCGGTCATGCAGGTCGATGATTTCGTCGGTGACGGTGGCCATGCCCTCGATGGCGAGCGCCACCAGGGTCGCGTAACGCCGCTGCGGCTCGAACTTCGCCAGGTCGGCGGGCGTCATCTGGCCGCCCTCGCGGGCGATCTTGAGCAGCCGGTTCTGGTGAACCAGCCGCTCGATGCCGGAGGGCAGGTCGAGCGCCTGCCACGCCTTGAGGCGTTCGATGTGTTCCAGCATGTGCCGCGAGTTCGGTTTGACCGGGGATTGCCGCAGCCAGGCCAGCCACGTCGTCTTGCCGTTGTCGCGGCGCTTGAGCAGATCGTCGAGGCGACGGCGATGCACGTCCGTCAGCGGCTCAGCCAAGGCGTCGTAGAGACGCCGGTTGGCGCGGGTAATCGCTTCGGCGCTCGCCCGCTCGACGGCGTTGAGGGCGGGCACAATGACCGACTGCCGCCGCAGGTGCTCGATCAAGGCTCTGGCCAGCACGATGCCCTTGTCGGTTTGCATGGCCAGCTCGGTCAGCAACTGGACAGCCTGCCGGTAGTGGCCAATCGTGAACGGCTGGAAGCCGAACACCGTTTGCAGCTCGACCAGGTGCTCGCGTCGGGTCTGCTCACGCTGCCCGTACTCGTCCCAGCTTTCGATGCCGACCTTGAGCTGGTTGGCGACCAGTCTCAGCAATGGCGGGAACGGTGGCTCATCAGCGCCAAGGATGACGCCGGGAAAGCGCAGGTAGCAGAGCTGCACCGCGAAGCCCAGCCGATTGGCCGGGCCGCGCCGCTGCCGGATGATGGAGAGGTCGCTTTCGCTGAACGTGTAGTGACGGATCAACTCATCCTTGGTGTCCGGCAACGCCAGCAGGCTTTCGCGCTCGGCGGCGGAGAGGATCGAACGGCGGGGCATGCGGTTTCCTTCTTCTTGAAAACGTAGGTTTGTGACAAGCCCGCCAAGGCAACCGGCGCGGCACGGGAATCAAGGCATTGCGATTCTCGAAAATAGTTCTTGAAATTCTATTCTTGATTGCATATCATCTCAACGAGTTTCGATAAGAAAGGATGCGCATGCGACCGTCTGTTGTGCTTGACATGAAGCGAAGCGCAGTGCGTGAAGCGGTAGGCCGCTTTCGCGCCGCGAACCCGCGCGTCTTCGGCTCGGTGCTGCATGGCACCGACCGGGATGGCAGCGACCTCGACCTGTTGGTCGATGCGCTGCCCGGTGCCACGTTGTTGGACTTGGGCGATTTGGAAGAAGAACTGAAATCGCTGCTCGGCGTTGACGTCGATCTGCTGACTCCCGGCGACCTGCCGCCGAAGTTCCGGGCCAAGGTGCTCGCGGAGGCGCAACCGATATGAGCGAGAACCGCCTGCCCGATTACCTCGACCACATTCAGCAGGCCGCAACCGATGCGCGCAGCTTCGTGGAAGGGATGGCCAAGGACGACTTCTTGGCCGACAAGCGCACCCAGCAGGCCGTCATCATGAGCCTGATCGTCATCGGCGAGGCGGCCACAAAGGTGATGGATGGCTACGTCGAGTTCACCCAGGCGCATGCCGACGTGCCGTGGCGCAGCATGCGCAATATGCGTAATCGCATGGCTCACGGCTATTTCGACATCAACCTCGATGTGGTGTGGGAGACGGTACAGGAATGGCTGCCGGCGTTGCTCCAGCAATTGCCCGCCGTGCGTCAGGATGCCGACGATGAAGACCGTAACGACAACTGTGAAAGAGGGATCTCCGATGACTGTTGAATCGAGAATATTTTCTGTAGCCGAGTATGTTCAGCCGTCCGAAGGCGAGCCTATTCGTTCCGTTGTGCTTGAAACCCGAGACTCAATTATCGTGGTTTGGCATGTCCATCCCGGGCAGGAAATTGCGGCTCACATTCATCCTCACGGCCAAGACACGTGGACTGTTTTGTCGGGAATGGCTGATTACTTTCAGGGCAATGGGATTGTTCGTGCCCTCAGGGAAGGTGAGATAGCCGTGGCAAGACCGGGCCAAGTGCACGGGGCGCGAAATACAGGTACCGAGCCATTTGTGTTAGTCTCGGTTGTGGCATCAGCCAATGCCGGTTTCGTATTGGCTGAGCGATAGAGCCCAATCTCTGGAGTTGGTCCAATGAGCGGTCGGGGAGATAGGTAACAGACATGCAGCGGACACGGCTGCTAAACCAGGTCGCAAACCTCCTTGCGTCGCAGCGTGCCGCAAGCGACGCGATCAATCGAATGGGGTCGGCATGAGACTGAACACCATCCAGTTCCCGACCGCGTAGCCGCCTGTCCTGCCGATCAGGTCTTGACCATCGACGCCTGGGATCAGTCCTGAATGTTCTTGGAGACCACTACGTTATGAGCCGCAGCCGCCGCAAAACACCCATCGTCGGGCACACGACCTGCGGCAGCGAGCGCGAGGACAAGAAGCTCTGGCATCAGCGCTGGCGCACCCGTGAGCGCACGGCGCTGACCAGCGCGTCGCCCGAAGCCCTGAGCGCCCATCTGCCCCTGCTGGAAAACCAGGCCAGCAGCGTCTGGTCGATGGGCAAGGATGGCCGCTCCTACTGGCCCGTCAAGCGCCAGGCCGCCACGGCGGATCGCATCGCCAATCACAAGGGACGCAACCCGCAAGAACGCGCCTCCCTGAAAAAGCGCCTGCTGCGCAAGTGGATGAGCAAATGAAGCTCTCCTTCCATCAGCACATTGCGCTGTTCTGGATGATCGGTGCTCCGGGCGTCTTCGCGCCCGTGATCGAGAACGCCAAGCGGCCCGATGCCGGCGCCGTCATGGCGTGGGGTGTCGCGATCGTGGCGGTGATGATCCTCTTCACCCCTTTGCTGCTGCGCTGTCCACCATTCCGGCGCTGGTATGGCCGGACGGATGCGCTGTCGGAGCGGCAGCGCCAGGCGCTTGCCGAGCGCGGCCTGCGCCGCTACTACCAGACCGCTTTCGATGACGGCTACGTGCCCCGCGTGATGCCCTACGTGTGGCGCATCATCTGGACGGTCGGCGGGTTGATGGCTGTGACCGCCGTACTGCCTACCAACACCGGACGGCCAGCCTTCGATGCCTTGGTGGTCTTCTCGACCTGGTATCCGATAGGCGTGATGCTGCTGGTTTTCGCGTCGAGGCCCCTTGGCCGGTTGATTCGCCAAAGAGCACAGGAGCGGCGGAAATGAGCACGTCAACCATCGAGGCGCTGGCCAGCGCCTGGGCAAGGATTGCCGAGGAAGCGGAATTCCCCGCTGACTACGAGGGGACTGCCACACCACAAGCGCATCGGGCTAGCGAAGCTATTCAGGAGCAGATTCGGGAGCGCATCGTCGCCACCAACGACATGCGGCTGTTCAGCCTGCTGCACCTGCTGGGTCAGGCGTCGCTGCGCATGGAGCAAGCGCTGTGGCCGGAGGATTACGAGCGGATGACGCGCGAGGTTGAGGAAGCCCTGCGGCAAGCCACCGACGCCAACGCCAGATCGTACACCCACGAAGAAGTGATGCAGGCGATGCAGGAACGCATCGACCGGGCGCGAGACAAGCCATGTTGATTGGCTATGCGCGCGTCTCGACGCAGGATCAGAACCTGGAGCTGCAACGCGAAGCCTTGAGCAAGGCCGGATGTAAAAAGGTCTTCGAGGACAAGGTGAGTGGCACGCGGGCAGACCGGCCTGGCTTGGCCAAGACGCTCGAAATGCTGCGCGAAGGCGATACTTTGGTCGTCTGGAAGCTCGACCGGCTGGGCCGGTCGGTCAAGCAACTGGTCGATCTGGTCGGCGATCTGCACAAGCACGGTGTCCAGTTCAGGAGCCTCACCGACTCCATCGACACCGGCACACCATCCGGGCGGTTCTTCTTCCACGTCATGGCGAGCCTTGCCGAAATGGAGCGCGAGCTGACCGTCGAGCGCACCCGCGCCGGGCTGGAAGTCGCCAAGCAGCTCGGCCGCAAAGGCGGCCGCAAGCCGAAGATGACCGACAGCAAGATCGAGTCGGCCAAGAAGCTGCTGGCCAGCGGGGTGCCGCCCAAGGACGTGGCCAAGAACCTCGGCGTGTCCATTCCGACGCTGTACCGCTGGGTGCCAGCCTCCACGCACGCTTAGCGTGCTTTATTTTCCGTTTTCTGAGACGACCCCAGATACCAGAGAAAGTTCATCCACATTCATCCTCCCCAGTGCGGCAATGAAACTGGCACAGGTGCTGATAGTCCAGTCAGCGGGCTCACGAATATCAGGGCAGTCTCTCGAAAGCCACAAACCGATACGTAAAATAAAGCTGTAATTTGTTTCACGGGTTCGGGGTCGTAGCACGGATGTTTCCCGCCAGCGCTGACACCATCCGACCCATTCTGGGGCTATCCCGTCAGTCCGCTTCTCTTTCCAGCCGGTATAACCGCGCATACGTAGAGGGCGAGACAAAATTCCCATTGCTGCCAGACCGTGAGAGACCTTGCCTACCGCTCTGGCAATTCCGTTAGTGCGGTACTGCTGGCCCCGTTTGAGCAATTCTTCAGTGAAGCTTTCCAGACGGGGATCGCCATTTTCCAGCATCAGCATTCCTAGGACTGCTGAGAGAAACATTTCCTGATGCCGAAGGGAGTACCCCTGTGCCACCAGGACGTCCATGAGACGGCTGAGTTCCTGCTGAAAAATATCCCGACCAAAAACTGCACAAGCATAATAGGCAGGTTGCCGGCATCGGCTGCTATACAAGGGGATAGGAATCTGTGACAGGTGAAAGGCAAAAGCTGCCAGTAGCGGGCCTCCGAGATTTCGTCGTTGATACAACCCCTGCCATATGTCTTCAGTCCAGAGGTGGTAAGGCATGTCCTGACGGTGTGCTTCGGCGAGTACCGCCAGAATGGTAATCCTCGCTACCTCGGGCTTTATACCGCTCTGGGTGGCGATGTCATAAAGAGGGCGCAGGAATGCTGGCACAGGTTTCTGCAGAAGATATTTACCCCGTCGTTGTGGGGTACTTAGGGCAAGACGTTCCTGTGCGGAGAAAGTGGCTCTGAGTTGATATGACTCCAGTGCAAAAGGCTGCCAGACAACACCAGTGGTGTTTTCGGCTTTCATAAGACAAACCCTCTGTCAGCAAAAACCAGCCCGGCAACTTTTCTGTCAAGTTCAGCGACAGCCCCGGCCATGCGAGCAGCGAGATCGGTACCGGACAGGTGCAGGTAAACCTGAGTCGTCCGGGGATCCCGATGCCCAGCATAGGTGGCGAGTTCGTGAAGTTTCCAGCCCGCCCGCGCCAAATGAGTCAGACGCAGATGACGAAAGGTATGAGTGGAGAAATAAGGCAGTCCGGATTTAAGCCCCCAACTGCGGACGGTTTTACTCCAGCTCCAGATGCTTAGTGGCATACCGTAATTCCGATCTGACACTGAACGAAATAATGGGCCACCAGAAACACCACTTTGCCGTAACTGTTGCAAATGGGCTGCAAGTACAGGTGCTACCGCCGGGCTGTAACAGACAATACGCTCGCGATGATTCTTGGTGGTTTCAGCACGAACACGGATTAATCGAAGACCTAAATCAAGATCGTCAACTCGAAGTGCCGTCACTTCAGCTCGCCTTAATGCACCATAATAGGCCAGCGCCAGCATCAGACGGTCTCGTAACGTCGCAGAGGCAGCCTGCTGTAGTAGAGTAAACCAGCCATGATCATCAGGAACACAGGGAAGGCGGGTGATACGGGGCACAAGCCCACGTCCGCTGAAAATCGGACTTGGCGACATCGCTCGGGGAATCGGGCTGGTTTCACAAAGCTCCTGGTAATAAAGATAATCATACCAGAGCCGAATAGCAGAGATACGTAACTGGAGCGTGGAACTGGATACTGGATGCGCCATTCCAGGTAATTGTGGGCGAATATAACCGGAAAAATCCTCAAAATGGGCTGATGTAGGAGGAATTGATTCCGCTTCGCAGTAGCGTAAGTAATGTGTCAGTGCTCCTCGGTAGGCTTTAGTCGTTGCTTCAGCCCGACCCAGGTCAGTCAGAAGTCCGAGCCATTGCTCAACAAGATGCATACTGGCAGTAAAAAGTGGATTGCTGACCATCATGTTGACCTCTTTTGACAGAGAAACAGGTGCAGTTTAGTTCAAACGGTCCAATCAGGTGTTGCATTCCACTTAACTTACTACAAGGCATAATTGCTCGAGAACACAGTAACCTGATGTGTTCTGATGGTGTCCTTTGCCAGGAAAAATGGCATGCCGCGTTTCAGACCCAGTTTTTTCGCCTCTCTGTTGATCGCTACCAGGGTTCCATCGTTATTTGATAATACAATCAATGGTTTACCTTTAAGATCTGGCCGGAAAACCTGCTCACAGGCGCAATACATTGAGTTGACGTCAGCCAGCATAAACATGATCACCTCCCAAATGAGTGGAGGGCGTGGATCACCACACCGAAAATTTCCAGGGTTTCGGGGTAAATGGGGCTGTATGCCGGGTTCATTGGCGCCAGGCAGACCCGCGGGGTGAGCAGCAGCCGCTTTACGGTAAATTCGCCGTCAACGGCGGCGATGACGATGCTGCCATGCACGGGTTTTTCCGCCCGATCGACGATCAGCAAATCACCCGACAAGATCCCGCCGTCGGTCATCGATTCGCCAGTAGCCCGGATGAAGTATGTCGCCGCCGGATGTTTTATAAAATCATTTAAATCAATTGATTGCTCAACATAGTCATCGGCAGGGCTGGGGAACCCCGCAGGGCATTGTGTTCCAAATAGAGGGAGCTTCACGGGCTGGACTGGTGAAAATAAATACAATTTCGACGTGTTCATAATAGGTATAATTTATCTGTATATATATACAGTAAATCATAAACGAAACGCACGCAGACGCAAGCCTGAAACTAAGCCACCCTGCCAGTTGCGGCGTAATCTAATAATTTTCTGAGTGTTTTTTATACCCCTTGACGATGATTTTTCGGGGGGCTTGCGCACATGTTATCCACTAAAACTGTGGATAACGCCGGGTCAGACTTTGGGTGTATCGATGGCCACGATGAGTGATGCACTGTCGTTGCGAACGGTACCGACGTCTGAAGATACTGGCTGCCAGGCAAAACTCTCCGCCTGCAGACTGTAGATGTCGGCCAACATGTCACCCGGTGGCGGAATCAACCGGCTATCGAGCCAGTCGCGGGCGGCTGCTGCTGGCAGCGCAAGTGGGCGCCGATCATGAATATCCGACAAACCGTCATGACTGGCGGCCGTGATAATGACGAAGCTGTCAGCCACTTCCGGATCAGTGGCGCACAACGCGGCGAAGAACAGCGGGCTGCGATCGGTGGGATAGATGAAATACGGCTGTTTCAGTCGCGGATTGTCCGGGGATTTTTTCCATTCGTACCAACCCGATGCCGGTACCAGCGCACGGCCATGTTTCCAGAGTGGAGCGAACATTCGGCTGCTTGCAGCGGTTTCGACGCGGGCGTTGATGAGGGCCGGTTTTCCCTGGGCGCGCCACCAGGCAGGTGCATATCCCCAGTCAACCGGCGCCAGCTGCAACTGATCATGATGATGATGGAACAGCGGTACCGGCGTGCCGGGGGCGACGTTATACCGGGCGCGCCAGTCGCCGGTGGTGCTAACTGGTGTATCAGACGCCAGGGCTGCGAGAAATTCGTCTCGGCTATGGAACTGGGCAAAGCGGCCACACATAGGCAGCTGATCCTTTTGTGTCAACATGACCCAAGTATAGCTTCAGCGGTATGGTGGGATTTCGAACCAGGAGTTAATTATATAACTCATTGAAAATGTTAAAAAAGTTCACATAATACTGATTATGTTAAATTAATCAATGGCTTAGGGTGGTTTGTGGTTTTGGTCTAGAGCAGTCTCTATCGCTTTCTACCCTTATTATTCAGGATTGCACTCTCTGCAATGTCCTTCCATTTTGTACCCGCCGCAATCACATGGTTCCATCGGTACAAATCCCCCCTCCTTACTGTAGTAACAAGTATAAGCAAGGCAGGCCCCTGCCTGATGCTTGGGCACGTAGATGACTGCTGGCCAGTCGCACTCAGGGCAAAAGTGATGGTCCTCGGGACGAAGGTTTTCCAACCTGAATTCGCAGCAGGTGCAGTATGTTTCTACCGGAAAACTTTCACCACGATACAGAATAAAATGAGACCAACTTTCGCAGACTGGACACATGGCCAGGTGGTATTCGTCCTCGACATCGATATCCAGGAACTGCCGCTCAAACTTTACTATTTTTTCTTTTATGTCTGAATCATACGTCGCCAGCTCGGTGTCATCCGACTGCAGAATGGCAAATGCGGGTTTGTACACCGTCCGGTAAAGTTCACGCAACATCATGGCCAGGGTTTCTGATGATATTTCAATGGCGAAGTGCTGGATCTTGTTGCGCTCCAGCGCCAGTGTATTCAGCAAACTCAAACTGTTTTTCTCGAATGAATCAGGATAATGCTTTTCGAGAAGCTCGATGAGCCCGGCAATCGCCACACTTTTGCAACGATATAGATCCTGTTCTGTAGGTTGCCGATCACCACACACCTTTTTAATCGACCATTGCTCAAATATCAGGGTGTCATCAAGGCGAGTCAGCGTCGCCTTCAGCAGCAGTTCGGCCCCCTGAAACAGATCTAACAGGCAGCGCTTGTGATCGCGATTTCTATTCTCGCGAGCAGCGTTATAAAAGTGCTCCAGCCCGGTTTCGACTGAGTCCAGTGCATTTTCCAGCAAAGAAAATTTCACCATGCCAACATTCCTTATTTAATCATTTTTTTAGAGCGAATGCTTCCTCGCTCATCAGTGGCCATCGAATGCGGTGCTCCCGTAGCTCTTGTGCCTGGGTGACCGTGAACCCTGTACGGGCCAGCAGGGTACCCAGTGCAGCGCCGGTATCTTCCTCATACGAGGCAGCCGTGAGCGGAAACGCCTCCATACTTTCCCGCAGAATATGCAGCAGCCGCTCCTGTGCCGGCAGCGATCGGAGCGCCTCCCCGGGTGTCACGACAGCCCGCCACTCCTCGTCAGTCAGGCCGGTGATCCCCAGCTCCTGCAACGCAGTGTCCAGTTGCCGGTACCAGGTGTCGGTCTGGTCAGTTGGCGAGGGGGCGGCAGTCATACCCTCTTCCGGCGTGGTGCTTTCATTGATCTGTAGACGGATATCTATGCCCGAATCGTGGCAGGCCTGTAGCCACTGCGCCACCTTCAGGGGATCGCCCTCCAGACGAGTCGCCTGTCCGGTCGAGTTCCACAGCTGCAGACAGGTGGTGCCGTCGAGGCGGACCACGTAATCGCCCCGGCACGCCATGTGCCAGATGTTATCTAGTTGCACTAGCCGGTCGTCTGCGAAGGTGCCAGCATCTTCCGACGGCCTCACCGGGACCAGGGGAAGGATCATTACTTCTGTTGCGCGCTGTTCGGTCAGCATGCGTTCCTGTTCGCCGGCCAGCAGGGGTGTGGCCACCGCCCTGCCCGCGTCCGTCAGCTCCACCGCCAGCTGCAGCGTCTGCCGGTTACGCAGGGTGCGCAACCAGCCGGCGGCTTCCATCCGGCGACAGGAGCCGCGCAGGTTGTTGCCGTACACCGGGGCCTCACCGCCCTGCGCCAGCAGCCGCTCAATATCTTTCGTCGCCACCGGCCCCGGACGTTTCGCATTGAGAGCGGCCAGCACAATCAGCACCCGCCGCTGCAGCGGCGACGGACGGCGGGCGGTTACCGCTGTCATGCTCTGCCCCGACGCTGACGGATGAGCGATTTCAGCTGCGCGAGGTCAGCCTTCACGCGGTCAAATCCGGCGTCTTTCGGCAACCCCTGGAGTGCAAGGATGTGCCACATTTGCACAATGCCGTCGGCTTTCATCCATTGATGAGCATTCCACTCACTGCTGCCGTCGAGTTCACATTTTTTAATTTCGTCTTCGGTGATCTTCAGCAGTTGTTCGTAGCTGAGAGAAAAGTTCTGTTCCTGATCCATCCTGCACGCTCAATCTGATAATGTCCGGTAAGTAAAAAATCATATCACGAATGATTTTAAACTGAATGAGTAAACATCATATTAGATATGATTTTGTGATTAATGATAAACATCATATCAGATGTGATTTTATGTATGTTGTTTAATTATCATATCATCTGCGGATTTTCCGCCGCGCAGATCCGATTTCCGGCAGTCTCGGATCTCGCTGGGACCGATTCGGGGGTATTCGGTCATGCATTCTCTTTAATGAATGTTGTACCAGCCTGCACACAAACGAGAGTGACCTCCATGGGGTTGTCCCCGACAGACACGGTCTATACAGTCGATTTAACTGTGCATTCGTACAGTATTAATCAACGGAGATAGCCCATGCTTTTTAATGCAAATACCAAATTTACTTATCATTCACCGGATGATGGCGACAGCATGACGGTGACCGGCGATCCTCCCAGCCGACCTGGTCCTACTGGCCCTACAGGCAACGGGGGCGACAGCGGCGGTGGCAATACCGGCACTATCAATATGGTGATCATGAAGCCCGGTGATGTGCATACCTCCCGCTTTGGCAAGGTCATTATCAATGCCGAGGGCCACGCAACGATGAACGGGGTCGTCATGAACTATGAGAATTCATCGTTAGTGAATGATGGTGTGGGCAGTGCAACCCGCGTACTGAATTCCATCATCAATGCTGCCAAACCGCCGGCCGGCCAGAATTTTGGCAATAACGCCAGCATTTCGGATGGGCGCTATGCCGGCAAAAACCCGGCGGCAGACTATACCCTTCCGCTGGCTATCTTTACGGCGGTCCGTCGCGGCCAAATCCCCCCGGGCTTCTGGCTTGACAACAACAAGGTCATGACCGAGATCACGCAAAAATACGAGATCAACGGCGGCGGCAAAGGAAGTGATCGCACCGGGTATCGGAAATCCAATGAGGCCGTGCCTGGCCTGACCAATGCCTATCAGCAGTGGCAAAAAGAACAGCAAGACGCCGCCAAGCGTAAGGCGGACGAAGAAGCCCGACGTAAGGCGGCCGAAGAGGCAAAACGTAAGGCGGAAGAAGAAGCCAAACGCAAAGCGGCAGAGGCGGAAGCCAAGCGACGCGCCGAGGAAGAGGCGAAACGCAAGCAGGCTGAATGGGATGCTCAGAATAATGAGCAATTGCAGCAGCGTAAACTTAATGAAGTACAGCAGCAAATTAACACGGCAAGTACAGAGAAGTCAGTTGCAGAGAGCCGCGCCACTGAACTTGAGAAGCAACTTCCAGCGCTAGAGGCTGAATGGGACAGGCTGATTGCGTTATCGAAAAAAGGAGGTAAGACATCTCAAGCGATACTTCGGGGCGATGCAGAGGATGCCGGTAATAAAGTCAATGCACACAAGGCTGCTATTGTATCGGCGCGAAATGAAGCAAACCTGGCACAGCAACGTATTGAACAGGCTCAGCGAGAAAAATTGGAGGCAGAAAAGCGGCTGAATGCCCTGCGAGCAGAGCGGCAGGCGCGGGAGGCTGAAGAAGCCAGGAAGAAAGAAGAGGAGGCGATGAAAGACGCCATCAAGACGACGGCGGACTTTTACAAGGAACTGACGGAGAAATTTGGCGAGCAGTCCGCCAAGGTGGCCAAAGAGCTGGCCGATGCGGCCAAGGGGAAAACGCTCAAAAATGCGGAAGAGGCGCTGAAGGCGTTTGAGAAGTACAAGGACGTGCTGAACAAGAAATTCAGCGTCGCCGATCGCGAAGCGGTGGCCAAAGCGCTGGAGTCGGTGCGCCGAGAGCATATCGCCCAGAACCTTGCCAAGTTCAGCAAGGCGTTCAACTACACGGGCAAGGTCATCGATGCCTACGATGTCTTCGTTGTCGAGTTGCCTAAAGCGATCCGGACGCAGAACTTCAGACCACTTTTCGTGAAGATGGAGACCATCGGGGCGGGCATGGCCGCCACGGCGCTGACGGCGTTTGCCTACAGCGTGATACTGGGTACGCCGCTGGGCATTTTTGGCTTTGCCATCATCATGACCTTGGTCAGCGTGATGGTTAATGAAAAGCTTGTGGAGAAGGTCAACAAAGCCGCCGGTATTTAACGTAAAGTAAGGCCGCTTACGCGGCCTTTTTATTTCGGAGGAACAGGGCAAGCAGATACAGGGTGCCCAGCGGCAGGGCCATGACAAAACAGAAGGCATAATACAGGATCAGCACCCCATTTTTGCCGATGGTATCGGCGAACAACCCACGGTGCCAGAATGCTTCACTGGTGAACTGCAGGGCGGCCGTTTCAATGGCTTTTTTGGCGCAGGGATACAGCAACAGACTCAGGATGGCGGCGACCAGAGAGAGTGGGACATTCACGCTGGGCTGGAAGATATGGATATAATAGAGCGCGATAAAAAAGTACGTCACGCCCCACACCTGACTTTTCCAATAATACGCTTTGGTCATTCTCGCCTCCCTGGGCACCGGTCCTTTTCATCTTTCTCGCTTGCCATCGTACCGGCTTTGCGGGCGATCAGCGAAATGGAACCCCGTTGCCATAGACCGAGTTGGTCGGTTTGGTGGTGAAGTTAATGGTAAATTCGCGATCCTTCACCGGCTGATCGCGTTCAAAGCGCCAGCTTTTCATGGCGGTCAGCACCGCCTCGTCAAAGACCCCGGCAGGCTTCGCCTGCACAATACGCACATGGCTGACCGTGCCGTCGTGCTCGATATCGTATTTTACCTTGACGACGCCACTGGTGCTTTTCAACAGGGCCTGTTCAGGATAAACAGGGGCGGTTTTGATGATGGCGTGGGGGGCCGGTGTGGCACCGAGCGCCAGCGCCGGCGTCAGGCACAGTAACAGCAGAGCGGCAAACGTAGATTTTCTCATGTCATGATCCATTGGTTAAAAATGAGCGGTTGCTACAAGACCGCGCCTCGGCGATCGCCCCTAACTATAGGGCAAATCTGACAATATTGCGTTACTGCGGCGATCACAGATCGCCGTACAGCGCGACTACGCACTGGGCTTTTGTTCACCAGGTAATTTGCCATGTGCCGCAAGCCAGGCACGCCGCTTTGCCAGCCAGTTCTGAAATTCAGGCGTACTCTCGACCTTCTGCACGTCCTTCCGCTTCCAGGCCATTATCGGGCCCGCTTTCTGAGGCCTGCCGAGAAACACAGATATTGCCTTATCTGTCCAGAAACGCGCTTTCAACCCACGTGTGCTGATCCATTCTGAGTGCCAGGCATCACGGGCTCTTGCCCGCATATCCGCTGCATTATAGTAAGGCATACGGTCATTCCTTGATGGTTGTTATCCGTGATACCCGGCCCGACGATTATTCATCGGGCAGGATTTCGCGGATGCTGCTTAAATCAAGACGGTGTGAACTCCAGACGCGACTGCCGACTGCGGCACCGGTGGACTTTCTGAACCGATGCCCGGATTCACTGATCCACATGGTTTTGGTTTCACGCAGCCTGACCTGACGAGGCCGGTAGCAGTATGTCATTGTTCCTTCGTGAGTCATGGCCTACTGGGTTGTCTTCTCGGGGACGAGAGTGCTTTTATCTGACAGAACGTTATCCCTGCTCGTTAATCTGTTTTACGGCTTCAATTTTGAATTCTTCAGTGAAATTTTTGGCTGACATAAACACTCCTTCATTGAGCCTCCATTATGAGGCAAAAAAGTGTCTACGAAACCCGGGCCTATTCAATCCGTTTTCTGGCAAACCCGGAAGGACTCCGGGTTTGTATGAGTAAAAGAGAATATAAGCATTCAGGGAATGGAAAAGGAGTTGTCAGCACCGATGGTGAGTACTGTCTGCCCCTCCTTCACAATCCTTATGAACTCATTTTTTTCAATTATCCTGATTAACTTGCTGATACCTTTACCCCCGCGTGTAACCTTAATCTGCGCCTTGATTTTTTCGGGGGCGATATAACTGTTCAATCCGTCTACAGAACACAGCGCATAGAATCGCAGGTTTGCCGAGTGGCTCAGAAAATTCGTTTTCCGGTCAGGATTCATCCATCCGATCATATCCAGAATATCGTCATAATGCTTTCTCAGTAGGCTACAACTGGCCTGTGCCCCATAAACAGGATTTCCATAATTCGGTTTGCCCGTCTGAGGATCATCATGATGGAACTTCCAGATAGCCTCATGGTGGGACAATCTGTTGCGCAGTTCCTTAATACGGTAAAACTGGTCGCAGATTTCTTTCCGTTCAAAATGAGCCGGAGCATTTGGAAAAACCGTTCGCGTGAGATGGGGCCAGAGCAACGTTTTATGCCCACCCTTAGGATTTTCGTAATATCGTGTAAGTAGCTGAGTCCAGAAGCCAAAGGACAACCCGGAGATCACACGGTTTGGTGTGATTAGCTTACTCGTTTTGGCAATTTCACTAATTGCGTTACTTACCTGATTTTCAACAGATATTGTGTTTTTCAATACACGCTTTCCGTACTGATCCAGCAAAAAACCTTGAGCATCTCTTGGCTGTGCCGGCTTTTGAGGATGTGGTCGTTTGTACCGGTCATTGCTTTTCGGAAAGGCTTTATTCCCTATGTAACGGGGAAGATCAAATATCCAGTTATGGTCCGTCAGCCATAGTGAAGACGCGACTGCGGCTGGCGGTGGATTCGACTGAATTGCATGATCAAGAGCATTCCGCAACGTAACTTCGAGACACTGAAGTGCCGGAAGCATGGCACCGCAAAGTGCTTTGTTCCAGTGATAGGCGGGCATTACCTGAGCCGGAGCTATCTTGAGGTGTTGTACATAGATATCGAGGCGTTCTTTATTAATGAACAAATCAAGGCTCATTCTCGCTACCTTCAGAAAAAGATTTGACATACGTGGCGTGTATCTGCTTTAATTCGCACATCAAAGCGGTGTGCCGTAGTTCAGGCCTCACGCGACAATAGTAGTTCGGAAAAGCCACCCTCGCGGTGGTTTTTCTCGTTTTAGCCTTCAGTTCACCGGCCGCTCAGTGGGTGGCAGTCGAAACGGCGACTTTTGACCATCTGCTCCAGCCCGTCAAGATTGAATGGGTGGTTACTGCAGATGTCCTGGTAGATCTCCAGCATGATGGCGTACTTGGACGTCATATCCTTATCCTGACGCAAGCGGTATTCGCTGATAGTGTGCTTGCCTTCCCCTTCGTCAATCCAGTCAACTAAGGCCCACATTTGGATCTGCTGTGTATACGCTGCCGTGTTTGGATAGCCCTTGAAGGTGAGTGGGACATCGTAATCAGTCGCATATCCGCGAATACGGGCCAGCGCGGCACTGACGCTTTGTTCGTCCCCCGCCTTTTGTTCAGCCTCCTCCATCACCTGGCCTATCCGGGCAAACATATCACGTATGGCCATCACCGTATCCAGGGTATTGCAGACCTCCTGGTTGTGCTGAGGATCCATCAGCGACAGGATTTGGTCCCCTCTCAGATGGTCATTAATGGACTGCAGGTGCTTCACGTCGAGCTCAAAGAACCACATATAACGCTGGAGATAGACCTGACGAACCAGCGCTTCCGCAGTCACGGTGCTTTCGGTGTAATTCGGTATCGTGTATCGCAGGTGATCGAAAGCGCGGGGCAGCACATTGCTACTCTGCTGCAGCTGGCAAAGCTGGAAAAAGAGGTTCAGCCGCGCGGCCAGGGGAAACATCTCTGCTTCCTGACTGGCCGGGGTAAATTTCCCGCGAATACCTTGTGCAATAAACGTACGCAATACATCTGAACGGGACGGCTTATACTGACCCTCAATGTTGCTAATGAAATTATCCAGATCCTCGAGCTGCTGCTGAGGCAGTCGGAGTTCTATGCGTTGGTCTTTCGTTTCCATGGGGATCTCTCTTGCTGGGCTTGGGGTACGGGTTTATACTGTGTTGTAGCGTTATGGATACCGTAACTGTACGTGCGCACGCCGTACATGTCCAGTGATTTAGCGATTATGTTTCCCCTTTTCTTCATTTGCTTTGTACAGATCCGATTTCCGGCAGTCCCGGATCTGCCGATCGCCACCCTCCCCTATCGCCCCGCCAAGCACAGCATGTGCTACTTCTGGCTGGATATTATAATATATGTTGTGTCTTATCCTTCTCCCGTGACTCACCGCGCAGGGGCGAAAAAGGGCACTTTGCTCCTTCCCCGACCGTGGTACACTTCCGGAAAGTTGTCATAAGCCAGAAAGTCGGATCACCCGGAAACAGGCGTCCGGTAATTTACTTGCGTGGTTATATGCCTACTTATTATAAGATGTGTAATGTTCACGGCAGGAAACTGCGAGGGAGATCATCGTTACTGGGGTGATTGCGGGATGTGACAATTTCAATGGGGATTTATGTGCAAGTCATGTGATATTGACGCTAATTATTTTCACTCGGTTTATTGTGTGTATGACCATCTCGCAACTACTCACCCCGTTTTATGGCTGCGCGATTCATCGAGAATTCGAAGCGATTTTCTATCGAGGAATCTCCTTTCTTCTGCAGGTGATGTATTGGCCATATGGAATGCCCCTCCAGGAAAAGGATGGGCGCTTCGTATCCACGATAATGAAGCCATTGACGAACGGCCAGACCCGCAGCGGGGGGATTTTGTCGATCTCAGTGATGGGGCAACAAGGTTTCAGATTCTTTTAGACCTTGGATGTTGACGTTTATGCAAGAGCTGGGCGGGATTTATCGACAACAATAAGGAACACACATGGGCGACTGGTTTATTGCCACTGAGGGTGTGAAGATCGTCAAAGACAGCGCCAGCCTGTGGCCGCAGATCATCACGGCGGTTTCGTCCGCCGGCGCGGCACTGGGCGGTGTGTACCTGGCCCACTACTTTACCCGCCGGCGGGAGGAAAGAGCAGTGGCGGCGAAGCAGGCCAGTGAGCGTCTTTTTATCGCCACTGAGCTGGTCTTCCTGATTGAGCAATTTGTAGAGGGCTGTGCTGGAGTTGCTACCGATCGCGGTGACGTGAACTCCAAAGCTATCACGGTTCCGATAATATCTGTTCCTGTCCTCGACTATTCAGCTGTTGCCGGGGACTGGCGAGTGTTACCCGCAAAGCTAATGTACCGTATTAGGGAGTTGCCGGTGATTCAGGGGGAGGCTGATCGGACTATTCATTCTGCAGAGCATATTCCCCCCGACTTTGATGAATTTTTTGAGGCGCGGCAGTACCAGTATACCCGTCTCGGACTCAAGGCCATCATCCAGGCACGGCGACTGAGGCAGTTAGCGGGCCTCCCGCATACCCGCCTTGATGCGACCGCCTGGTCGGCCCAGAACGTCCTCTGGAAAGAATGGCGGCAGGAAAGAAAACGGCGCCGCGTTCTGGCTGTTCTGATGGCCCAGTCGCTGGCGCCGTTATCGATCGAGGAAAAGCCATGAGTATCCCGCCCCTCCCTGCTCTGCCTGGCTCGCATTCAGTTAATCCGGCACCGTTGCCCGTGGCTATCGATTACCCGGCCGCGCTGGCGCTCCGGCAGATGGCGCAGGTTCACGACGACTACCCCAAATACCTGCTGGCGCCGGAGATCAGCGCCCTGCTCCATTATGTGCCGGATTTGCACCGCAAAATGCTGATAGCCACCCTGTGGAATACCGGAGCCAGGATCAACGAGGCGCTGGCACTGACGCGCGAGAATTTCTCACTGGCGCCCCCCTACCCGTTCGCGCAATTGGCCACGCTCAAGCAACGCACGGAAAAAGCCGCCCGAACGGCTGGCCGACTTCCGGGGGGTAACTCCGCACACCGCCTGGTACCGCTGTCCGATCCGCAGTACGTCGCGCAGCTGCAGACGATGGTGGCCACGCTGAAAATTCCGCAGGAACGTCGTAATCCCAAATCCGGCCGCATGGAGAAGGTACGTCTGTGGACGATCACCGATCGGACGGTGCGCAGCTGGCTGGCAGAGGCTGTAGACGCCGCTGCGTGCGACGGGGTGACGTTCTCTGTGCCGGTCACCCCACACACCTTCCGGCACAGTTACGCGATGCATATGCTGTATGCCGGCATTCCACTCAAGGTGTTGCAGGCGCTGATGGGACACAAGTCGATCAGCTCCACGGAGGTCTATACGAAGGTGTTTGCGCTGGATGTGGCGGCACGGCACCGGGTGCAGTTCTCGATGCCGGAACTTGACGCTATTGCCATGCTGAAAGGAACATGATTGCATTACTAACTAAAAAACCAGCGGAGTAGACTCTCCAATGGATCTTCTTGGCAAGAAGGGAATAAATTTGATGAGTGAGATAAATACCCCACGAGACGTGAAAAATGCCCTTAAAGCGATAGATATTGAGCTGCTGGATCAGCTAATAAGGCAAAGCCTGAGAGAGGAAAGGACTTACCCTCTTCAAACCCTCCAGCTTTACAGGTGCGGTTCGTATGTGGCCCGAGAATTATCAAACTTTGAAAATGCTGTTTCTGCACATGGCAGGGCTAAATCCACGAAAAAGCGCGAAGAAACGGGGTACTCAGCCCGTAAAGCTGGCGATAATTTATCCTTTGCAGTAAGTCAGATGAAATCGAGGGTGGATGTGGAAGAAGTCGACGCACTGCTCTTTGGCATCGACGAGCAAATTCTATGGCCACTTCATTTTAGTGAACGTTTGACGGTTAGGGTTTGTTACCACTGGCGCCAGTCTGTAGAGGATGACTGGTCATACAGCAGCATCACTTTTCTACACAATGCTGACTTGCGGCCGGACTACTTATCCCCACATCCGGCCCGCAAACTCAGTGCGGCTAAACAAGAGCAAAATAGGCAAAGTGAGTTGTCTCATGAGTGGGAGCATCTAAAATCGCTAGGGCTCCAATCAGTGCAGCAATATTTTAGAGAAGGGAGAGACGGTGCATTGATCCCTGACTCGTATCAGACAACGACAGGTAGGCTGAATAATTTTAGCGCCGATTTCTGGCGTGACAGCCTCTGATCCTCTATGTATCTGCTCTGTGTTTTTCTGCCAAAACCGTGCCTAACTTTGGTTTTTTAAACTTGATGTTAGCCAGCGGTATTCAGCATGACAGTAATCTCATCGTGATGCTTAGTGAGTTACGCTGGGCCTTTCTATTGCACACGTTAAAAATTTTGGAGCAGATCCCTATAGCCGGTAATGTAGTAGGAGTTTGCCATTCTTTTGTTTGTGGCCCCTTCCTCGGCACTTTTATCTATGTGTGAAAGTAGTCCCGTGCCAACCAGAACGGTATATGCCGCTGGGATACATTTTTCAGGAATACCTGTCGCCTTATTGATGGCTTCATAGGAGGCCATCGTAAAGTGAGACGTGTTAGGACGTGCATAGCATAGGTACAGATACAGTTTCAGGGCATGCAGTTCGGCTTTCCTTCGTAACTTAAATGCGTGAAAAGCTGTCACATTACCCTGGTCATTCAGTAGTCTGCGATACGGAACCTTACACCACCCGCTGACTCCGTTATAGTCAGCCGGGCTGTAGTAATTTTTCCTCCCCTCTCTGAAAACCTTAATGATTTCGTTGTTTTCAAGAAGTGACAGACCGCCAGCAACTGACGCTCTACTCAGTCCTGTCATCACTTGCAGCCTGTTGTAAGTTAGTGATGACGCGAAACAGGTTAGCGACGTCCCCTCTTGGTTAGTTATCTCCATATCCTCACATGTCATAGCTATCGCTACATACAATTGCAGCGCCGCGATTTTATGTGCATTGCTTACTTTTACAGAACGGACTGACCAACCAAATGCTCGCAAGCCTTCCTTGTGAATCCAGTTTGTGGGCATTTTTATCCAGAGTTTTTTCGCCATTACGCTTTTCCTTTGAACAAAAGGGTCAGCACTGTCACTAACGCAACTAACAAAGATGCGCTGGTAAATAGAGGAATAAGCTTGTCCGCAACTTTTGAAAGTTCGATGAAAAGATAAATTACTAAGTAGAGAGTGTTCATAAATCCTCCTGTTCGATAACGTTTTTGAATTGTACTTAGCAAAAACCGTCTTATCTAGATACAGGTGACTTTTGAAATGATTAAATTATGATTAAATATCATTATTATTCAATATGTTATTTAGTAAAAAAATGGTATTTTGAAACTGACAATCAGTTCATGAACAGCGATTTTTATTCATTTTTACGACACTTTTTCACTTCCGACTGATTTTTCCAAACCTATGCACGTCGGAGGTTAGCGCTGACGTATGCGGCCGTTGGGGCAATCTTCCTGTGGGATTGGTACAATTCATAAAAGTTTGTGCTGCGTAAAACTGGTATCGTACCGTGGGGCGTTACGGCGCCAGTTTCGCGTGGCACTTCTCAAGGAGCATCAATGATCTTTCCTATCATTCTTGGCTAGCTCCTGCATGCGGTAGCCTACTATAACGTGCCGTCGTCGATGCTGGTGAATATCGATTACCCAGTAGCCTTGGCGCTCGAACATGGGGTCACCCGGACTGCTTGTCGTGGAAGTGATCGTCCTGCTCCACTATATCCCCGACCAGTTCTCGATGCCTGGAGTGGACGCTGTGGCGATACTGAAAGATCCCCGGAGAATGACTGGTGTGTGGAATGCCAATAAAAGACAGGCCGGTCAATGACCGGCCTTTTTTCCCTGGTGTTTCCTGGCGTACTGCATGGTTGGTGTCTCGGTGTTTAGTAACTCTAAACAAGTCTGATGTTAAGTGATGCTAAACATGTCGTCAATCCTTTCTATGACGGCTGACCATGGTTCCCCAACGACTGAAAAGCGCCCGCCTCCGGGCTGGGCTTACACAAGAGAAACTGGGCGTACTGGCGGGTATTGATGAAGCCACTGCTCGTTCGCGGATCTCCCAATACGAGAGTGGTACCTACACCCCGTCCTTTACGACTATGTGCTCACTGGCACGTGTACTTAACGTCCCGGAGTGTTATTTCTATGTGCTGGACGAGGGGTTTGCGGAGAAAGTTTTACTGCTTCACGTTAAAAACTGAATTGTTTTTTTAGATATCATTTTAATATTAAAATGATATCTAAAAGATATTTTTTTGATGTTGTGGTAATCTTGCTTTGATTGGCGATTAGTGTATTGATATTCCTAACTATTCTGTTAAGCGTTTTCACTAGAGATCGTTATCACAAACGGGTGATCAGGTGTTTGTACTGAACCTGAGTTTTCGACAACGAACCCGAATTCGCGGATTTTTCCGCAGCAGCAATAGCCCCGTGAGTCATCTTCATCTTCTGGCATGATGCTGAAGACCGAACGAGCAAGCTGAATTTGTACGTCTGTCATGCTGAGATAGAACTGATTCTCATGCGTGTTTATTGTCCCGTCCGGATGGCGCAGAAAAACCATGTCAGAGCCGAATTGACCGCGGCCTTTTCGAACCTGAATGCAATAACCCAAACGTATTGCGTTATCGCCGCGGGTTGTGCCGGTGACAACGAATTGCCCCTTTGCTGGGTGGCTCCCAGGGCTAATCATATTTTGGTAATCGGCCAGGGCAATGATTTTTTCCATAACTTCGTGTGTCATTGGTTATTCCTCTCAATTACCATCCAAAATGCAATTCAAACAACCCTGTTTTCATAGCGTTTTAATATTAAAATGATAGTTAATTAACTCCCGCCTCCAACTGTGGCTCCTCGGTTCAATAGCTGGCGAATTGCGATGTTGATGAGCGCAGCCCGAGACACTCCATCTTCAGCGGCTTTCACATCGAGCCGGTCCAAAATCTCAGGATCTATCGTTAACGTGATCTGTTGGCGTTTGCCCTTTACTACGCCCTTTCTTCGCGTTGCCGCGCCATCTGGAGCCGAATTTATAAAGGCTTCTGCTGCGCTGTCTTCAGCAGGGGTAGTGTGTTTTTTCGTGGGTCTTACAATAGCCATTTATTACCTCTTTAATCGTTTATTAATATTACTTTGATATTCAAATAGTGTTAAATGACTATGAAAATAAGATTGATATTAATCTTTCCAGGTCAGCGTCAGCTTTGGGATCCCTTGGTTTCATTTCAAGCGTACATTTCCCTGATGCTGCCCCATTCGACCACGCTTTACGCGCCACAATATGTTTGGGGATTAGTGTCAGTTCTGGGAAGTCTGCAATCACTTCTGCTGCTTCTCGATTATCAATCGAGTGTGGATTGGAGTCGGCAGCGTTGATAATAGCGAAAACGTTCAACCCATCTCTCACACTCCGCGCTTCTTTGATCAGTGCAGATATGTCTTCAAGAGCCCAAACGTCGAAGCTTCCAGGACGGTATGGAACCAACAGTGCATCGGATAGCACTAAAGCAGCACGTAACGCTGTGGAGTCCCTGCCACCGGCATCAATGATGATGTCATCATATTTCATCTTTTGCTGGAGCACTTGAGCACGAAGGATCGGTCCTTCGGGATAAGACACACAGGCGATACCTGGCAGCGAATCATCATTTGCCCTTATGCCAACAGCGATTTGAGCCGTGCCTTGTCGATCCCCATCTATCAATAATACATCTCGACCCTGTTGTGCTCGTGCTGCAGCGATGTTTACTGCCAAAGTGGTTTTGCCTACCCCGCCCTTGGTGTTTCCTACTGTTATAATCATATCGTTTCTACCTTTTTTTAATATTACTTTGATAGTGAAATGAGGTTTAAATAATAGTCTTTTGGGTTTGTGTGTCAAGCCTGTTTTATTGGATTGTTATGATATTAAAATGATATTACTTTAATTGTTGTGTGATGGTGCGCGAGATCTCATGTTTCGCCGCGCTTAATCTAGCCTCGCGCTGGTCTGTGGCAAGTATTCGCTGGCGCCGCCGGCATCACCCGTTCGCACTCCTTTCACGTTGTTCCACTCGTTTACGCATGCGGCTTCGGCCGTCGTACCTGCCACATCCCTGACTGGCGAGCCTTGTTTTTGCGCCATGGCGAGAAAATGAGTTCTTGCCTCCCAAGGGAGACACACCATGAGCAACCAACTTTCCTTCGATGCACTGTTAGCCCCTGAAACCCCGGTTCAACGTGCGCCGCGTTTGACGCCACGCGAAGCCAGAAAACAATTCATCAAAACGTTCTCTGTTATCGCGACCTATCACCGTCGTCTCGATGTTTTCCGCGACTTCATTCGCCTGGCTGCTAACGAACTCGATTTGGCGCGAGTACGGTCAGAGGAGGGCAGGGAAGAAGCGGTTCAGATTTGTAAGCGATACGAGGCTGTAGATCTGCAGAGGATGCAGCAACTTTTTTGTTTCTTAATCGACGCGATGGAAGGGGGAATGGATGACCTGCTGGGCGGGATATTTATGGAGCTTGAATTTGGCTCGTCGTCGATGGGGCAATTCTTCACGCCGTGCGAAGTCTCACGACTCATTGCCGCCCTGACACTCGGGGACCATGTTAAAGAGCTGGAACATCGCCCGTTTATCACGTTGGATGAACCTGCCAGTGGTTCGGGCGGCATGGTGATCGCCGCTGCTGAACACCTGCTCTCTAAAGGGTATAACCCGCAACAAGCGCTTTATATCCGTTGTACCGATATCGATCCTTTGGCTGCGGATATGTGTTTTATCCAGCTTGCGCTCTTGGGATTACCGGCCTCGGTCTATACCGGAAATACGTTGACGATGAAAATGTTTAAAGTCAGGCATACCCCGATGTATTACGCCAACGACTGGAGCGAACGACTTCGCCTGGTTGATATGATCACGAAATTCAAGGCGGTGTTACACGCTGTTTAAGGGAAAGGGGGCATGGCCCCCTTTTTCTCTGTTTTTGCCGCCCTGTTGGTTCCAACCGGCGTTGAGCCGGCAGGAACCAATGCACCCATCGCTTGCAGCAGGCTGTCGCCTGCGCCGCTTTCACTGCCCGACCGCTTGTGCGGTCGTTCGCTGATGCCGCCAGGCAAAAAAGCCTGGTCCTTTCTGGTGTATTCCCTTAGCCCTGGCTACGCGCAAGGCGTCCGTCCCCGTGACTGACCCTGGGCCGGGGCGCCG